>JAEEOC010000023.1 GCA_016284035.1 Dehalococcoidales bacterium
AAAGCTGGCGCACCGTACTCTCGATCAGATGCTGGCCGGTTCACGTATCGCAGTCGATGACGAAAAAGAGAATCCCATGCACTTCGTCCTTTGGAAAGCCACGAAACCAGGTGAACCTTCCTGGAAATCCCCCTGGGGCCCCGGACGTCCCGGCTGGCATATCGAATGCAGTGCCATGTCATTGAAGTATCTGGGTGAGACCATCGATATCCACGGAGGCGGTGAAGATCTCATCTTCCCCCATCATGAGAACGAGATTGCCCAGTCTGAAGCTTTTACCGGCGTAAAACCGTTCGTGAGGTTCTGGCTCCATAACGGTCTGATGCAGCTCGGCAATGACAAGATGAGCAAGTCCATCGGTAACGTCATTTCCATTAAAGAGACTTTGAAACAGTACACATCTGATGCTTTGAGAGTATTCGTACTGTCTTCACATTACAGATCTCCGCTTACTTATACCGCCGAATCCATGGAAGCCGCCCAAAAGGGCGCCGAAAGACTGGCTCAGACGGCAACTGTACAGTCGGAGGGTACTAAGGCTTCAGAAATCGACCTGGATGCCTATCGCACCCGTTTTACCGAAGCTATGGACGATGATTTCAACTCTTCCCAGGCCCTGGCCGCTTTATACGACCTGGCAAGGGAGATCAATAAGGCCCGTGACAACGGCTGCGACATTTCTAAGGAAGTCGCTTTCTTCAAGGAACTCGGCGGAGTCTTAGGTCTCACTTTCGAGGGATCTAAGAAGAACGTGGGAGGCGCTGAGCCTTTCATCGAACTCCTCATCGAGACCCGACGCGATCTGCGAGCTGCCAAACAGTATGAGATGGCAGATAAACTTCGCAAGCAGCTCGAAGCTTTGGGCGTCATCCTCGAGGATACTCCCAGCGGCACCAAATGGAAGATGGAGTAAGGACGCATGGCGGACGAATATACCGATGCCGATCGCATGCGCGATTATCAGGAACTGTTCAACAGAGTAAATGCCGCTGCCGGCGGCATGATCTATGATCCCAAGACCGGCATGCTGGATTGGGTCAGAGTCAATACCGCTCTTGGTAAGGGGCTGGAGGAAGCAGTCTGCGGACTCTGTGCCGATGAGATGGGAAAGCGCTATATCAGGGCCTTTGCCAAACTGAAGAAGCACGGATGCATCGATGAGAACCTCAGAGCAATGGGCGTGAAAGCACTGCGTGAAGGATTGGAGCCTGAACTGAAGCTGCTGTACTCGGAGACAGCGTTGAAGGCCTGGCATAACGATCTTTTATTGGAACCGTTCGTCGATGAGAACGGGGACCTGAACCTTCTGGAATGCGTAAGGGCAGGCATAACCGATATTGAGACGTTCCGTGATTTCGGAGTCACGCAAGAAGAGATAGACAAGTGTCAAAAGCTTGTCGATGAAGATGATATCTAGATCTCTTTCTTAGATATTCTTGCCTGATCTTGTGAGGAAGCCGATGATTGCGGCTGCCAGGATGAAGACTGATCCGATGACGATGAGCTTGATGTCGGGTTTTGAATAGATCATGAAACCGACCTGCTCAGTTGCGAATGCACCGGAGAGCGCCACGATAAGACCCGTACCGACCAGTATGACCATGATCAGTTCTTTGAGATTCTTAGGCATTGTTGGACGATTCATAGTAATTCACCCCAAATTACTTTCGCTACTCAAAGTATATTTTATAAATAGTCGCCTTGCAAGAATCAGCTATTTGTGTTAGATTATCTTTTGTCCTTTGGGGCCGTAGTTCACTTGGCAGAACGTTTGACTGGCAGTCAAAAGGTAGGGGGTTCGAATCCCCCCGGCTCCACCATCTTTCTAACTATTCCCTTTAATTCTTAATCTGTACTCTTCTGCGTATTTATGTCCTTGTGGTACACTGAAAACGTCATAATTACATGGGGCAGGCGGATGAAGAAAGTATTTTGCATTCTCTTTACGATTTTTCTCGTTTGTTTATGCGGTTGCAATGCGGTAAATACGAATACGTCCACTGTTCCTGATATAGGCGGGCACTCGGGGGATGATGTCAGGACGAAGTACAAGACGTACCAATATTTCGAACTGGTGCAGAACCCCGAACAATTCGTTGGCCAGGAAGCCTTCTTCGAGGGAGAAATCGTCAGCTTTGCATTGTCTGCTTCAGGTTCAGTATCGTATAGGCTCAGCGTTTACGATGGCGGCACTGTCTATGTGACGTCTCCGAGTTTCTATACGTTCAGGTCGGGTGATGGTGTGGCCGTCTACGGCAAACTGAACGGGCTTTACGGTGACGGACCTGGGGCTATTCCAATGATCGAAGCTGCATTTATCGAGGCCAGGACCGATGTCACCCGAATTTTTTTATATCCTTCCATGGAACTAATTGAAGGTGAGTCCGATACGGTTTCCTATGATATCTATCCCAGGAATGTAGCGGATAAGACCCTGAAGTGGACCAGTGAAGACGAATCCGTAGCTAAGGTCGACGACAGCGGATCAGTTACAGCAGTCAAGGCGGGTTCTACGGTGATCAAAGCAGAGAGCTCAAACGGGGTATCCGACACCATCAGGGTGACAGTGCTGAAGAAGAGTACGCTCACAGTGCCTGGTCTTCCTGTGAAACTCGATCTTTATGATGCTGATCACCATGTGGTCATGCAGGAGTGGTATATCACAGGTTTTTCCTATTGGTTTACTGCTGCGCCCGATGGCAAAGTTACGCTGACAGTCACGTTCAACGGCGATAAGAGAAGCGACAATGGTGGGTTAGTAGGCAGTATTGTGAACATAACTTATGAGTTGACTGATCAGGGCGCGTATTATTATCCGGGCGATATCCAGGTTGGCCCGGTGGTAACGAGGGATCTATTCGATGATCAGACAATAGTTTTCTACGGTCTAGAACCTGGCAGTTATAGTTTATCCTTTACCGGGATTAGTTTAGTCCAGGGACGGATCCCGATTTTTTAATGATGTATCAGGAGTGAATCAATGAAAAGACACGGAATGATCAAGATCATGTGCTTGGTGTTGGCAGTATCCATGCTGGTCGCTCTTGCTGCCTGCGGCGGCGGAAAGACTACCCAGCCGACTTCATCTACGACTACCACCAAGACTACTACGACATCGACTACGACCACTTCCACCACGTCTAAGACTACTACATCTAAGACCACGACCACTACCACCGACGATGATATTTGGGATGACGATGATTATTGGGATGACGATGATCCCGAAGCTTGTGCAAAACCCTATGATGCTCCGGTCAGACCGCTCGATAATGGGCAAAAAGTCGAGGTCGGAAATATTGTGACCTTCGGTTCATATCCGCAGAGTGCTAGCGGCGCAACGGCCCCCATCGAATGGATCATCCTGGACGTAAAGGACGGCAAAGCTCTTCTTCTAAGCCGATATGTCCTCGATTCAGTTCAGTACAACGAAGAATACGAAACTACGACGTGGGAAACAAGTGATATTCGAGAATGGTTGAATACTGTATTTTTAAAGGCTGCCTTCAGTGGTGCGGAGGCTAGGCTCGTTGACTCCGTTTCCAAGGCAGACAAGGCAATGGGCTTCGAAGATGCCGATCCCGGCAATGATGTCACAGATAAGGTATTCCTGCTGAGCGCTCAGGATGTCATCAACACTGCCTATGGTTTCAATACGGATTGGAGCTATGGTTATCAGGATCCCATCAGGATAGCGCTTCCTACTGCTTATGCGGCCACGAAAGATCTATTTATTGCTGAGTCAGGTCCGGACGATGGATTGGCCGAGTGGTGGCTGCGCTCGACCGGCGGGAACAGCGGGCATAATGCGTCATATATCTATTCTGACGGTTTTGTCTGCACCCTTGGCGGATACGTTATCCACAACAAAGGCGTCCGACCTTCCGTATGGGTATCTTTAAACTAAGTACTAACTGAAGAGTTCATGATTTAAACCAGTAAAAAAGACCGTTTGATCTCATAATCAAACGGTTTTTTTTGTTCAAAAGCTGTTTCTTTTATGCTTATGGTTCTATGTAGAGGAACCCGTTCTCGATCGCGTCGGTTATATGTTCGTCGAAGGTCAGTTCCCCGTTCAGGTAGAGTGAAGAACGGTAATAACTGTAATTGACCAGCAGAGCGTTGCCTTGCTGTGAACAGTCATCTTTATATGTACGTTTGAGGGATGAGAAACGTTTAGAGGCTGCTTCTACGCTGTCGTAAATGAATGCTGTGCGATAGACCGATACGAATGGCACATCGTCGCCGTAGTGGTAGACGTGATCCACAAATTCGTATTCTGCGATGAGTCCTTCATAACCGAAGGGTATGTATTCTGCAATCTGGTCACCGGAGATTACGCGCTCGAAGATCTGATGTACGTCATTGGTGGTCTTTGTATCCCCGGAACATCCGGCAACGCCGAGTGATACCGCACAGATAAGTGTGAGGCAAGTGCAGAGCAGTTTTTTCATGTTTTAGGATCTTTCTTAAGGGTTTTCGGGGGAGATCAGCAAGAAATCGCTGTCCAGCATGTACTCAAGCATCTCGTTATAGTTCTTCTGCCAGTGGATGCTGGATGTAATAACGGCATTCTGACGGATCTCGTTAAGGAAGATGATATTGCCGACCTGTACTACATTATCCTTGTAGGTTCGTTTGAGAGAAGTATATCGTTTGGCAGCGGCTTCAGGGGTGTCATAGATATATGTGGTCCTGAAGACGGAATGGTCAGTAAAGCTGTCGCCCTGATGATAGACATGATCCACATATTCGTATTCTGCGATGAGTCCTTCATAGCCGAATGGAATGTATTTGGGGATATCATCGCCTGAGACGATGCGTTCGAAGACCAGATGGATATCATCGGTGGTCTTGGTCTCGGTATTAAGACATCCGGCGGTTATGACCGTACCTATGATCATGATTACAGCTAAAGCTATATATGCGAATCGCTTCATGTTCTTTCTCCGCTGACAGTATTTATTATTCTTATTGATATGATAAGTATAGTTTATCTTCTTAAACAATTCTATACAGACTTCGTCGGCAATTGATGAAAAACACGCTTAGACAATTAGTTGACCGACGGTCAATGAATTATTATAATGTCGTCATGACATATAACAATGAATTGCGGTCAAACAGATCTAATGAGAACAAAAGACGTATCACAGAATGTGCTATGCAGCTTATCAGTGAAAAAGGTTTCGACGCCGTTTCAGTTTCAGAGATCACGGAAGCAGCAGGTGTTTCAAAAGGGTCTTTCTATACCCACTTTTCGTCTAAAGAAGACCTGATCGAGCAAAAGATCCGGATCTCTTATGAGGATGCCCTTCTTTCCGCTGATCATTCCAGATTCGAGAGACTCGAATACTTCCTGACCAAATCGCTGGAACACATCAAAAATGGCGGACTCAAAATGGCACAAGTCTGGTTTTCTCACTCGGTGCAGGGGAGCTTTTACGGCAAGAGCAAGCTGGACTATGACCGAGCACGTATCAGTGACATCCTGGGAGATAAGAGATTGGCCGATGAGGTCGTGAGCGTTTATTACGGAGCGCTTAACCTCTGGTGTTTTACAGATGGCGAAGTCGAGCCCGAAAAGATAATCATGGACCATATCCGGAAATATAAGGAGCATAAGTAATGAAATCTTTAGTCATTTATTTTTCAAGAGCTGACGAAAACTACTTTGGCGGACAGATGCGCTACATCGACAAGGGCAATACCGAAGTCGTTGCCGAATACATCAAAGATATCACCGGTGCTGATCTCTTCAAGGTCGAGAGAAAGAAAGATTATGCCAAGGATTATATGACCTGCATCAATGAAGCTAAAGAAGAACAGCGGAAGGGTGAGCTTCCCGAGCTGAAGAAGTATCTGGACAGCATCGAAGGATATGATACGGTCTTTATCGGCGGGCCTATCTATTGGGGCACACTTCCCCAGCCGATGTTCACTCAGCTTGGCAGACTGGACTTTACCGGCAAGACCGTGATGCCTTTTTCGACTCATGAGGGCAGCGGACTCGGAAGTGTCGTCAGCGATATCAAGAAGATCTGCAAAGGTGCCGATGTGAGATCCGGTCTGGCGATCTCAGGTTCCAGCGTCAGCGGGTCAAAAAAAATAGTAGAAAAATGGATCAAGGAGAATCTTTAATCGTGAAAGAATTACGACTCAATAATGGGATCATGATGCCGACTGTCGGTATCGGGACCTTTCTTTTGGAACCTAAGGATGCTGAGAACAGTGTCCGTGAATCACTTAAGCTTGGTTACAGACTGATCGATACTGCCAATGCCTACCGAAACGAACGTGCT
>JAEEOC010000024.1 GCA_016284035.1 Dehalococcoidales bacterium
AGCCCAGTGTTCCGGAAAGCCTGATGCCGCGGAGGATACGGATGGGGTCGTCGCTGAAAGCAGTATCGGATACAGCTAAAAGCTTCTTGGATTTAAGGTCTTTCTGCCCGTTGAAGATATCAAGGATCGTCTCATTACGGCCTTTGAGGAAGCCTTTTAAGGGGATCGCCATGGCGTTCACAGTAAAGTCGCGGCGTTCCATGTCTTCCTCGATTGTCCCCTGATAGTACGCGACATCGAGGTGCCAGGTATTGTCACGGGGAAGGATGCGCATGATGCCGTGAGCTTCATCCAGCCAGATGGCTTTCAGATTATGATCATCGGCAAAGGCTTCGATCTGATCGAACGGGATAGGTTTAATGGCGATATCGATATCGGAAGTCTTTTTATCTAAGAGGATATCGCGGACGGTGCCGCCGACGACATACGTTTCAGCTGATGAGAAACGGGTATTCCAGTCATTGAGGACTTTTATCTCTGTGTCATCGAGGTAGCGTTTGATATCGAACATGCTTTAAAAATGATAGCATAACGGGCACATCAAATTCCCAAAGGATCTACGTTTATGGACCATCCTTTAGGTATAAAAATATTTACTAGAAGCGAAGTAAAGTTCCCGCGTAAAGTCAGTTCGTAACGGTAAAGCCCGTGACGCCTTGCGATGAAAGGAACAGTCGGACCAAGGATCTCAAGAGAGATCCCTTTGGATGCGGCGATCTTCAATAGTTTTTCCTTAAAGGAATGCATCTCTCTGATGAGCGCTTCTTCATCATTGCTCTCGGCAGAGATCACAGCCAGCTTGGAGAACGGAGGATAGTTCATCTTCCTCCTCAGTTCGATCTCCTGCTCATAAAAAGTCTTATAGTCCGATGTGACAGATGTGCGCACAGCATAATTATCGGGAGCATAGGACTGGACGATGACAGTCCCGCGTTTCTCACCGCGCCCTGCCCTGCCGGCCGCCTGGGAGATCAGCTGAAAAGTCCGTTCACAGGCACGGAAATCAGGTAAGTTCAGAGCCATATCGGCAGAGACCACACCGACCAATGTGACATTCGGGAAATGCAGCCCCTTGGCTATCGCCTGAGTACCGATGAGGATATCCACTTCATGGGAAAGCATCTTCTTCATGAGACCGTCCACCGCGTCTTTTTCACGCGCGGCGTCGCTGTCCCAGCGCATGCATCTGGCTTCCGGGAAGAGTTTTTGGATCTCCCTTTCGACAGTCTGGGTGCCGATACCGCGGGTATCCAGTTTTCCTTTTCCGCATCCGGGGCAGACCGCAGGCATCCTCTTTTTGGCATTGCATCTGTGGCAGAGCATGATGTCCTTATCCGAATGATAGGTCATGGAGATATTGCAGGATGAACACTTCACAACATATCCGCACTCACGGCACTGCACGAACTGTCCGTCGCCGCGGCGATTTAAGAATAAGATGATCTGCTCATGTCTAACCAGAGTATCTCTCATTTCTTTCTGAAGGATACGTGAGAAGATGGAGCGGTTGCCTGCCTTGGCTTCTTTCCGCATGTCGCAGATGGCATAACGCAGTCCCGTGCCCTTCGAGCCGTTGATACGTTCAGGAAGAGTCAGAAGCTTATAGCGCTTTCTGATTGCGGCGTAATAAGTCGTAACATCAGGCGTGGCACTTCCCAGTAACAACACACAGCCAACAGCCTTGCAAAGAGTCTCGGCGATACGGGTCACATGATACGGAGGACTGCTCTCGGTCTGTTTATAAGTGTATTCATGTTCTTCATCGACGATGACGAGTCCCAGATCCGAGACCGGAGAGAAGATGGCGCTCCTGGCGCCGATGACGATATCGCATTTTCCTTTCTTTATCTGCCGCCACTGATCGAAGCGTTCACCAAGCGTCATGCCACTGTGAGTGACGGCGACACGTCCCGGGAAGCGCATGGAGAAGAGGCGGACGATCTGGGAAGTCAGGGTTATCTCAGGGACCAGGACGATGACGCGTTTTCCTTTTTTCAGAGCTTCCTCGGCGGCACGGAGATACACTTCCGTCTTGCCCGATCCGGTGACACCATGAAGGAGATATTTTTCGCCCTTCTGCTCCGCAATGCCGGTGCTGATCTCATCTAAAGCATGCTTCTGATAAGCAGTCAGTTCGTAGCGGAGTTTCTGAGTGGACGGAATCGATAAAGATCCTCTTATCAATTCCCGCATCTCAAAAGAAATGAATCCTTTTTCAGAGAGCGAACCTGCTGCGGCAGAAGTAAAACCCTGTTCTTTCAGTTCGGACGAAGAGACGTTTTTCTTTTCAAATAGATAAGTAAGGAGATCCCGCTGGGAAGCGGAGCGTTTTAATGAAGAGATTGCCGATTCAAAGGATGCCTCATCGAGCGGACAGCTGTACCAGCGTTCATATTTGGGGCGTATCCTGGGGACATCCAGACGGAATTCCTTTTTAAGGAAACCCTTCCCCAGCATGGAATTGATGAGGTCTTTTTCGTAGGACTTAAGGACAGAACGCACGTCTGCCGGAGTCCTGAGGAGCGTGATCACTTCCATCTCTAAAGGATCTTCGGAATATGCACCTTCCACAGAATATATATATTGAAGAGACTTCCTGCTGAAGCCGGGAGGCAAAAAGAGTGACAGAGCCTGGAAGAGCGATGAGCGGTAGTAGGTACTGATAAGAGAAGCGAGCTTGATCTGCTGTTTAGTCAAAGTCGGTTCGTCGCCGACGATACCGATGATGTCACGTGTCGCTTCCACTGCCGGGATATTGGTAAGTCCCACGACGATGCCCTGCAGTGTCCTGGGACCGAAGGGGACGATGACAGCATGCCCGACCTTAACGTCCATTCCATTAGGGATAGAGTATGAAAAAGAATCTTCCCGTAAGACTACAGGAGCATCCACACAGACATCGGCATACTTCATGTTCATTACATTAGATTATATATTACGGATATGAGCAAAAACTAAAAGGATACAGTTGCTATAATGGAGAAGATAACGGAGGAAAATGATATGAAGAAGACCATCATCATCGTATCGGCCGTGATCCTTATGGTGATCATGCTCATCCTCTTCATCCCGACCCAGACAAAAGTCTACCACGACGGCGGTACCAAGGAATACCAGGCGATCGCCTGCAAGATCGTAGTCTGGAACCGTTTCACTCTCTCAGGAACCCTCCACAAGACATCGTTTTATTGGTACCCGAAGAGCAAGTACAGTATCGATAAGCTCTGGGATCATGAACAGCAGAAGTCAGCTGAGAAATACGCCAAGCCCTACGTCTGGGAGAAAGAGGGTATCGGCGGCGATTTTACGATCACTCTCAAAAAAGACGGTACTTTCACCTACTACGAAGGGATGCTCAGCAGTTTCTTCGGCGAGGGTACCTGGATCGATAATAACGGGATCATCGTCCTGTCTGAACAAAGAGGCGGCGAGATCATAGAATTCCGATTCAAAGCAGAAAAGGATGCCCTCATCTTCATCAAAGAAGGTTCGGGATATTTCGTATTCTGTGATGTCGCTGACGGCGACAGGTTCATTGCAAAGCAGAAATAACAAAAGAGCCATGCTTCATTTGAAACATGGCTCTGTCATTCAGGATCAAAACAGCTGAATTATTTAGCGGTTCTCTTTTCCTTGATTCGGGCAGCCTTGCCGGAGCGATCTCGTAAGTAGAAGAGTCGAGCTCGTCGAACTTTACCGTGTCGAAGGACTTCGACCTTAGCCAGCATCGGTGAATTGTTGGGGAAGGTTCGTTCGGTGCCGACGCCGTAAGCAACTCGTCGAACGGTGAAGTTGCCGCCGTCAACGCTCTTGACGGTCTTGATGACGACGCCCTGGAATACCTGGATTCGTTCCTTTTCGCCTTCGCGGATTCGGACGCTGACCTTGACGGTGTCGCCGGGGGCCAGTTCAGGTACAACAGAGACAGGTGCAGTCTCTTCTTTAACTTCAGCAGCTGCAACAGGTGCTTCTTGTTCTGCAGTTTCTTCAATAATATCTTCAGCCATTTTCGTTTCTCCTAATAGGTTTCGTAAGTAAACCATAAAGACGGATTTTCAAGCAAGTCAAAATCCGCAATACAACAGTTTGTTATGATACCAATTCAAGTGTTAAAAAGCAAGTCGAGAACATTCTATTTATGCTAAAATTTTTCACATTATGAAGAGATATTACATCTGGACCATCGGATGTCAGATGAACGAATCCGAATCAGAAGAATATGAGGCCGCAGCCCAGAGCTTCGGCTATGTCAAAACATCTGACCCCTTTGAAGCAGATCTGGTGATCATAAATACCTGCATGGTCCGACAGAGCGCCGAAGACAAGGCCGTCAATAAACTTCAGAACATGAAGCCCATCAAACAGAAGAACAAGGATGCCAGGATCATCCTCACCGGCTGCATGGCAAGTCTCGGCGATAAAACAGAACTAAAAAAGAAGTTCCCTTACGTCGATGAATTCATGGCACCGGGTGAGATCCCCGAGTGGCTCAAGAAGAATGAAAAGCGCACTCTGTCCTCCCCTATCTGCAATTTCATCCCAATCCAGCAGGGCTGCGACAATTTCTGTTCCTACTGCATCGTTCCCTATACCAGAGGCCGTGAGAAGAGTTTTGCTCCTGATTATATAGAAAGGAAGGCTCGCGAATTAGTCGGGCTCGGTGCCAAGGAGATAACGCTTTTAGGTCAGAATGTGGATTCCTACGGACGCGACCTCGATACCGACATCACAGACGTTCTTAAGAGATTAAATGATATCGAAGGTCTTTTACGTATCAGATTCTTAACAAATCATCCCAAGGACATGAACAGAAAAGTCATGGAAGCGGTGGCATCCCTTCCTAAAGTCTGCGAGAACATCAACCTGCCCATCCAGTCCGGCAGCAACGATATCTTAAAAGCCATGAACCGTCATTACACCGTGGAATACTATCTTGAACTCGTCGACATGATGCGGGAGATCATCCCCAATGTTTCTTTAGTCACCGACATGATCGTGGGATTCCCCGGGGAAACAGAAGAACAGTTCATGGAGACCATCGATGTAATAAAGAAAGTCCGGTTCGATGCCATCCACATCGCCGCCTATTCCGAAAGGACCGGCACTTACGCATCAAAACACCTTAAGGACGACATTCCCGAAGAGGAAAAAGACCGCAGACTGCACATGGTGGAAGAGGTCCAGGGCAAGATCCTGGCTGAGATCAACCAGAAGTTCGTCGGGAACAAAACAGAAGTCCTGTTCGAGGGCGTCAAGAACGGCAAGTGGCAAGGCAGGAACAGAAATGATAAACTTGTTTTTACGGAGAGTGAACATGATCTCTCCGGCAGAATAATGAACGTTAAGATCGACCGTGCAACAGCGTGGTCGTTACACGGTACAGTTTAAAGAGGAGGAATCCCCACATGGGTTGTAACCTATTACCCGGCGCTGAAGGCGGAAGCAACAACGGATCCATCATGATGATCGTCATCCTGATCGCGATGTTTGCTATCTTCTATTTCATGATCATCCGACCCCAGAAGAAACAGCAGCAGAAGGCTCAGGAACGCATCAGCGCACTGAAGCCTGGTGATAAAGTCATCACCATCGGCGGTTTCTATGCCACCATCGAGAAGGTCCTCGATGACAGCTTCATGATCAAGCTCGCTGACAACACCGTCGTCAGGATCGCCCGACAGGGTATCGCCTATCCTCAGCAGGATGCTCCTGCCGCTCCGGCAGCACCCGCTGAAAATAAGGATGATGCACCTAAGAGCCAGTCCCCCATCGAAGGCGAATAGTTTTTATCACTTAGCCCAAGATAATCGGCCCGCCACATCTGCCTGTGACGGGTCTTTTTTATATAAAACACTTGAATACTCAGTATCTGTCCTGTTCTTTTTTAAAGAGCTACCGGATAATCATCCCAGCAACATGTCGGAGGGAGCATCATGAATCAAGTAGATATCGGCACTTTCATCAGAGAATGCCGCAAAGAAAAGGAGATGACCCAGGAAGAACTGGCCGAATTACTGGGAGTCACCCAGAAGTCAGTGTCACGCTGGGAGAACGGCAGGACCATGCCCGACATGTCTTTATATGAACCTTTATGCAGGGCGCTGGGGATACAGGTATCTGAGCTCCTGTATGCCAGAAGGATATCCGCCGACGAAAGAACAGATCTGGGAGAAAAGACCGCACTGAACATGCTGACTACGAAGTCGAAGATAGAGACCTTTGCGATCTTCACCGAGATACTGATCTTCATCGGCATCGTCATCTCGATCACGCTCACAAAATTCCTGGCAGACACCATACCTGAAATGATCATCACCCTCGTTTCGGGTTTATTCGTCTGGGGATTCGGACTGGTTTTGCGAGTAAAGATCCGGAAAATGCTCCGTAAGATGGGAGAGAGCTGAGTTTTTTGATCAGTTCCTTTCGGATTCCGGGGCGTCCTCCGGGAATATGATCGCACGCATCTTCTCCGGCATGGAACCGAACATCATCCTGACCACCGTCTCAGCAGACGTGATATTGTCATTGAGCACCCATTCACGCGTCATCCCCACAGATCCCATGCAGTAGAAACGGATGCTGTAGGCAAGTCCGGGATCCAGCGTTCCGGGCCCCAACCGTTCCCTGATGATGTCTTCATACCTGCGTACGAAGTACTCGACCATGTATTTCCAAAGGGCGTTCTGGGAAT
>JAEEOC010000025.1 GCA_016284035.1 Dehalococcoidales bacterium
CCGGACGTTTCAAGACTGCGACCGACATTCTCCCAGATGACCCCGATCTTTCCTGATCAGCGGATTACTATGGAGACCACTCCCGATGTCCTTGCGACTCGACTTATCGACCTGTTCGCTCCTATCGGCCGCGGCCAGCGAGGCCTTATCGTCGCTCCTCCCAAAGCCGGTAAGACTATGCTTCTGAAATCTATTGCCAATGCTGTCGAAGATAATTACAAGGATATTCATGTGATCGTCTGTCTCATCGGTGAACGACCGGAAGAAGTTACAGATATGAAACGATCGGTCAAAGGCGAAGTCATTGCGGCTACCTTTGATGAAGCTGTCGAGAATCAGACCCGAGTCGCCGAGCTTGCTATCGAGAAAGCCAAGCGAATGGTCGAGGCCGGCAAGGATGTATTCCTACTCCTTGACGGTATCACCCGTCTGACCCGTGCTTATAACCTCTCTTTGCCTCCTTCCGGCAGGACCCTTTCAGGCGGTATCGATCCCGTGGCATTGCACCCCGGAAAACGATTCTTTGGTGCGGCCCGTAATATCGAAGAAGGTGGTTCTCTTACCATCGTTGCTACTTGTCTTGTCGATACCGGTTCCAGGATGGATGACCTGATTTATGAAGAATTCAAGGGTACCGGTAACATGGAACTGCATCTCGACAGGAAGCTGGCAGAGCGCGGCACGTTCCCAGCTGTCGATATCACTCGTTCTTCCACTCGACGTGATGAATTCCTGTACGACAAAGAGGAATTTACTCTTACCAGGATCCTCCGACGTATGGTGGCTGCTATTGCTACCGATCAGCCTAACGGCGGTACTACCGAATCGTCTCAGCGTGTCATCGATTCTCTTAAGAGGACACCGAATAACAAGGCCTTCCTCGAGAGCATCATCAAAGACCGCAAAGCTGTTTAGAGATAAAAGATTAGAAATGAGAAGAGGACATCACAGGATGTCCTCTTTTTTTAGTGCTTCTTTATGAGCAGCCGTGTGGAGTTGAGTACGGCTAATATCGTGACGCCCATATCTGCAAATACTGCCAGCCACATGTTAGTCATGCCCAGCGTAGCCAGCACGATGAATACTGCTTTGATCCCCAGTGCGGCCACGATGTTTTCTTTGACGATGGTATTGGTGCGGCGTGCCGTCCGAATCAGTTCAGAGAGTTTGCTGATATCGGAGGAGTTGATGATGATGTCGGCGGCCTCGATGGTGGCGGCAGATGCCGTTCCGCCCATGGCTATACCTACATCTGATGCTGCGATCACCGGTACATCATTGATGCCGTCACCGACAAAGAAGACTTTGCCCTGATCTTCGGATTCGGCTTGCTTGACGATGGCGACTTTTTCCTCGGGAAGGAGTTCGCTTCTGACGTCTTTGATTCCGATCTGGTTCGCTATCAATTTGGCAGAAACATGATTGTCTCCGGTGAGCATCGTTATATTGTTTATTCCCAGATCTTTCAGTTCGCGGATATGCTTTCTGGTTCCGGGATAGGGGCTGTCACTGAGAGTGATATATCCCTTATAGATACCGTCGACGGCTACATGCAGAGCGGTGCCGTCGATGAGACACAGGCGTTCGTTATGCGGGATCTCTTTCTCGTGGATATGTTTGTCGCTTCCGACGATGATGGTATGTCCGTCGACCTTGGCGACGATGCCTTTCCCTGCCGCTTCAGTAAAGTCCGAAGATGGAAGCAGGGAGTTACATGCGGCGACGAGTCCTTTGGCGAGAGGATGATTGGAAGACTGTTCGGCGCTGGCAGCTAATCTTAGCAGTTCGTCTTCTTCGATACCGAAGGGCACGATCGATACGACTTTGAACTGTCCGTTGGTCAGGGTTCCGGTCTTATCTACGAACATCCTGTCGGTCTTGACGAGAGCATCGAGATACTGGGAGCCTTTGATCAGGATGCCGTTTCTGGAACAGGTGCCGATACTGCAGAAGTATCCCAGCGGGATGCTGATCACGAGAGCGCACGGGCAGGATATAACAAGGAGAGACAGTGCCTGATAAATCCATTTCGGCCATTCTCCATTGAAAAAGAGGGGCGGGATAACGGCCAGCAGGAGGGCCAGTACCAGTACTGCCGGAGTATAGATCCTGGCAAAACGAGTGATGAATCTTTCAGTATTCGATTTATGCTTGGCCGATTCTTTAGCCATTTCCATGATTTTGGAAATGGATGAATCCTTGAAGAGCTTATCGGTATGGATGATGAGGAGTCCGTCGTTATTGATCGTTCCGGCGGTGACAGTAGATGATGGGGAGACGGATACAGGAAGTGATTCGCCGGTTATGGCGGATGTATCCAGTGTGCTCTCGCCGTTGATGACAGTGCCGTCGAGAGGGATCTTTTCCCCGGGTCTTACAGCGATGTATGAACCGATACCGATCTCATCCGGTTCGGTATCGACAGTCTCGTGTGGATTATCGATATCCGGGATCAGGTGTGCGGTATTGGGAATAGATGCCAATAGTTCTTTTACGCTGTCATTTGATCTGTCTGTGATGTAATCTTCCAGGAGTTCTCCGATGGAGTAAAGGAGCATCACTGCTGCGGCTTCCTCGATGCTTCCGATGATGATGGCTCCGACGGTTGCGATGGTCATGAGCTGTTGTTCATCGAAGAAAGACAGTTTTAGGGTCCTCTTCAATGCGCCCCAGATGACAGAGTAGCCGGTGATGATATAGACGGCCAGGAATAGCACCATACACACAGTGTCGAGGGACAACGTGTGTTCCAGGATGAGAGCCGTTATCATGATCACGGCTGCTACGGCATTCCTGATTATCGAAAGGGTATGGTTTTCTTCTTCTTCAGATTCCTCTTCTTCGAGTTCATCCTCATCGTTGTGGTCGTGGTGGTGTGACATATTATTTATTTCCGTCCTCGATATGGTCTAGACAGAGATGGAGGAGCTGTCCGATGTGTTCATCGTCGAGAGTGTAATAGATCATACGTCCCTCTTTACGTGATCTTACGAGTCTAAGGTTGCGCAGGATTCGGAGGTGCTGTGAGACGGCCGAATCAGTGATATTCACGATGGTGGCAAGATCTGATACGCACAGTTCCCGATCCTCGATGGCAAACAGTATCTTGGCCCGGTTAGAATCAGCAATCGCGCCGAAAGTTTCTGCAACGAGCGTGAAAGTCTCGTCGGGAGGGATGTCCTTCATTATCTCTTTAACCTTGGTTTCGTTGATCACGCTGCACATGACAAATACTCCATTATCTGCAAAATTGCTAAAATGATTAAATAATAATATGTGATCCCTGTCAAGAAAAAACGTATTGAACAGAGCGTTATACTTATTTATAATAACGGTATCATTCTTAAGGCGGTGCAATATGGCTGAATCTCGAAGCAAGAAGACGATCCGTAAACCATCACGTTTTGGACGACATCCCATCGAGGGATACAGTGTGCATACCGCTCTATGGATCGAGAAGGACGGACAGCTCTATATCGGCGGAGGCCGTGCCAGGCTTCTGGAGGAGATCCACCGCCTCGGCACCATCGCAGCGGCAGCCCGTTCGATGAATCTGACATATTCCAATGCCTGGCTGTGGGTCGATTCCATGAACCAGCTTGCACCATCTCCTTTGGTAGTCCGCACCACCGGCGGTGTCGGCGGCGGCAAGGCCATCGTCACCGAAGAGGGACTGGCTGCCATTCAGACATACAAAGATCTGAGAGATAAACTCGGTGACGCATTTGATGCTGAGGTCAGCGAGGACGGCAAGTTCTGATCATGGATAAAGACCTATTTGACAGTATTGCCGGGATAGGGGATATCGACTGGGCCGAGTTATGGCAGAAACAGGTCCATCATACGTATAAGACCCAGAGCCAGGATTACTGGGACAACTGGGCAAAGAAAGTTAAGCCCAAAACGAAACACAGCGGATACATCTATGTGCTGTTGGATAAACTGAACATCACGGAAAAGGATACGGTACTGGATGTGGGCAGCGGTACCGGTGCGCTGACGATCCCTCTGGCAAAGAAAGCTGGCAAGGTCTATGCATTCGACATGTCCAAGGCGGCACTGGATACCGTTCTCGAAAGGGCTGAAAAAGAAGGTATCACCAATATCGAGCCGATTCAGGGCGACTGGATCGAACTCGATCCGCACAGTCTTCCTCACTGCGATATTGCCATCGCATCGAGATCCCTGCCGGGCGGTAAGGATATCAAACGCAGTCTCAGGAATCTGAATGAAGCTGCTTCTAAGTCATGTCATGTGACATGGCGAGTCAGAGGCGCCGACCCGCTGGACCGAGAGATCTCTGAGATCATCGGTATCGATATCGATTATTCTCCGCAGCATGCGATCCTTTATAATGTCATCGAGAGCATGGGGATCCATCCCTGTGTCGAACCTTTTACGATCGAGCATGAAAAGGAATATGACTCGCTGGAAGACGCTTACTTCCAGATCGTAAGGTCACGGGAAGTCGATTCTGCTAATGCAAAGAAGGTTTTTGATCTCTTGGATTCCAGGCTTATCCACCGTGACGGCAAACTCTACCATTCCAAAGAGACCACATGGGTGCTCTTCAGCTGGGAGAAGGATCCGCCTAAGTACAATAATCCCGAGATTACATCGGTTTAGGATCTGAAGGGATCGAATCCAGTAGTTCCTTGATCTCTTTATTATGGGTCAGGTTGGCGACGATCTGGATATAATAGCGTGCCTGTTTGTTCTGTTTTCGGTCCAGGCAGTTTTTGCCCATTGTGTATGCCAGAGACAGGACTTCTTTGTTTACGCCGAAGGGGACGCCGGCTTCATTGGCCATCTTTACAGCATCCTGGTAAGAGGGGGCTTTGGCTTTGCCGTCCGACATCTTCAGGGCATACTGCATCTCGGCCGTGGCGATTCTGGATGTCTTTTCATATGACTGGCTCATGCCGTAGCAGGCCATGGCCAGATCATACTTTTTCTTCTCGATGCAGTAGTAGCCGAAGTTCCTGTGGAGTCGGGCAACGTCATATGGACGGTATGTGATAGCGGCTGCCTCGACATTGTATTTGAAGAAGTTGTCCATATCATTCATGAGCTTATAGGTCTCGATGCGCTGGTAGATCGCACGCGGTTCGACAGGATTGCGTTTGAGGGCGTTGTTGAAGCATTCCAGTGCTTCTTTGTATCTCTTTAAACCTATGAGCAGACTGCCGTAGACGAGATTGCCTTCGATGCCGATGGTGGGCAGCGGCTCGATTTTAACGGTAGGTCTGAATCTGTATTGGAACAGGACCTGCTGGAATGGTTCATAGAAGATCTTGAATTCTCTTTCCGGTGTGTCGACAAAGCGTTCCTCGAAGGTTTTCAGGATGGGCAGCTGTCCTTCCATAAGTGCGAGTGCCTGATCATATTCGTCTTTGATGACCAGCAGATTGATCTCTTCAAGCTGCTTTTTTACGATCCCTTCGTTGAAGGTAAGGTTCTTATCGTCATCGTAACCGGGAACTACATTTTCGTTGTTTTCGATTCCAGCTTCCATAAGTGTACTGTCTCCGTTTCATAGCTGAATGATACTTTTTCAATTATACATTAAATCTTCTTGTACGTATGTCTATAGCCGTGTTGGATTGAGAGAACGGGCTGTATTGTGTAAAATTTTGAATGTCTGTAAATAATTTCAGGAAGGTTTTTTATGAGTGCACAGAAAAAATCAAAACAGGCACGAAAAGAAGCCCGTTCAGCTAAAAAGCCGATAGCATCTCTGATGCAGGACGGGGCATTCCTGCTCAACGCCAACAATCGCTCTGCCTATGAATATGTAGGCATGGGGTTGGCGATGTCCTTCTTCACCCTGTTCCTTTGTTTCGTATCCAAATCTCTTTACACCAACATGAACAGTCTCAAATGGACTTTTACCGTCGTATTGTTCGTTTTGGGAGTGGTTGGTCTTCTGGTTGCTCTGGGCTGGAGATACTCCCAGGGAAAGATGAATCTCGAAGAGAACAAAGACAGTCTGCTTTCCTTCGTCATGCTTCCGGTGACCATCTTAATGGCACTGATCATGTATTGGACTTCAGGCAATTCTGTTCCTTTGAAGGTCATTTCGGGCATCCTGGCCGCAGGCGGTTTCGGATATGGTATCTTCCTCTTTGTAAGGAAGAAGACTACGATGACCATCACACAGCTCTTCGTGATGGGTTATATCTTCTTCGGTTTTATTTCTGCACTCTTATCTTCATACGGACATGATGTCTGGGTCGGGCAGGGACGTTACGAAGGTTTCTTTGCGATCTTCGTCTATAGCTGTATCTTTCTGTTCCTTGGCCAGTTCGGTAAATATCATAAGATCCTGATCTATGCACTCTCCTGTTCGATGATCTTCTTCGGGCTCATTGCCATCGGGCAGTACATGGGATCCAATATCCTGGGACTTTATCCGGGAACATACAACTACCGCAATACTCTTTTCCTTTCCACCATGGGCAATATCGATGTGGTCTCCGGCTTCATTGCCTTGGCTTTGCCCATAATGTTTGCCGCATATGTCCTCTTTGACGGAAAGTACCGCTACTATATGATCCTTCCAGCTTTCTTCCTGAACGTATTCGTTCAGATGATCACCAATGTCGACAGCGGCAAGTTCGGTCTGTTGGCGGCACTGATGTTTGCCATTCCCATCTTCTGCACTCAGGCCAAGCGTATCGTAAGGGTCTGTGAACTCTTCCTGGTGGCAGGAGTCGCCATGATCTGGCAGGAACTCATGCATGTCACCATCGAGAACGGCGCCAGGTCGATCATTTGGTCGGCTGACGGCACGAACGTAAAGTATTACCTTATCCTTTTGATAGTAGTGGCCATCGCCTGGTTGTTCTTCTCATTCAAGACGACAGATTATTCAGAAAAGGCCGGCAAGGGCGGTTTCTACGGCTCATTGGTAAAGATTCAGTCTTCGATCAATAAGATCAGACTCACACCTAAGATGACCAGGATCATCATCATTGCCGCTATTGCTGTGGTCATCCTTGCGGTCCTTGTTTTCATCTTTACTTATTCCGGATCTTCTACGATCCTTACTCAGTTATCTCATTTCCTGCATGGTCATCTTGATGACGAAGCAGGTTCCGGACGAGGTATCGTTTGGAAATATACGGTCAAGCTCATTACTGAGAATCTCTGGTTCGGCACTGGTCCTGATACTTATAAAGAAGCCTTCATGGAATACAGCAAGATCATCCAGGAAGTGTTGGGCGTCAATGTCTACTTCGACTATGCCCATAATGATCTTCTCCAGATCGCATCCAATACCGGTATCTTTGCGATTCTCTCATATCTGGGTTTCGTGATCTCACTGGGTATCCGAGCTATCAGGAGGCTCAAGTACAATCCTTTGATCACACTCTTTGCATTGGGTGTGGTCGGTTATTTCGTACATGTCTTCTTTGGCTTCTCCGTCCCCATCCTTTCCCCGCTCTTCTGGGTCGTTGCAGGTCTCTTGGAGAAATGTATCAGACAGACCGACACTGAAAGCGGAGTCAATATGTTGGATCCCGTGGAGGCAGAGCAGGACATTAAATGATCCACGTACTGTACGGAACAGACGAATATACGATCCAAAAGACTTTGAGAAAGATCAAGGAGGGACTCGGTGATGCTGAGTCCCTTACCAATAATACGGTATATCTCCAGGGCTCCAAACTTACTCCTGATGAGCTGCGCGCCCATGTCCAGGCCATGCCTTTCCTGGCACTGCACAGGCTGGTGATCGTTGAAGGTCTTCTTAAAAAGCTCGATGCATCAGCTTCCCGTTCAAAGAAAAAGGCTGATCAGCCGACTCCGGCCGGTGATTTCAATAATGTGATGAAGAACGATGTCTGTCCCACTACAGAATTGCTGTTTGTCGATCCGGATTATGCGCTTAAGGACAGGACTTCCGACCTTTCGAAACATCCGCTTTTTGAGGGTGTCCCCAATATCCAATTCCATGCCTGTAACCTCATGGGACAGCAGGAACTGTCTTCATGGGTCAGGCAGTATGTCATGGCACGCGGCGGCAAGATTGCCGTGGATGCTGTCGGCACTCTGGTCCAGTTTATTGGAAGCGACCTGTGGGCCATGTCCGGCAACATCGAAAAACTGCTTTCTTATGCCAACGGACGCGAGATCACGAAGAAAGACGTGGTGCTCATGGTGCCCGAACTGGGGAACGACCAGGATATCTGGAACCTGCTCAAATCAGTCATGAACCGTGATATCAATCTTTCGATGAAGCTGTATCTGAGACTGACAGATAATGGGGCTGATCCTTTTTACATCCTCACGATGCTGATCTCCCAGTTGAGGAAAGTCATCCGCTGCAAGAACTGGATGGCTGAAGGTTATAACGGTGACCGTCTGACTAAGGTGACAGGTATAAACGCCTGGGCCATCAGGGATGCGGTCAATCAGGCTTCCAAATATTCTCATGAGGAACTGATCGGTTTGTACAGACGCTTCCTTGAGACTGATGTTGATATGAAGACCGGCGGTATGGTACCCGATACGGCTGTCACGACTCTTATTGCTGAGGTCTGTGTCGGCCGATAAGTTTTTACTATAACGTGTGAAATCGTGATAGAATTACAAATTGTACTTATTTCTGATTAACTTGCTAAGGTAGGTAGCACAAATGAAAAGAATGACAAGCGATGAGGTCCGAAAGACTTTTCAGGATTATTTTGTCGAGCACGGGCATCTGATCATCCCGTCCTCCTCTCTTATTCCCCATGATGATCCGACACTGCTTTTGACGACAGCTGGTATGGTTCAGATCAAACCCTACTTCTTGGGCATCGAAGAACCTCCCTGCCACAGACTTACTTCGATCCAGAAGTGTTTCAGGACCACTGATATCGAATCAGTCGGTGATGCCAGCCACATGACATTCTTTGAGATGCTGGGCAACTTCAGCGTCGGAGATTACTTCAAGAAAGAAGTCATTCCCTTTGCCTGGGAACTCATCACCAAGCGTTATGGCATTCCCGAAGACCGTCTTTGGGCTACCACCTATCTCGATGATGATGAAGCAATTGAGATCTGGAAGAAGATGGGCATTCCTGAGAACAAGATCTGCCGATTAGGCAAGAAGGATAATTTCTGGGGTCCTGCCGGCGAGACCGGCCCCTGCGGTCCCTGCAGTGAGCTCCATTACGATTATGGTCCCGAATACGGGTGCGGCCGACCTGACTGTAATCCGGGTTGTGACTGCGGACGTTTTGTCGAGATCTGGAATCTCGTGTTCATGCAGTTCAACCAGGACAAAGAAGGCAATCTGACTCCGCTTCCTAAGCCCAATATCGATACCGGTATGGGTCTCGAACGAATCACCGCCGTCATGCAGGGCGTGAAGTCATGCTATGACACTGATATCTTCGAACCTTATATGAAATATGCTCTTTCCATCACCGGCAAGAAATATGGCGATGATCCTGAAGCTGACCGTGCACTCCGTGTCATCTCTGAACACGGCCGATCGGTCACCTTCCTTATCAGTGACGGTGTCCTTCCTTCCAATGAAGGACGAGGCTATGTGCTCAGACGACTCCTCCGACGTGCCGCTCTCTTCGGCCGACGTGTGGGGCTCAATAAACCGTTCCTGACCGGTTTTGCCCAGGTCACTATCGACAATATGGGCAAATACTATCCCGAGCTCCTGGAACGACAGCAGTTCGTAAAGGATGTCATCCTCCGCGAAGAGGAGAGATTTGCTGCTACCTTGAATGTGGGTCTCGATCTGCTTGAAGATATCATTGCCAAAGTCGGTGATGACAAGACGATCTCAGGTGCTCAGGCATTCAAGCTATATGATACCTATGGATTCCCCATCGAACTTACCTGTGAGGTTGCCGGTGACCGCGGCATCAAAGTCGATATGGACGGTTTCGAGAAAGAGATGGAGAAACAGCGAGAGATGGCTCGATCCAGCCAGAAGTTTGGCTTGGGTGAAAAGCTCGTCGAAGGCGATGTCCACTTCCCCGCAACTGAATTCCTTGGATATAAGACATTGAAGAGTGATGTAAAAGTCTGCGGCATCATTCAGAACAAACAGAGCATCAATGAACTGATCAGCGCTGATGAAGCTATGATCGTCCTCGATAAGACTCCTTTCTATGCTGAAATGGGCGGTCAGGTTGGTGACACCGGCTGCATCTGCTGCGACGGAGTAAAGTTCATCGTTACCGATACTAAGAAGCTCGATCCTAAGACTACTATCCATATCGGTCATCTTGAACAGGGCGAACTCAAGGTCGGTATGAGCATCACTGCTCATGTCGATGCCCAGCGCCGACAGGATATCGCAGCCAACCATACCGCGACTCATCTTCTGCATATGGCCCTGAGGAAAGTCCTCGGTACCCACGTCCAGCAGAGAGGTTCTTTAGTCTGTGCCGATTATCTGAGATTTGATTTCTCTCATCTTTCTGCTATGACTGCCGATGAGATCGCAGCAGTTCAGAAGATCGTTAACGATGAGATCCGAAAAGCTCACGTCGTCAACGCAAAAGAGATGCCTTATAAAGAAGCTGTCGCGTCTGGCGCCATCGCCCTCTTCGATGAGAAGTACGGCGATGTGGTCCGTGTCATCAGTGTCGGCGAACCTGCTGTCAGCACTGAGCTCTGCGGCGGTACTCATGCATTCAATACCGGTATCATCGGTTCCTTCAGAATCGTTTCGGAGAGCAGCATCGGTTCTGGTCTCCGCAGGATCGAAGCCATCACTGGCCGTGGTGCTGTGGAACAGTATGATAAGGAAGCTGATATCATCAGGAAGGCCGGCGCATTGGTGGATGCCAAGGGCGATAATCTCCTGCCTAAGATCAGCGCGCTCGTCGATAATCTCGATGATGCCAAGAAGAAGATCTATGCTCTTGAACATCAGCTGATGGCCAAGGATGTAGAAAGTATCATCAATGAAAAGAAGATGGTCGGCAGTATCCCTGTCGTTAGTAAGGTCGTAACAGTTTCCAGTGTCGACCTTTTGAGAGATATGTCTGACGCCGTAGCCGCCAAACTGGGCAGCGCAGTCGTTGCATTGGGTGCCAATCTCGACGGACGTCCTCAGTTCGTCGTCAATGTCACCGATGACCTCATCAAACAGAAATTACATGCCGGTCAGATCATCAAACAGATCACAGCTCTTGCTGACGGTAACGGCGGCGGACGACCTTCACAGGCCATGGGCGGCGGCAAGGATGTTGCTAAGCTCGGATCTGCGATCGATCAGACCTGTGCCATCGTCAAGGCTATGATCGAAGGATAACTGTATTGAGGATACTGAGTTTAGATATCGGAGACAGCAAGATCGGGACAGCAATGTCTGACCCGATGCAGATAATCGCATCGCCTCTGGGTGTCATACTTAGGCGCGAAGATGGTGAAGCCATCCGTGATATCGTCGAACTGGTAGAGAAACACCAGGTCGGCACCATCGTCTGCGGCCTGCCGGTCACATTGAGTGGTACCGACAGCGAACAGACCACCAAGGTCAGGAAATTCGTCGACAACCTTAAGAAGATCGCTCCGGTCCCTGTAGTCTACTGGAACGAAGGTCTCAGCACTGTCACTGCACAGAATATGATGAAAGAGAACGGCGGAAAGAGGAGAGTCGGTGAGCCCGATGATTCTGTAGCCGCCGCTGTGATACTGCAGGAATATCTTTTGGCTACCATGCAGCACGATACGAATTAGGCCGATATGAACATACTGAAGAAAGCCTGGAACTATATATTGGTATGCAAGGTCAGAGAGACCATCCTCCTGACTTTCATCGGTTTGGCTTCCTTTATCGTAGGTTCAAGCGGGCACCCTGATATCGGACGTATGCTCTTTGCTACAGCAACGGTCCTGGTGGCATCGGCCGGTGCCAACGGCGTGACCAATTACCTTGACCGTGATCTGGATGCCAAGATGGAGAGGACGAAAAAGAGAGTCTTCCCCACGAAACGTATCGATCCTGCCGAGAAGGCGCTTCCCTGGCTCATCTTCCTGGTCGTAGCTGGTCTCGTCATGGCCTGGTTCGTCCGACCCTATGCTTTCTTTGCCGATCTGATCGGTTCGACTGCAGCTTTTGTCTACAGGAAGAGGAATACCTGTGTCTTCCCCCAGGGTGCTATCGCCAGTTTCGCACCGGTCCTCATCGGATGGTGGGGCGCTACTGATGCCATCAACTGGCAGATCGGTATCATTTGTCTCATGATCATGTTCTGGCTCCCGTTACACGTCTGGACGGTTATGATCAGCCGCCGTGACGAATACTTGGGTGCCGGATGCACGTTCTTCCCTCTGAAGACTGATCCCAAATATGCTATCTACATCCTGTTTGTATGTGCCTTGGCGCTCATCGGACTGGGTGTCGCTTATTACTTTGTTGCCGAGGCAGGTCTCGTATTCCTGATCTCTGCCATCGTCTTGGATCTCATCCTGCTGGTTGCCTGTGTGGTATTGAAGTTCCATTACAGCAACAGCAAGGCCTGGAAACTGTATAAGCTTTCAAGTTTCCCGTATCTCGGGATCCTCTTCATGATGATGTGCATCGACCTCTGGGTGTAGACCATGGGGACCTTCAAGCTTCTCGCTACCGATGGAAGTGCGCGTGCAGGTGAACTGCATACGGCGCACGGCACATTACTCACTCCCGCATTCATGCCGGTGGGCACTCAGGCAACCGTAAAATCCCTTGTTTGGGATGATGTGAAGGCCATGGGGTACGATCTCGTCCTCTGCAATAACTACCATTTATATCTGAATCCCGGATGTGAATATATCGCTCAGATGGGCGGTCTGCATAAGTTCATGAACTGGGACGGCATGATCCTCACGGACAGCGGCGGTTTCCAGGTGTTCAGCATGGCGACGCTTGCCAAGATCAAGGATGAAGGGGTGCATTTCAGGTCTCATATCGACGGAAGCAAGCACTTCTTTACGCCGGAGATCGCGACAAGGGCCCAGGAATTACTCGGAAGTGATATCGCCATGGTGCTGGACCAGCCGGTCGCGCCTGGTGCTACTTATCAGCAGACTAAGGAAGCTATGGATCGTACTCACCGCTGGGCGGAGAGATGCAAGGCTTGTCACACACGTGAAGATCAGCAGTTATTTGCCATCGTGCAGGGCGGGTTCGAACCGGAATTACGCCGCATCTCTGCTGAGACATTAGCTGAGATGGACTTCCCGGGCTATGCCATCGGCGGTCTCAGTGTAGGTGAGGGCAAAGCACTTACTTGGAGCAATCTTGAAGCCTGCATCAAGTACATGCCGGAAGATAAAGCCAGGTATATGATGGGGGTCGGATCTCCCGAAGATCTATTCGAGGCTATCGACAGAGGCGTCGATATGATGGATTGTGTTTTGGCGACACGTATTGCCAGGAATGCTACATTGTGGACTTCTTACGGCAGGATCAATATCGACCGTCCTATATATAAAGGAAAAGATGAGCCTATCGAAGAAGGCTGTGACTGCTATACCTGCAGAACCTTTTCCAAGGCGTATGTAAACCATCTCTTCAGGAACAAGGAGCTGACGGCTTATCGTCTGGCTTCCATCCATAATCTGAGATTCCTGAAACGCATCGTCATCGGTGCCCGCCAGGCTATCTTTGATGGAAGGTATTCTGAATATAAGAAAGCTTTCCTTGATAATTATCAGGTAGTGAACGAGAAAGTCAGACTGGATCAGAAGCAGCGCTATCTCGACCGCAAAGCCAAAGAGCAGGCATAAAAACCTCTGAAAGATACTAAACGGGGTATTGATATCCTCAATACTTCGTGTTACGATGTATATCACGAAAGGAGGTATAGCATGGACGTTCAATTGAAACGTGGGCTGTTGGATGTATGTGTCCTGGCCGCCATCAGGAACGAAGATTCCTATGGCTACAAGATCATCAAAGACATGAAACCATACATCGAGCTTTCCGAATCGACCCTGTATACCATTCTTAAACGGCTTGAACTTGCCGAGATGCTGACGGTCAGGACCGCCGAGCATGACGGAAGGCTCAGGAAGTATTACCACATCACGGATGCCGGCAAGAAGCGCATCGATGAATTCAAAGATGAATGGAACGAGATCATGTCTATATACCAGTTTGTAATCAAGGAGGGTCAGCAGGATGTCTAAACAAGAATTCCTTGCTCAGCTCAAAGACGGGCTGTCCGGTCTTCCCCAGTCCGATATCGAAGAACGGGTAGCCTTTTATGAAGAAATGATCGATGACCGGATCGAGGAGGGCCTTTCTGAAGAACAGGCGGTTTCCGAGATCGGGTCGGTCGAGCAGGTGATAGCGCAGATCGTAGAGGATACTCCTTTTACCAGGATCGTAAAGGAGAGAGTCAGACCAAAAAGAAAACTTCAGACATGGGAGATCGTCCTTCTGATACTGGGGTCTCCGGTCTGGGCCGCATTGCTCATCGCCGCTTTTGCTGTCATGCTTTCTATTTATATAGTGATATGGTCTGTGATCATTTCACTATGGGCTGTCGATCTTTCGCTTTTTATCAGTGCTTTGGCCTGCATCGTGGCCATATTCTTCATCCCTGCTTCCGGCTCCGGAGCATCCGTACTGGCTTTGATTTCTGCCAGCCTAGTTCTTGTGGGATTGTCGATCTTCGTGTTCTTTGGCTGTAAAGCAGCCACCAAGGGAGCTGTGATACTCACGAAGAAGGTCGCCCTCGGTATCAAGAATTTGTTTATCGGAAAGGAGCGCGCACGATGAAGACTTCGACTAAGATATGGTTGATTGTGGCTGCTGCTCTTGTTGTGATTGGTTCCGTCGCTTTCGTTGCTATCATGGCGGCAAACCAATGGAGCTCTGACATATTTGGTAAAAGAGAATATAAATACCAGCATTTTGATGTCTGGGGACCGTTCAATGATATCGTCATTAATTCGGATACTGCTGATATTATTTTTAGGTCTTTTGCTGTCGACCCTACAGGATTATTGGATGATCAGCCCAGTAATGTTCTGCTTTATGATGATCCAAAGGTGGAGTATGAGGTTTCAGTTAAGAATGGGGTGCTGATCATTGAAGCGGAAAACAAGAAAAACTGGTATGACTACATTTCTTTCTTTTCATCTGAAACTCCCAGAATCGAAGTGTCTCTCCGACGGGTTCAGTATGAGTCTTTGACTATTAATGAGGATACTGGAGATGTAGTGATCCCCGAAGGGCTTTCCTTTAACAACATAACGGTTTTAGCTAGTACTGGGGATGTCAGTTGTTATGCAGCTGTTTCTGGAAGGTTAGGCATTCAGACCAGTACCGGAACGATCGATGTAAGTGATATCGCTTCCTCATATATATCGCTGGAAGCATCCACTGGAAAGATAAACGCTACATCATTGGAATGCGAAGGATTGGATGTTCATGTCAGTACCGGTAAGATCACAGTAAGTGATGCCAGTTGCAGAGATTTCTATTCGAATGGCTCCACGGGTGATATACGCATGACGGACGTGATTGCGTCCCGAAGTATACGGGTAGAACGCAGCACTGGCGATGTCGGATTCGAACGATGCGATGCAACAAGAATAAACATTGAGACCGATACCGGTGACGTATATGGTTCACTCCTCTCACCCAAGGTGTTCATCATTCAGACTGATACCGGACGTGTCGATATTCCAGAAACGTATACCGGTGGGCAGTGTAAGATCGTTACTGATACAGGGGATATCAGGATTACCCTTGCTTAAAAGCCTATAATGCAACTTGCAGGAGACTCCTTCGGCACACGAGGGAGTCTCTTTTTTTGTGCCTGTTCGTGCCTGCGCCGGGAAAAGGCAAATTTTCCGCGAAAAAAATAAATCACAAAAAATTTTTCATGAATAAGACATTTTGTGCCTAAAACGTCATTTGACACCGTTAAAACCCCTGTGATATTATTTTCCTTGCCTTGTTCAAAAGGCGACAAAAAATGGATGCTGAAAAGAACGAAAGTTCCTAGTAAGTTTTAACAACAGAATAAATAAGAATTAGTATCAATTCTGAAACAGGTCAAGTGGGAAAAGGCGTACGGTGGATGCCTTGGCATCAAGAGCCGATGAAGGACGTGGCATGACTGCGATAAGCCCCGGTGAGCTGTCTAGCAAGCCTAACCGAGGATTTCCGAATGAGGTAACTCACATAGATAAAATCTATGTACTCTCGACCGAACACATAGGTTGAGTAGAGGTAAGTGGGGGAAGTGAAACATCTCAGTACCCCGAGGAAAAGAAAACCCATTCCCCTAGTAGTGGCGAACGAAAGGGGACCAGCCCAAACCGAATAGATTTAGTGGATTTGCGGCCTATATCTATTGCGGGGTTATAAGACGCTTCTGATCAGCGCAAACTGATCAAGGGAGTTACAGAAACGTATCCTAGCTGAACATCTCTGGAAAGAGTGACCACAGATGGTGACAGTCCAGTAAGCGAAAGGAAAAGTCT
>JAEEOC010000026.1 GCA_016284035.1 Dehalococcoidales bacterium
CGCTTTAGACGGTACAGGTTACGGCACCGACGGAAAGATCTGGGGATTTGAATTCCTGAAGGCCGGTCTTGACGGTTTCGATAGATTGGGACATCTCGAATATATGCCGCTTCCGGGCGGTGATGCAGCAGTAAAGAATCCGATAAGGATAGGCGCTGCATATCTGTATAAGACCTTAGGAAAGATTCCCGAAGACATCCCCGCATTCAAGGAAATGACAGCCACAGATAAGTCGATTTTATGTACACAAATCGAAAAGCATATCAATACAGTAGATACTTCTAGTTGCGGTCGTATATTCGACGCAGTCGCAACCATTTTAGGATTGTGTTCACATGCCACTTTCGAAGCAGAAGCCGCCATTGCATTAGAGGAGTCGGCAAAGAAAAGCCTCATTAGAAATGCCGGTTATCAGATCAAAACGGAAATAATTGAAGGATGCCGTATACTCCGTATCGGAAACCTACTCAAAGAAATATTGAAAGATATGCATAATGGTATCCCTGCTAGCGACATCGCTATGAAGTTCCACATATCAGTAAAAGACTGCATAGTATATAATGTTAAAGACCTTTTAAAGGAAAACTGTCTGAGCAAAGCAGTCCTTTCCGGCGGTGTGTGCCAGAATAAACTGCTGCTTTCAATGCTCTTGGAAGATTTTAAGCAGGAAGGCATCGAAATACTTACAAATGAGATCCTTCCCGCCAATGACGGCTGTATATCATTAGGACAGGCAGCCGTTGCAAGTGAAAAACTGAGATTAGGAGAATAAAGATATGTGTGTTGCGGTCCCTGTTGAGATCTTAAGTATCGAAGGCACCACTGCAGTAGTCGATATGAGCGGCGTCCATCGAAAAGTCAGTATCTATCTGACCCCCGAAGCAAAGGTCGGTGATTATGTCCTGCTCCACGCCGGCTTTGCAATCCAGGTAATGGACGTTAATGAAGCCAAAGAAACAATCGATCTGCTGAGGGCCCAGAATGAGATCATTTAGCGAGTTTAAAGACCCCGAGATCGTCAAGTGTCTCGTAGAAAAGATCAACAGGTATAAGACTCCCGCCAACCTCATGGAATTCTGCGGCAGCCACACAGCTGCGATATTACGTTATGGTATCCGCCAGATGGTACCGCCCAACATCAAGCTTTTATCAGGCCCCGGATGTCCCGTCTGCGTTACTGCAAACGTCGACATCGACAAAGCAATCGCTATTTCAAAGCTCCCCAATGTCATTATGACATCGTTTGGTGACATGCTGCGCGTTCCCGGCAGTTTCGAAAGCCTGCAGGATGCACGTGCACAAGGCGCAGATGTACGAGTCGTCTATTCATCTCTCGATGCAATTGAGATCGCTCAGGCCAATCCCGACAAAGAAGTGATCTTCATGGGCATCGGTTTTGAAACGACTGCCCCTACTATCGCGGCATCTGTAGAAGTCGCATCACAGCTTAATTTAAAGAACTATTCAGTATTCTCCACTGCAAAGACCTGTCCTCCCGTAATGGCGGCGATCCTTGATGCAGGAGAAGTCAAGATCAACGGCATCATCTGCCCTGGTCATGTAACGACGATCATTGGTACAGCGCCCTATTCATTCATTCCTGAAAAACATAAGATCGCCTGCGCTGTCGCGGGTTTCGATCCCGTCGACGTATTACAGGCTATCGATATGATCATGGCTCAGATCGAAAAAGGAGATCCGGAGATCGAGATCGCCTATACACGCGGAGTCTCCAAAGAAGGAAACGTCAATGCCGTAAAGGTCATTGAAAACATCTTCGATCATACTGATGCAACATGGCGAGGCGTTGGTCTCGTTCCTAAGTCCGGTTTAAAACTCAAAGAAAAATATCGTGCATTTGATGCTGAGTATAAATTCGACGTCGATCCCGGTCCTCTCCGAGAACATAAAGGCTGTATCTGTGGAGAGATCTTAAGGGGCGTCAAGACTCCTCATGACTGTCCTCTCTTCAGGAAGACCTGCACTCCCATCAAACCTGTAGGCCCCTGCATGGTATCCGGAGAAGGAGCATGCGCCAGTTACTACCAGTACAGCGAAGGAGAAGAATAAATTGGATAACATCATAACGCTGGCTCATGGTGCCGGCGGCAAAGCCAGCCATGAACTCGTAGAACATATCACTGAGATCCTCAAGGATGCCAATGCCGTATCCTTCGACGATGCCGCCACCATCGAACCCAAAGGCCGCATCGCATTCACAACTGACAGCTACGTCATCACTCCGGTTGAATTTGCCGGAGGCAACATCGGCAGGATCGCCGTCTGCGGTACCGTCAACGATCTGACGACAGCAGGCGCAGTACCCGAATATATCAGTTTTGCATTGATCATCGAAGAAGGACTTCCTATCGAACTCTTTGACAGGATCCTTACATCCGTCCGTGATACTGCTCTTGAAGCAGGAGTTAAGATCGCCACCGGCGATACCAAAGTAGTATCACGCGGATGTGCCGACAAGATCTTCATCAATACCACCGGTATCGGTTTCATCCCCGAAGGACGCAACATCTCCGGCGCCAATGCGAAAGTCGGCGATGCCATCATCGTGAGCGGCTCAATCGGCGATCACGGAATGACCATCATGAGTCATCGCGAAGGACTGCAGTTCGAAGGCGACCTCAGATCGGATTGCGCTCCTCTCAATAAGATGATCCATGCAGTATTGGATGAATGTGACGTCCATGTCCTGAGAGACCCCACCCGCGGTGGTCTGGCAACGACACTAAACGAACTGGCCGGACAATCTCATGTACAGATGAATATCGATGACACCAAAGTCCTCATCAGACCCTGCGTACAAACACTCTGCGGCGCGCTGGGACTCGAAGCATATTATGTTGCAAATGAAGGCAAGATGATCGTGATACTGCCTGCTGACCAGGCTGAGAAGGCTGTATCCATCATGCAGAAGTTTGAATATGGCAAAGAAGCACGCATCATCGGACATGTATCTGATGAGAAACCAGGTAAAGTGATCCTGACGACAGCTTACGGCACGACGAGGTTACTTCCTCAGATGGCAGGAGACCTTCTCCCGAGGATCTGTTAGGATTCATTCAATCAAAATAATAAGGCGGCAAGACTTAAGGCCGCCTTTTTAGCATTATGAAGAGATTAATACTGACATTAATAACGGTTCTCGCCATCGCATCGATGGGTATCGGATGTTCTAAAGAAGACGGAACGATCATCATCCCCACCGATGCTACCTGGCCACCTTTCGAATTTGTAGATACATCGACCGGTGATATAGTGGGTTTCGATATCGATCTCTTCAATGAGATATCCAAGCGCGTAGGAATAAAGCCCAAATATGTAAATGTCACCTGGGACCCCCTTCTGGCCGGTATTGCCCAGGGAACTTATAAGATCTCCATTTCTGCGATAACCATCAAGGAGAGCAGATTCGACCGTATGGACTTTTCCGTTCCTTACTACACCTCTGGGCAGGTTTTGGTAGTAAACAAGGACGAAACGGCAATACAGAAGCTCTCAGACTGCACTGGTAAGACAGTCGGATGCGAAAGCGGCACTACCGCAGACGACATGATAAATGCAGAGAAAGAAGTAAAATGTGCTGCATATGATGATCTGGGAGTTGGAATAACTGCTCTCATCAATAGACAGATAGATGCAGTTCTATGTGATGAACCGCTCGCTTTGGCTTATATCAACAAGGGATATGAACTGAAGACCGTGGGCGAACTTATGACAAATGAAAGCTATGGTATCGCCTATACCAAAGGATATGATCCGGATCTCCAAAGAAAGATCAATGAAGCCATTATGGCTATCATAGAAGACGGCACATATCAGAATCTCCTGGATAAGTGGGGACTCGAATGAAGAAGATCATCGAATGGATCAACCGGAACGATCCCTGGTGGTGGCTGGTCATCGCCGTCCTAATACTGACACTGTTCCTTATCTTTGTATTCCCCAATCCATACATGGACTTTCTGAGATTTGCCCGTGACGGCATCCTGATCACTCTGCTCGTCACATGCATATCATTCATACTGATGACGATCTTCGGTTTCATCGGAGGTATCGGAAGGACGAGCAATAACAAGATCTACCGCTTTATCTCATCCCTGTATGTCGAGATAGTACGTGGAATCCCTCTCTTAGTACATCTGATCATCTGGTATTTCTGTCTGCCTTACATACTGCAAAAGATCATACCTACGATACAGATCGACCCGTTGTTCTCAGCAATACTCGCCATCAGTTTCTGTTACGGAGCCTATATGAGCGAGATAGTACGAGCAGGAATCGAATCGGTGCCCAAAGAACAGATCGACGGAGGTCTGGCCTTAGGGCTCAACCGGAAACAGAATCTCAGATATGTGATACTCCCCCAGGGCATCAGGAACATCATCCCGCCTGCTGCAAATGAATTCATATCTCTTATGAAAGATTCGTCATTAGTCAGTACAGTGGCAGTCGCAGATCTCACACGAAGAGGCCGTGAATACATGTCGGCCAACATCAATCCGATAGAAACATGGCTGATGGTTGCTCTGATATACCTGATCATGACGCTCATCGCCGCCAGGTTCTCAAAGATGTTGGAAAGACACTTCTCTAAGAGCACTGAAAACAATAAGCATTTATAATTCTTTAAGAAATCACTAAGGAGCTGAACTATATGAAAGATAGCATCAAGATCCCTTCGACCGATGGCAAACATAAGCTCCACGTCGTCATATGGAGACCGGATGGAGAGATAAAAGGTGTTTTACAGCTCGTACACGGCATGGTCGAACATATCGGAAGATATAGTGACTTCGCAGAATATCTCACGAAATGCGGTTTCGCAGTAGTCGGACACGATCATCTTGGCCACGGTCATACAGCTCTGGATGACAATGACTTAGGCAACATCGCAAAAGAGAACGGCAGTGATATCATGGTCAATGATATCCACGAAGTAACCTCATACATCAAGAAGACCTTTCCTAATGTCCCCAACCACATTTTAGGACACAGCATGGGATCATTCCTGTTAAGGAAATATCTCACTTTCTACAGCAATGACGTAAAGTCTGCCATAATCATGGGTACAGGATTCATGCCGCTCTATCTGGCATCAACTGCCAAACTGATGTCACGTGTGATCAAGCTATTTAAAGGCGACAGGTACCGAAGCAAGTTATTGGTAAAACTGTCCTTCGGAAGCTATAACAAAGGATTTGAAGAAGAGGGATCAAGCTTTAACTGGCTGACCCGTGACAAAGCAGTCCTTAAAATCCACGATAACGACAAGTATTCAATGTTCATGTTCACTGTAAACGGTTATCAGGCACTATTCGACACACTTATCTACCTGGCCAAATGGAAAGGTTTTAATAATGTCCGCCGAGACCTGCCTGTCTTCATCATGTCAGGCTCTAAAGATCCCGTAGGAGATAAAGGAAAAGGTCCGAAAAAGCTGTATGAAGAATACAAGAGACGCGGAATGCAGTATGTGGATATCAAGCTTTATCAAGATGCACGCCACGAGATTCTGAACGAACTGGACCGCATGACCACCTACAAAGATATCGTTTCATTCCTGGAGACACGATCATGAAAAAATACATCATGGCTTTAGACTGCGGCACCACATCCAACCGCTGTATCCTTTTTGATCACGACGGAAACATCTGTGCCATGGCACAGAAAGAACTCACACAGTACTTCCCTCAGCCCGGCTGGGTTGAACAAGATGCCCAGGAGATCTTCGCGACTATAATCGGCGTAGCACGTGAGGCCATGGCCAGGATCGGCATCAAGAGCGAAGATATCGAAGCAATCGGTATCACCAACCAGCGTGAGACGACCATCGTTTGGGATAAAACGACCGGTGTTCCTGTATCAAAAGCCATCGTCTGGCAATGCCGCAGGACAGCCGATATCTGTAATACGATACGCAATACTCCAATGGCCGAATCGATCACGGGAAAGACCGGACTCGTCATCGACCCATATTTCTCAGCGACCAAGCTCAAATGGATACTCAATAACGTTCCCGGATGTCAGGAAAGAGCCGAAAAAGGAGAATTACTATTCGGCACAGTAGACACATGGGTCATATGGAATTTCACCCGAGGTAAGACCTTTGCGACGGACTATTCCAATGCAGCCAGGACGATGCTTTACAACATCCATGACCTCAAATGGGATGAAGAACTGTGTAAATACTTCGGCATACCTATGTCTATGCTGCCGGAAGTCAGACCAACATCAGGATCATTCGGTGAAACAGCGACAGACCTCTTTGGCGGAAGCATCCCCATCACAGGTGTTGCCGGTGATCAGCAGGCAGCGCTCTTCGGACAGGCCTGTTATGAAGCCGGTGAGATCAAGAGCACCTATGGTACTGGCGGCTTTCTTTTGATGAATACCGGAGATAAGATCGTCAGATCACGAAACGGACTTGTAACAACGATCGCCTGGGGCATAAACAATAAGGTTACTTATGCTCTCGAGGGTTCTGTATTCGTAGCAGGAGCAGCCATCCAATGGCTCAGAGATGAATTAGGACTCATGTTAAGATCTGAGGATTCAGAAAGGCTGGCTATGGAAGTCAAAGACACCAATGGTTGTTACTTCGTACCAGCATTCACTGGTCTGGGAGCCCCCTACTGGAAGCAGGATGCAACGGGAATGATCACTGGTCTAACCCGCGGTGTCAATCGATACCATTTAACTAGAGCGGCGCTGGAATCCATCGCATACCAGATCCATGACGTACTCTGTGCAATGGAAGCAGATTCCGGCATATCTCTTTCGACACTGAAGATCGACGGAGGAGCATCCGCCAACAATTTCCTGGCTCAGTTCCAATCTGACATCTCGCATATCCTGGTGGATCGTCCTGTATGCATCGAGACGACTGCCATGGGAGC
>JAEEOC010000027.1 GCA_016284035.1 Dehalococcoidales bacterium
CTAAACCTATAATCTTCGATGGAGATACAGGTGGCTTAACAGAGCACTTCGTATATACCGTAAGAACCCTTGAAAGAATGGGGGTATCAATGGTCATTATCGAAGATAAGCGAGGACTAAAAAAGAACAGTCTATTCGGAACCGAAGTTGAACAAACGCAAGATTCTATCGAAAACTTCTCAGAAAAGATACGCGCTGGAAAAAGGGCTTTAAAAACTAATGACTTTATGATCTGCGCAAGGATAGAAAGCTTGATCCTCGAAAAAGGAATGGAAGACGCACTAACCAGGGCTCATGCATACGTCGATGCCGGTGCAGATGCAATCATGATTCATAGTCGAAGGAAAGAACCCACAGAGATTAAGGAATTTGTTTGTAAATTCCGTGATAGCAACAAAATGACCCCCATAGTAATTGTCCCTACTACATTCAATGATGTCTATGAAGATGAATGGAAAGCTCTTGGAGTTAATATCATCATCCATGCAAACCAACTGACAAGAGCTAGTATCCCTGCAATGCAGAACATAGCAAATATGATTTTGACTAATCATCGTTCAAAAGAATGTGATGATATTCTTTTACCTATTAAAGATATTCTATCAATAATACCGAGTGATTAGTATGGCTCAGTTATTTTTCGATAGTATTACATCCTTACCAAAGATAATTGATTCTTTGGGTGCAGCAAAGATTGCAATCATATGTGGCAAGTCATACACAAAGCTTAATATTGCTAGCATCATCAAATCAATCGGCAAACCATACTTACTTTTTAATGATTTTTCTCCAAACCCTCTCCATAGTGACGCAGAAAAAGGGCGACATATGATTGAAGAACAAGGGATAAGCACTTTAGTTGCAATTGGAGGAGGATCTGCACTTGATGTCGCAAAATGCATTAAGTATGACTCTAAGAGGGAAATGACTATCATTGCAGTCCCAACGACTGCAGGATCTGGAAGCGAATCTACAAAACATATCGTTGTATACGAAAATGGACAGAAGATGTCTTTTAAGAGTGATGACGTCATTCCTGAATATGTTATTTTAGATGCATCACTACTTGCTACACTACCTACGTATCAAAGAAAATGCACCATGCTTGACGCTCTCTGCCAGGGAATTGAATCTTTTTGGTCAGTAAACAGTACCAATGAAAGCAAAGATTATAGTTTAAAAACAATTCGCTTAATCAAAGATAATTGGGACGAATACATCAATAAGAATAATCCAGAGGCAGCAAGAATAATACTGCAAGCATCAAACTATAGCGGGCAAGCAATCAACATTGCCTCCACAACTGCCGCCCATGCAATGAGTTATAAACTTACAGGCATTTATGGTATTCCTCATGGACATGCAGTTGCCATCTGCCTTCCAAAAGTATGGCGCTTTATAACAAATAACACCAACAGGTGCTCGGATTCACGTGGAGAAAACTACCTAAAGTCCATTCTAGAACAAATCCCAATCACAGTTACCTGGTTTGAAGAATTACTTCTTAATCTTCAGATTGAAAATCCTATATCTGTTAATAGAACAGATGAGATCACTAAACTGACAGACTCAGTTAATATTTTACGACTAGCTAATGCGCCAGTCTCAATAACAAAGGACCATATCAGAAATATGTATGAGGAAATCATAAAATGAATGTAGAAGATTTTGTGAAAACGACCAATGTTGATTTTTTCACTGGTGTTCCTGATTCACAATTGAAAGCTCTTTGCAATTATCTTATCAACAAATACGGAACAGACGGAATTCATCATGTCATAGCATCTAACGAAGGATGCTGTACCGGCATTGCTGCTGGCTACCATTTGGCAACAAATAAAGTACCCATGGTTTATCTTCAAAACTCGGGAGAAGGGAATATAATCAATCCAGTTGCTTCGTTACTGAATGAAAATATCTATGCAATTCCGACTATTTTTACTATCGGCTGGCGCGGAGAACCAGGAGTTAAAGATGAACCGCAACATATATTCCAAGGGCAGATCACATTAAAACTCTTGGACACCTTAAACATCAAGTATTTCATCATCAGAAAAGATACATCTCTCGATGAACTCAACAGTGTGATGTCTCGTTTTAATAATATCCTCAAGGATGGAAAACAAGTTGCGTTCGTAGTATGTGCAGGTGCTTTGGAAAATCCACCAGAAGTTAAATATACAAACTCAAACACAATCCTAAGAGAAGAACTAATCAATCATCTTCTTAATGTCACTGATCAAGATGTCATCATTTCAACCACTGGTAAAGCAAGTAGAGAACTATTTGAAATGAGAGAATCTAAAAAGCAAAGCCACAAATACGATTTCCTCACTGTCGGCTCAATGGGACATTGCAGTTCAATAGCATTAGGAATTGCATTACAAAAACCAGAAAAAAAGATTTGGATTTTGGATGGAGATGGAGCAGCCTTAATGCACATGGGAGCAATAGCAACAATAGGTCATTTCAAACCATCAAACGTCGTTCATATAATTGTAAATAACGAATCACACGAATCTGTAGGGGGACAACCTACCATTATGGGTGATGTTGATTTAGTATCCATCGCCAAAAGCTGTGGGTATCAAAACGCCACTTCTATACAATCGATTGAAGATTTAGACGAAAAGTTAATCCAAGCAAAGACATTGAGTAAACTGTCATTGATTGAAATCAAATGTGCAATCGGATCAAGAAAAAACTTAGGAAGACCTACACATACCCCTAAAGACAATAAAAACAGTTTCATGAGTTATTTGCACGGGTGATATCATAAAGAAAAAGACTAGTTCAATTTAAACAAATGCTTGAAAAGATAAAAAAGAACAGATTTCTATTTGAAGAACTTGTAAAACGAGACTTCAACAAAAAGTATAAGAGAACGATCTTGGGTATCTTCTGGAGCGTTCTGTCTCCACTCATGATGCTCTTAATCATGAAGATCGTCTTCACAAACTTCTTCGGGAGATCAATCGAGCATTACACTATCTACCTCTTCTGTGGTAACTTAATCTTCAGCTTCTTCAGTGAATCAACCACTCAAGGCATGCAGGCATTAGTGGCCAATGCCAGTATATTCACAAAGGTAAATGTTCCCAAATACATCTTTGTTCTTTCAAGAAACGTCCAAACACTGATCAACTTTGCCATTACACTCGTTCTTTTAGTCGTTTTCTGTCTAATCGACAGTGTATTCCCAACATGGAAATGGATTTTTCTGATTTATCCGGTATGCTTGCTAGTTCTGTTCAATATAGGTGTGGGCATGATCCTTTCAGCACTCCACGTTTTCTTCAAGGATATGGAGTACCTGTGGAAGATCTTTACTCAGTTATTAATGTACCTGTCTGCAATCTTCTATCAAATCACAAGCTACAGCGAAACAGTTCAATACCTATTCCTCGCCAATCCTGTTTACCTATTTATCAGATACTTCCGAAAGATCATCCTTGATGGTGTTATTCCTACCCCGGAATTCCATATGCTGATGGCTTTCGATACGGTATTTGTATTATTGATCGGTTTCTGGATGTATAAACGCTATAACCACGAATTCCTATACAGACTGTAAAATGGATATGATATGGCAATACTAGAAGTAAATGACGTTTCAATAAGATATAAGACCGGAGACATAAGAGACCTGGGGCTCAAGGACTTTGTCCTCAAAAAGATCAAAGGCCAATATAATGTAAAAGAATTCTGGGCTGACCGCCATATCACATTTTCCCTGGACAAAGGGGAAATGCTTGGAATAATCGGATCAAACGGAGCCGGTAAGTCTACCCTCCTGAAAGTCGTATCCGGCATTATGGAACCTACCGAGGGAAGATGCATCCGCCGCGGCAACGTTGCAGCCCTTCTTGAACTTGCCAGCGGATTTGATGGTGAGCTGACCGTCAAAGAAAATGCCTATCTTCGCGGTGCGATGCTTGGCTATACCAGACAATTCATGAATGAAAAATATCCTGAGATACTGGCATTCTCAGAACTCAAGGAATTCGAGAACAGACCATTCAAACAGCTGTCATCCGGTATGAAATCCCGTCTAGCTTTCTCAGTCGCATCTATGGTCAACCCTGACATACTCATCCTCGACGAAGTGCTTTCCGTCGGCGATGGTGCTTTCCGTAAAAAGAGTGAAGCCAAGATGCACGAGATCATCAATAGCGGTGCCGCCACTATCCTCGTATCGCATTCTTTAGAACAGGTAAGAAATCTCTGCACCAAGATTCTTTGGCTCGACAAAGGGCGTCAGATCGATTTCACGAACGACGTCAAAGGTGCCTGTGACAAGTATCAGGCATATCTGAACGGCGATAGATCATACGTCGAGAGCAAAACTGCTATTCAGTAACTGCTATTTCCGGATCCAACAGATTCGGGCCATCCATATTCGTCTGTCTAATACACTTATCCAAGAGACCGCATGAAAGCCAGAAGAGCGGTGCCAGGATAGGTACTGAGAACGCAACGAAGATATGTGCTGAATAGCCCAAAACTCCCAGTCCGAAAATTGCGATCAGAGGATTCTTCTTAAGTCTCTTGATTGCACGGACGCACAGAGAGATCAGGAAACCAAGATAGCACAGCAATGAAGGAATACCGGTATTGACTGCTATCTGGAGATAATCGTTATGTGCGGCATCATAGATCGTAGACCTTCCGGAGACAGCTACCCATTCATCATAGAACTGCATGAAACTCCACTTGAATGAATCCGGGCCACTGCCAAAGATCGGATGCTGTCCGATCATGATCACAGATTTCTTCCAGGCAAAACCACGGCCCCACCCTGCCATATCATCGAGTTGTCCGTGAGTGACATGAGAGATAGCAATGAGGGTCGCGTTCTTCCCATCGTAATTAAAGAGATAGATAAAAGCTGCAACGCAAACCACGGCGATACATGCAGCAATGGCAATCCGGTACTGCTTAGGAGTGATCCGGATATTCTGAAGAGCAGAATGTGCTTTCTGAAGCAAAGCAAAGAATGAACCGGATCTCTTAGAGAAATCAGTCTGCTTGATAGTGAAATAAGCCCACAGGATTGCTGAGATAATGATCACGGCAAGACAAAGAAGTATCTTCTTTCCGCCGAAAGACCAAGAGATACTGATGACATCGTTTGCCGCCGTAACTTTCATAGCGAAGTTCCAAATCATCACAAAAGCCGAAAGCGCGACCAATTCCAGCATCCTTGTCATCTTCTTCGGTTCGGTAAACAGAATGACTGCAGCAGCCATTACAGCGACTATGAGAGCAATCTTTCCGCTGTCCACGTCGATAAAAAGCTGAACAAACAGAAGAAGTGCATAAGCAGGAAGCATCAGGATATATCGGTACTTTCCGTCATAAAGGACATAAGCAGCCAAGAGCATGGGAAGAAACAGTGCCACAAAACCGGAAACGACATCGATATTACCCAGTGTCGACAGGAACTGGGTATTTCGATAAGTGTATTCCTGTACAAAAAGGCCAAAGGGATTCTTGCCCAGGTACTGCAGGATAGCCAAGAGAGAAATGAAGATACTGGAACCTGAAAGAGCATAGATATAGTACTTCTTGAATTTACCGAACTGACTGATCAGGATAAAGATGAGACCATACATTACCGTCGTGACAAAACCCTCATATCGGTCGTTGCCCAGCCAGACAGTGTCATAGGAAGAAGCAAACGCAGAGATCAAAGCAAGGAACAGATAACCGGCAATGAAAAACTGCGGAACAGTAAACGTATTAAGGATGGTCTCTTTATTGATTGCAAAAGGCTTGTTCTTCCTGTCAAAGAACTCGACAACACCGACAGCAAGGAGAACAACGACAAAAATGATCGTCGGAATCAAAGCACAGAGCCACTTGATCTGATTCATTTCGTAATAGAGCATGGGGGTAAGGAAGCAGGCAAAGAACGTCAGCATGAGCAGTGCAAAACCGATACCGACCCATTCTGCGGTAGACGTCTTTCGGTAATTTAAGAGAAATTCCCCATTCTGAAATAAAGAGATATCAGATGGTTTTAGACTTGTCTTAGCTTTTTTAGATTTATTTGAATCGTTCTTTGTGCTCATAATCAGCGTGCTCTTTTCAATTCGTGTTATCGATATTCATCGGTTAAAGCCAATTGTACCAATAATCAGGATATGACGCTATATCGTTACAGTCACAGCATCTCATCAAATTTACACACAAAACACTCTTTTTGTATAATTCTTGTTTGTTGATTTTTACATACAAGGCAGAAAACATATGGCTACTTATCGTAATGACATTAGAAATATCGCGATCATCGCACACGTAGATCATGGCAAGACTACCATGGTCGATGCTCTCTTGAAGCAGACCAAAGTCTTCCGTGAGAACCAGGACATGGGATCCCTGATTATGGATTCCGGTGATCTTGAACGTGAAAAAGGCATCACGATCATGGCCAAGAATACTGCCGTCAACTACAAAGGCGTCAAGATAAACATCATCGATACTCCGGGACACGCCGATTTCTCTGGTGAAGTCGAACGTGTCATCAGCATGGCCGACGGATGTCTTCTCATCGTCGACTCCGTTGAAGGCCCTATGCCCCAGACCCGTTTCGTTTTACAGAAAGCACTTGAAGGCGGTCTTAAACCCATCGTCGTCATCAATAAAATCGACCGCAAAGACGCTCGTGTCGATGAAGTTATCCAGCTCACACAGGATCTCTTCCTTGAACTGGCCACGACCGATGAGCAGTTGGACTTCCCTATCCTATATGCATCCGGCCGTCAGGGCTGGGTCACCAAGAACCTTAACGAAGAAGGCGTCAACGTAATGCCGCTTCTCGACACAGTCCTTGAAGTGATTCCCCCTCCCACTGTCGAAGAAGGTCCTTTCCAGATGCTGGTATCCACTCTCGATTACGATCCACATAAAGGCAAGATCTCTATCGGCAGGATTTGGAGAGGTTCTATCAAAGACCGCGATAAAGTCACCTGTATGTATGCCGACGGCAAAACTCAGAATTTTGAAGTTGCCCAGCTCTTCACATACTATGGTCTGCAGCGTATCGAGACAGAAGAAGCATCGGCCGGCGATATCATCGCACTTACCGGTGTTTCGACCGTCAATATCGGTGACACACTCACCGACCCCGACCATCCCGAAGCATTGCACCGCATCGCCATCGGTGAACCCACCGTTGAAATGACACTGGGTGTAAACACTTCCCCGTTCGCCGGACGTGAAGGCAAATTCACCACCACCCGACAGATCCGTGAACGTCTCATGAAAGAGCTGGAAGTCAACCTTTCACTCCGCGTCATCGATACCGGCAACACCGATTCTTTCCTCATCAAAGGCCGAGGCGAACTGCATCTCTCAGTCCTCATCGAGACCATGCGCCGCGAAGGTTATGAAT
>JAEEOC010000028.1 GCA_016284035.1 Dehalococcoidales bacterium
GGTCATGTCGCCGACGAGGTTTCGGAGGTTGGTCTGAGCCAGTTTACTGACTGCGATATAGAAGTTGGCAACTTCATATTTAACAGCCTTAGCATCAGTTACATAGTAGTAGACGACGGCATCGACGGTGACACCGACGTTATCCTTGGTAATAACAGCCTGAGGTTCGATGTCGAGAACGTTTTCTCGCATATCAACACGGGCAGCCAAAGAGTCTACAAAAGGAACGAGGAATCTTAGACCGGGTTCAAGGGTCGTTCGGTAGCGGCCGAATCGTTCTACGATACCTCGCTGATACTGCTTGATGGTGACAAGCGACTTAGCGAGGATCAATACGGCCAGAAGAAGAATGATACCAATTACGATAAATGTTACTGGGCGCATTTCATTACTCCTATAAAATTATTTAACGTTTAAAGTTACACCGGAAAGCGATTCAATAGTTGCTTCGCTTCCCTCTTTGATCTCCTTATAGGACGTAGCACGCCAGACATCACCTCTGACCTTCACTGCTCCATATCCATTAGCAGGAATAGTTTCGGTAACGACGCACTTCATACCAATAAGGACATCGATATTAGTGTTCTCCTTCTTACCGGTGATCCAGCGTTTCACTTTTGTACGGCCAAGGAAAACATAAGCGATGCAAATGATACTGGTAACAACTGTGGTGACAATCCAATTGTGGATCGGCCAAGTAACGAGACCTCCTACGAGGAATGCTGATCCGATGAATACAAGATCAAGTCCAGTCTCTACACCTACGACGAGTTCCATGATGATGAGGATGAGACCGATGATAATAAAGATCAGCCAGAACCATTCGTTCATAAACAGGAGATCCATAATTACACCTCCTTACAAAACACTAGTTTAATTGTAGCTAGTTCAAATATGTTTGTTCAATACGATTTACGTTTTACTGAAAGAAGTGTTTTTGATAATATTTTTAAACGTATGGGCGGTTAGCTCAGTGGTTAGAGCACTTGCTTCACACGCAAGGGGTCACTAGTTCGAGTCTAGTACCGCCCACCATTAATACTATGAAGATTATCCACAAGATCGATGACGAAGAACTCCTTTCTGGATTCACCCTCATCAGGATGAGACGCAAGACCCTTTATATCCGCATCAAAGACGATCTTTCAATCGAAGTAAAAGTCCCTACCAGAACCCCAAACAGCGAAGTAAATGACTTCGTCAAACGCCATGAAAAATGGATCAAGAAACATACTGAGCGGCAAATGAATAAACCTAAGATAGAACTAAGTTCAGACGATATCATACGCCTGAAGAACGAAGCATATGAGTACTTGACCGAAAAAACTCAGTATTATTCAAAAATCATGAAACTGTACCCGACTTCTGTAAAGATTACCGAAGCCAGGACAAGATTCGGAAGTTGTTCCCCTAAAAACAGTATCTGCTATTCATACAGACTGATGCTGTATCCAGAAGAAGCACGTGAATATGTAGTAGTACATGAACTTGCGCACATCAAACATAAGAACCACGGAAAAGACTTCTACAAAACGATAGAAAACATCCTGCCAAATTATAAGGAACGAAGAGAACTTCTGAAGAAGTAGGAAATGAGCCGTCAGAGGATCGAACTCTGAACCTGCTGATTAAGAGTCAGCTGCTCTGCCAATTGAGCTAACGGCCCACAATCGTAACAATCGTTAATGATACTCAATCTTTTATTTTTTAGCAAGTCCGAGACTAAATGAGTTTTACTTTTAATCATAAAATACGAATGATATAATACCGATTTAACAATCTACGAACGAATAGGAGAGGAAAATATGAAGAAAATTGCTTATATTTTACTGTCCGCCTTGCTCGTCCTCGGCACCATCGCTGGTGCTGCAGCCTGTGGTAAGAAGGACAAGATCACTATCGCTGTTCCCAACGATACCACCAATGAAGCACGTGCCCTGCTCCTCCTTGAGGATCTTGGTCTCATCACCCTCAAAGACGGTGCCGGCATCACTGCTACTGCCCGTGATATCAAAGATAATCCCTACAACATCGAGATCAAAGAGATTGAAGCTGCACAGATCCCCAACGTACGAAAAGATGTTGATTTTGCTGTCATCAACTCCAACTATGCAATCGAAGCAGGCCTCAACCCTGTCAAAGATTCACTAGATATGGAAGGTTCTGCCGCTGCTTACGCCAATATCGTATGCGTCAAACAGGGCAATGAGAACGAAGCATGGACCAAAGCACTCGTTGCTGCAGTAAAGAGTCAGAAAGTAGTCGACTTCATCAATAACAAATATGCCGGTTCCGTCGTCTCCACAGTCGATAAACCTACCGATGGTTATGATCCCACTGTTGACTATGCTGCACTTGCTGGTAAAAAGATCCGAATCGGTGCTACCCCTAATCCTCATGCCGAGATCCTTGCCATCGCCAAGGAGATCCTCGCTGCCAAGAACATCAACCTCGAAATCGTTGAATTCACCGATTATGTACAGCCCAACACTACCGTCGAATCTGGTGACATCGATGCCAACTACTTCCAGCATGTCCCTTACCTCGATGACTTCAACAAAGAGAACAACACTCACATCGTCTCTGTAGCAGCCATCCACAATGAACCTATGGGCATCTACAGCGGCAAGAAGACTACTCTTCCCAACAAATAAGAAATAGCTTTACGCTGAACTATCAAAACTCGCAGGAGACTGGTAAAATATCTTCTGCGAGTTTTTTTATGATTGAAATCAAGAACCTAAGCAAGACATTTTACACTTCCGACGGTGAAGTACCTGCACTGAAGGATGTTTCAATAAGTATTCCTGATGGGGATATCTATGGCATCATCGGCATGAGCGGTGCCGGTAAGAGCACTCTCGTCCGCTGTATCAACATGCTCGAGCGTCCCACCGAAGGCACTGTCATAATCGATGGAGAAGATCTGGGCGCATTATCCGAAAAAGAACTGCGCATGAAGCGTCATGATATCACGATGATCTTTCAGGGCTTCAATCTGCTGATGCAGAGAACAGTTTTAAAGAACGTAACATTCCCTCTTGAGCTTATCGGCGTTAACAAGGAAGAAGCAGAAAATAAAGCACTTGAACTGCTTAAGATAGTTGGCCTTGAGAATAAGACAAAGGCATTCCCTGCTCAGCTCTCCGGAGGCCAGCAGCAGCGAGTAGCTATTGCCCGTGCCTTAGCTACCAACCCAAAAGTGCTCCTCTGTGATGAAGCCACAAGTGCTCTTGACCCCGACACCACCCGTTCGATTCTTAGTCTCCTGCGCGAGATCAACAAGGACCTGGGGATCACCATAATAATAATCACCCATCAGATGAGTGTAGTTGAGAGCATCTGCAAGCACGTTGCCATACTCGACAACGGCGAAGTAGTTGAGGAAGGCGAAGTCGGTCAAGTATTCTCACATCCCAAATCAAATGCAGCCAAGAAACTCGTTTTCCCTGATGGTGATTTCGCTAATCAGGCATTCATCCCCAGAGAAGGCGAAAGATTCATTCGTGTCGTATACAATGGCGCTCAGGCGACCGGGAAACCGCTGATTGCTCACATGGCTGTCGAGATCGGAATCGAAGCATCCATCTCATATGCAGCCACATCCACTATCGCTGACAAACAGTATGGTTCGATGATACTGGGTATCGTCGGCGGCGATGACGAAATAAAACATGCGATCGAGTATCTTTCACGTGATGCCGACATATTAGCAGAGGAGGTCTCTGTTAATGCTGAGTAACATCTTCGAGAGTGCAGCTCTCAATGAAGCTATCGATATCTTTATCCATGAATTCCCGATGGCGCTGTGGGATACAGTATATGTGACCATTCTGGCGACGGCTTTTGCCATCGTGATCGGTCTTCCTCTCGGCGTCATGTTAGTAGTTGGCGAGAAGAACGGTATCTTACCTCTCAATAGCGCTTTCATGAAAGTCCTCAATGTCGTGATCAATCTCTTAAGGTCGGTCCCCTTCCTCATCCTCATGATCCTTGTATTCCCGCTCACTCGTCTGATAGTTGGTACGACTGTCGGTACAACCGCGTCGATCGTACCATTGGTCATTGCTGCATTCCCGTTCGTGGCCAGACTTGCTGAATCAAGTCTGCGCGAAGTCAATCCGAATACTATCGAGATGGCACAGAGCATGGGAGCATCCCCTCTTCAGATCATCATGAAAGTCATGATTCCGGAGAGCATACCCTCATTGATTTCCAATGCCACTATAGCCATCACCACCATACTGGGATACACCGCTATGAGCGGTATCATCGGCGGAGGCGGTCTTGGTAAGATCGCCATCAATTACGGTTATTACCGCTACAAATATCTGGTAATGGTCTTTGCAGTGATACTGCTGATCCTCCTGGTCCAGGTCTTCCAGACCATCGGCACGAAACTGGCCATCAAGACTGATAAAAGGCTCAAGAACAAGTCATAGGAACGGACTAGAAGAGAAATGCTCGTATTATCTTACATACTGCAGGGCTTCCTTGTGTTTATTTTCTGCTTCACCATCTTCGTGGCTTTTATTCACAGGTCAAAACGAGAACCGGGTGAAATGCATGAAGCCTATTCCAATGAGATCATTGATAACCCGACTACAGACAATAAGAGCGTCTACGAACAGGCAACGAAGATCGCTAATCAGCTTTATTACGGAAAAAATGAAAAGTACGCCACGAAAGCACGTGACATGTACATTTCTGTCTATAACGAAGTAAAAGATATCGACGACGTCATCATCTATAATTCTGGCGGCTTCGGATGGGCCGATTTCAAAGTTGTCCCTGCCTGGCCTACCATCATGAAAGGAATCCAGGAAATCATCGAAAGCCATGGTGAGACCACTAAGGTATTGAATTATTTCCGAACATACGGGAACTTCTGGAGTGCTAAGACTGAATCAGATGTAATGACCGGTGATAACCCTTATAAATCAGATGAACTTTCAGGAATCATCAACATCTTGCTAGATAATACCGACTGCAAGATCATACTTACAGGCGAGAGCCAGGGTGCGGGACAATGTGAATTCATCTCGCAGCGATTCAAAGATGAGGAACGAGTATTCTCTATACAGACAGGCTCCCCTTTCTGGAATCTATCTAAACCACATGAAAGATCTATCGTCATCAACAACAACGGCGATCATCCTGATACATTTGCGCATGGCGATTGGAGTACAATTATCAAAATCAATGCAAAGAAGATCCTTCATCGCCACATGACAGTGAGCGAAGGTGATATATTTACTGTATTCAGTGCACCAGGACACTATTACAGCTGGGATCATCCTGTTGTAAGGACCAAAGTGACTGAATTCGTCGAATCAAAGATATTAAAACTTAAATAAATATACGGGAGAGAATAAAATGGCAGAAAAATTAGTATTAGCATACAGCGGCGGTCTCGATACGTCCTGCGCTGTCAAATGGCTCAAAGACAAGTATGGCTATGACATCATCACCGTCACCGGTGACGTCGGTAACGAAAACGATTTTACTTTCGTCAAAAATAAAGCACTCAAAGTTGGTGCAATCAAGTCATACGTCGTCGACTGTAAAGAAGGATTCATTAAGGATTATTGTTTCGAGGCACTGAAAGCAGATGCTCTTTATGAGAACACCTACCCCCTGGCAACTGCTCTCAACAGACCTTTGATCGCAAAGGCACTGGTTGATATCGCAAAGAAAGAAGGCGCTACTGCCATTGCACACGGCTGTACCGGCAAAGGCAACGATCAGGTCAGATTCGAGGTATGTACAAAAGCACTCGCTCCCGATCTTAAAGTTTACGCTCCTGCCCGCGAATGGGGCATGACCCGAGAAGAACTCATCAAATATGCTGCCGCTAACGACATCCCTGTCCCTGTAAAATCCGGCAGTGACTATTCTATCGACGACAGTCTCTGGGGTCGCGCCATCGAATGCGGCGTATTGGAGAATCCTTGGAATGAACCTCCTGCTGATGTCTATCAGTGGACATCTTCTCCCGATAAATGGCCCGACCAGCCTGAATATGTCGAGATCGATTTCGAACGCGGTATTCCTGTCGCAATCAACGGAAAAGCATATGATCCTGTTGAGCTCGTAATCGAACTCAATCAGATTGCAGGACGACATGGTGTCGGAAGGATCGATCACATCGAGAACAGACTTGTCGGTATCAAGAGCCGTGAAGTATATGAATCCCCGGCCGGATGCCTCCTCATCCAGGCCCATATCGCACTGGAAGAACTCTGTATGTCTAAAGATCAGCTGAGATTTAAGCACTATGTTGCAACTCAGTATGCTGATCTCATCTATAACGCTCTCTGGTTCTCTGCTCATCGTGAAGATCTGGCTGCCTATGTCGATCATACACAGCGATTCATCACCGGTACCATCAGAGTCAAACTATATAAGGGTTCTGCAGTAGTAGTCGGTCGCAAGTCTCCGTATTCGCTCTACAACTACAAGCTCGCAACATATGATGAAGGTGACGAATTCGATCAGAGTTCCGCACCCGGTTTCATCCAGCTCTGGGGTCTTCCTGTTAAGATCCAGTCTCAGCTGCAGAATGACAGATTAGGTAAATAACTATGAGCCTCATCCGTGGAAGATTCGATAAAGAAGCAGACGAAAGCGTTATAGCTTACAGTGAATCCATAAGCTACGACCATGTCCTGTACCCTTACGACATCATGGGAAGCAAAGCCCATGTGTCAATGTTGGCTAAACAAGGCATCGTCACCGAAAAAGAAGCTAAACAGATCATCGATGGTCTCGATAAAGTTCTCAAAGAATTGGACGAAGGAACATTCAAGTTCGATAAAGACCTTGAAGACATCCATATCTCTATAGAAGCCAGACTAAAAGAACTTATCGGCCCGGTGGCAGGAAAACTGCATACTGCAAGATCACGCAATGATCAGGTCGCATTAGATATAAGGCTCTATACCCGCGCAATGATCGAAGAGACGCTCATTAAGATCCATGAGCTTCAGAAAGTCATTGTGGCCCAGGCTGAAAAGAACAAAGGCGTCATGATGCCTGGTTACACTCATATGCAGCTTGCCCAGCCTGTACTCTTGTCTCATCATCTCATGGCCTATTTCGAGATGTTCGACCGAGATTATCAGAGATTTGCAGACGCATACTACAGAGTCAATATTTCGCCGCTCGGCAGTGGAGCTTTGGCAGGGTCCCCATACAACGTAGATCGCGAATGGGTGGCCGAACAACTCGAAATGGATGGAGTTACCCAGAACAGCATGGATGCAGTCTCAGATCGCGATTCAATACTTGATTACATGTCTGCAGCCGCCATCTGTATGATGCATATCTCCCGTATGGCTGAAGAGATCGTACTGTGGACAACCAATGAATTCGGTTTCATGGAACTGGATGATGCATATACCACCGGATCCTCGATCATGCCTCAGAAGAAAAATTCAGATGTGGCAGAACTTGGACGTGGGAAAACTGGCCGGGTCTACGGTAATCTCAACCGTATGCTGACAATCATGAAAGGTCTCCCACTGTCCTACAATCGCGACCTTCAGGAAGACAAAGAAGGACTCTTCGACACAGTCGAAACACTTCTACTTTCACTTGACGTCTTCAAAGGAATGCTCGAGACTGCTACATATAAACCGGAAGCAATGAAACGTTCACTCAAAAATGATGCAATCCTTGCAACCGATATGGCAGATTATCTCGTTATGAAAGGCCTTCCTTTCCGAGATGCCCACCGAGTCGTCGGACAGATCGTGAACTACGCCCAGCACCATAAATGCGGCATCCTAAGTTTGCCATTAGAGAAATATAAAGAATTCTGTGAATTATTCGAAGAAGATGTTAAAAAGATTAACGTCTCATACTCGATCAGATCCAGAAACATCACTGGCGGAACTGCACCCGTTCAGGTCGCCAAACAGATAAGACTTGCAAAGAATTATTTAGCAAAAAGAGAAATATAAATTTTTGTCCAATGCAGCATTGTAGAATAATACTGCATTGTGTAACTCCTTTTTATTTTGATATGAAAAAGCTCCGCGGAAAGTCGAATCCCGGAGCTTTTTCATTATCAGGAGTATTAAGTTTTTAGTCTCTTAAGGCTCTTTTCTGTTCTCTTGTTTCTCGGATGAGCATATCAGCAAGAGCCATCTTGCTGATAACAGATGAAACAACGATATCAAGGTCAGATCCGACATTGTAATCCGCTTCGGAAACATAATTCACACGATCATCATTCAGGAGCGCTTTTGCGTTCTTGGTAACATCGTCCTTATAAACGGCGATTGAGAACCCACCGTTCAATTTGACGAGTCTCATACATGGTACATCAGTAAGACCGTCGCCGATATAGATCATATTCCTAAAGGGAACAGGTCTCTCGTCCTCAACGATATATCTGTTAAGATCATCATCATTGGAGATATCCAATATTCCCTTGTTGATTCTGAAAAGGAACTGAGTCTTAGTTGTATAATTCACGGCATTCTTCGGCCAGCATGCTGTATCGTTCTCGTCATATAGGAATTCGCAGGCAAACACTTCTTTAAAATTCCCAAAAATCTTCGAACCTTCAATGATCTCTCGAAGGCCTGATGAAATGATGTAATGCTCTACCTCTACACCAAGATCATTTCCGACACTGTTGATATGATCGAACCATGCTTCAACGCCAGGATAGAATTCGAGGTCTTTTCCAAGCTCAACGAAATCTTTGCGTCTGATGCTTTTATGAGCATTTCTGGATTTGTCGAGCATCAGATACATGTAAGCTAAAACACGATCCATCTTCTTTTCTTCAGCAAGTCTGTCAGCATCTTCCCAAAAATCCTTAGGAGTAGCGCCAACTTTTGGTAGAAACGCATATTCCTGCATGTTCTTGGTGCAGAGCGTCTTATCGAAGTCGTACATTATCGCAATCTTAGATTTATCTGTAGTCATATCTTTTCCTCAAAGACAGAATAGTGTCTCTGTTGTATCTTACATATCAGCAAGGAGATGATGCAATATCGCATCTCTATTGTTCAGGAAAGAAGAATATATCTTATAACTCTCAGTATCTTCATATTTGATTGGCTTGATGCAGTCATCATCAAAAGACAGGATCTCAGCATCCGGAATAGCCAGCAGGATGGGAGAATGAGTAATGATGAAGAATTGCGAGCCTTCATCTGCACAGTCATGTATCTCTTTGATGAGCGCCAGCTGTCTGTCAGGTGATAAAGCCGCTTCCGGTTCATCGAAGAAATAGATGCTCATGGGATTGAGATTCTTCTGAATGACATTCATGAAACCTTCCCCATGAGAATGATCGTGAATGGATTCCCGTCCTTCATATTCGTTCATCTCGACAGTTGCAACATTGTAAAAAGTCTCAGCTCTCAGGAAATAACCCCATTTAGCATGATGCCCTTTGCCTAAAGAAATCGCCTTGTGTAATTCAGAATGGGAATCATACGTCGTAAAATGATAATTCCTGGTACCGCCTTCTGGATTATATCCATACGCAATAGCCATAGCTTCAAGAAGTGTCGATTTCCCGGTACCGTTACCACCAACAAAGAATGTGATGCGTTTATTGATTCTCAAATACTCTGATGAACTGATGGCCGGAATAGACCGTAAATAACTGTCGGGATCGATCTTATCCCAATCAATTGAGATATCTATGATGAGTAAATCGTTCATAATCTAAGATAATTCCCCGTTCCCACCCTCGTCCGGCAATTGATACTGGTAGTAATAATGTTCGATAAAGATACTGGTGTAATTATACAGGGCATAAATATACATTAAGGATTCGAACCTCTGTACGGGCCCACCGTACGCCATCGATTGTCCTTTCGGACGTGCAGTTCATTCTCAACTGCGGGAGATGTATCCGCCTTGCCAGACTACCAAACTGAACTAAAGCAATTCAGTGGTCCAGTTCAAAGACTGGATGGTCTCATCGACATCCCTGAGTTCTTTGGAAAGAGCATCCACATCCTTCTGAAGATCGGAAACGCTTACGGTGCTCATGATCTTGATCTCTGTCTTGGAATAACGTGAGACCTTCTCACTGGCGTTATTGAGAAATTCCCTCATTACAGCAATCTTCTTCTTGAGGCAGTCGCGCTTTGCGATGAGCTCAGTCAGAGTGACATTCCCGACCTTAGTCGAGTTATTCGTAATGTTGATCCTTGCGATGAGTTCTTCCAAACGGATGAAGTCCTTATCGAGTTCTGCAAGCAGTTCCTTAGGATCTTCAGCAGGTTTTTCTCCCTCCTGGACCTTAGCATTATGATTCAGCCTGGTTCCGAGATCGGAGATCCTCTCCTGGAGATCGGCTCGTTCAGTCAAAGCATTTGCTAATTTCATATCTCAGTCCTCCTTGGAAATGTACTAAAGCTGATTGTATTTGAGCGAGAGGCCCTTAGCTTTATCTACGGGATACTTTGCTTCGTTCTTGTCCATTTTACTGTTCACTATCTCGTCGGCGTCCAGATCGAGCTTCTGGAGCATATCGACACAGTAGACGATGACATCTGCCAGTTCATCTTTCACATCATTGATGTCATACTTGGTATCGCTCCACTGGAAACATTCGAGTAATTCGTTGGCTTCGATGGAGATAGACTTTGCTAAGTTCGCAGGAGAATGGAACTGGTCCCAGTCCCTGTCCTCCGAAAACTTTCTAATCCTATCAAGTGTTTCCTGTTTCATCTCATTTAACCTCTCAATATGATCGGTACTAATTAAGTATAACTAAAATTGAAGACAAAAAATAACCCGGTCAGATTTATATAAAATTGAAAAGTGTTAATTCCAAGTATGATAATTATCTAAA
>JAEEOC010000029.1 GCA_016284035.1 Dehalococcoidales bacterium
TATAGCTGGCGTTATCATAAGGAATCTTGGTGGGATTGCCTGATTCGTCTTTATTGAAGAGATAGAATTCCATCTCAGAGCCGAAGTAGAAGGATAATCCTTCTTTCTTGGCTTTCTCTACAGTATCGATGAGGAGAGACCTGGTGTCTGCTTCGAATGGACGACCGTCGGGATATGTGACCGTACAGTACATCCTGATGACTTTTCCGTGATCAGGTCGCCATGGCAGGACAGACAGCGTGCTGGAATCGGGATGCAGCAGAAGATCCGAATGGATGCTTCCTCCGAACCCGTCGATGGCGGAAGCGTCGATGGCAATGCCGTAATCGAAGGCACGGTCAAGTTCTTCCGGCATGATCGAAACGTTCTTCTGCTTTCCAAAAACATCACAGAATGCCATCCTGATGAACTTGACATCCTCTTCGATGACATACTGTTTGACTTCTTCTTTCGTGTACTTCATATCAGGTCTCCGAACTTTAATTTGCTACGTAGAGCTGTTTGTAGGGATTATTGGAATCGGGTGTCACTGTCGTGAACTCAGAATCCATGACCCACTTCTCATCGTATCCAAAATAATGACAATATTTTTTAACAAAAGGCATTATCTCTTCAATATCAGAATCAGAAGATGGTGCGGTCTTAGTCTGGGCAGGGAATACGATGTGGTCGGCCTTTCCGCGGATGACGATCTTGCCGCCGTGCATACCGGTACAGGGGAAATCTCCCATCTGGTCGTTCTCATGATCGATGCCCAGTACGATGATGAGGCCTCCGGCTTGGTATTCGCCAAGGAAACATCCTGCCTTTCCGCCGATGACGATGACAGGTTTCTGTTCTTTGTATTCTTTCATGTGGATCCCGGCACGATATCCGGCATTGCCTTTGATATAGATCTCTCCGCCGCGCATAGCATAGCCTGCGGCGTCTCCGATGTTGCCGTGGATCACAATCGTGCCTGAATTCATGGTGTCGCCTGTGGCGTCTTGTGCATTGCCGTTCACGGTGATTTCAGACCCGTTGTTGTATGCTCCCAGTGCGTTTCCGGGGACGCCGTCGATCACAATCTTCTTTCCGCCCATACCGGATGCTATGAAACGCTGCCCCAGGCAGTTGACGAGTTGGATCTCCTCGTACTTCCTGATTTCTTCGTTGATTTCGCTGAATGCTTTATCTTTTACGTCGATCTTCATCTCACACCGCACTTTCCAGGATGGTCTTCACTGTGTCATGTCCGTAGATATCGATGGTGGGGGACTTTTTCAAAGACTCCTGCTGTTCTCTCGATAGGACTGCTCTGTCCCTGATGAGCTTCGTATAGATACCGGCTGATTCCACATCGTCAACGATGGTGTAGCCGATGATGACATCGTCTTTGATATAGAGACGTTTAGTGCTACTTTTTCCTGAAAGATCCATGACTTCGACGCCATCAGCTTCTCGGTTGGCTCCGGCGGTCATGATGTGTTTTTCAAGCAGAGACATCGAGTTCATAGGCATGGCGTTGTCGAATACGGCGTTGCCTCCTGCCATGTTCTTTCCTGCGCATTCACCGCCCATATAGGCATTGGGGATGATGGCCATTACTTTCGTCTTTCCGTCGGTGATGTCTTCGCTCTGTACGCAGTCGCCTGCGGCATAAACGTTCTTAAATTCGGTTCGCATAGACTCATCGACTTTGATGGCTTCTTCTGCGCCGTTGAGGATCGAGACATTAGGTTTCACGCCTAATGACATGACGAGTATATCGAACTGGATCTCGTGGCCGCTGGTCATGACTGCGATGTTTCCGTCAAAGTGATCGACGGTGTCTTTCAGTTCGAAGATGATGCCTTTATCTTCCAGGTATTTCTGGATATCTTTGGCAGTGACCTTATCAAGGATGCGGGACATGACCTGATTGCCGCGGCTGGATACAGTGATGGAAGCAGCCTTGTTGAAAAGTCCTTCCATGCATTTGAGGCCGATGAGACCGCTTCCGAGAATGAGGACGTTCTTATCATTTGTGACGGCTTCTTTCAGCATCTTGGCGTCATCGATGGTGGTGAAGGTATAGACGTTCCTGACGCCTTCGATACCGGGATATGCCGGGATAAAGGGAGAGGAACCTGATGCGATGCAGAGCTCATCGTAGTTAATAGCCTTTCCGTTGTTGAGTTTAACGGTCTTAGCGTCGGTATCGATACCGGTGCATTCGCATCCGTATAAGACCTTACAGTTCTTCTCTTCGTAATATTCAGCATTCCTGTAGCTGATGTTCTCAAGTTTGACCTTATCTTCCATGAAGTATGAGATGAGTGGACGACCATAGGCGGGATAGGGTTCCTTAGAGATGACGGTTATCTCTCCTTTTTCATCTATGCTGCGGATGCCTTCTATGCATCCGGTGGCTGCTATTCCGTTTCCGACTATCACATATCTTTTCATCTTTTTATCTCTCTTCAAATACGATTGCCTTGTTCGGACAGCCGGCCGCACAGGCAGGTACTTTGTTCTGATTGTTGGTGCAGAGCTCACATTTTGAGATCGTGCCTTTATCGCCAAGTACGATTGCACCGTAAGGACAGACCATCATGCAGGTCATACAGTTCACGCATTTGGTCTTATCGATCTTGATGATGCCGTCTTCAAGGTGCAGTGCTCCTGAAATGCAGCTCTTTACGCAGATCGGATCATTGCACTGTCGGCAATTCAGCGGATAGGAGTGATTGTTGTCTCCTTCCACGTGGATGTTCGGGTGGATGTCTTTGCCTTTGAGCGCCTTGACCATGGATTTGGAGCCGGAATTAGCGAAGGCACAGTTGTATTCGCAAAGCCTGCATCCCAGACACCATTTTTCGTTGAAATACAGTTTCTTCATTCTCCCGCATGTGAGATACCCAGGATCTCAAGCTCCTTTTCTGTCATATTGACGCCTCGCAGCATCAGTCGGTTGCCTTTGAGGGTCTCGATGGAGTTGATGCCCATACCGCCCAGGATCTCTTTGATCTCGTGGGTCCAGGCTGTCATCAGATTGATAAGTCTTTCAGCTCCGATATCTGGGTTGAGTCTTTTTACTAATTCAGGTCTTTGGGTCGCGATGCCCCAGTTGCATTTGCCTGACTGGCAGGTCCTGCAGAGGTGGCATCCCAGTGCCAGAAGTGCGGCGGTACCGATGTAACAGGCATCGGCACCCAGTGCTACGGCCTTGATGACATCGGCAGATGATCTGATGCTGCCGCCGGCGACGATGGATACTTCGTTCCTGATGCCTTCGTCTCTAAGTCTTTGGTCTACTGCAGCCAGTGCGAGTTCGATGGGGATACCGACATTGTCGCGGATCCTGGTAGGGGCCGCGCCGGTGCCGCCTCGGTAGCCGTCGATGACGATGATGTCGGCACCTGATCTTGCGATACCGCTGGCGATGGCTGCGATGTTGTGAACTGCTGCGATCTTGACCATTATCGGTTTTTTGTATTCAGTAGCTTCCTTCAGAGAATAAATCAGCTGTCGAAGATCTTCGATGGAATAGATGTCATGATGAGGAGCGGGAGAAATGGCATCGGAGCCTTCTGGGATCATGCGGGTCCTCGATACATCTCCTACGATCTTGGCT
>JAEEOC010000030.1 GCA_016284035.1 Dehalococcoidales bacterium
ATGCGTTTCCTGGGTATGCTTGATCAGCATGACGCGCCTACTAAAGCGCTGCGCGAATATCTTTTATCCGATTCTGATGGAAAGCTCTCTGCATTTAAGAGCATCGTTATGCGTTCCTACGGTCGTATACTGAACGGGAGCATCTCTTTGGATAATGCAACGTTTGATCAGCTCCGTGACTACTTCAAGAATACTTTTAGCATCACTAAAGAAGATGCCGATAAATGCGTGAAATTCCTTGTCGATGCCTGTAAATATGCTAATATCCGTGTTTCAGCCTATCTGATGGACAAAGGCAAAAAGAAACGGACAATTGTTCCAAAACAGATCACTGTTGCGGACAAAATAGATACGGATAAAAATTTGTCCGTGCAAAAAGTTGTCCAAAATGATTTGTCTAAGAAAAAAGATCTTTTTGATAAATTACCTGATTTTGACGCCGCCTGGTCCGATGAATTAAAGTTTGCCTGGATGAAAATCTATGAAACTATCATCATCAGTGTGACGAAACATGCCGATTCTTAAGTCTCTCTGTCCCATTTATTTGGCATCCTCTTCTCCCCGCCGTTCTGATCTCCTCAGAGAGTTTGATATCCCATTTACCTGTGTCGAGTCTTCTTATGAAGAAACTCCAATGCCGTTCTTTTATGATCATCAGGTACATGACGAGATCTCCCGGAATAAGGCGTTGAATGCCGTAATCCCTGAAAAGAACGGGGTCGTTATCGCTGCTGATACTGTCGGAGTCCTTGATGGGTGTGTTTTAGGAAAACCCAAGGATGATGCCGATGCTTTTTCTATGCTTTCGAAGATGTCGGGCCGTTGTCATGACGTCATCACATCCCTCACTCTCTACGATCCGAAAAGAGGGACTTTGACTACGTCTCATAAATCAACGTTGGTCTATTTTAAAAAGACCGACGATTCGGCATTACGTGAATATGTGGCATCCGGCGAACCGATGGATAAGGCTGGTTCTTACGGCATCCAGGGAATAGGACGTTTTCTCATCGATCATATCGACGGGGATTACACTAATGTCGTTGGTCTTCCCATGTTCAGACTGCTGGATATGCTTCAGGATCTCGGCGCCATCGTGATCTATTGATGATCATTACTTAGGGCAGTACCTCACTGTGTTATAAAAGAAAAGGACCGATACATCGTATCGGTCCTTGATCTTCTTTGCTGGCGACCTAGGGGGGATTTGAACCCCCGATCTCCACCGTGACAGGGTGGCATGTTAGGCCACTACACCACTAGGCCGGACAAATTGGTATATTACCAAAGACGATTTTTCTTGTCAATTAAAGGGGCTATGCGTTAAGAAGCATGTAGGAATTGGCCAGGAATTCCCAGATGTTGATGTGCTGATAGCCGTACTGTAATCGTCCGGATTCTGAGTCATCGATGGTGACGACGATCTTCTTGTAGCCGTCATCGAGTCCTCGGAATGAATCGACAGCTTTCTTTTCAGTGCTCTTGTTGATGATGGGATTAGAGACCTGGATATAGAATCTGTCATGATTGTTCATGGCCACGAAGGAAACTTCTTTGGTACCGTTTTTGCCAACATAGACTTTGAATCCCAACCTGATGAGCTCCATGCAGATGATGTTCTCATAGGCTTTCATGGTATCTACTTTAACATTTCTCTTGAAACCAAGACCGGGATCAGACAGGTAGTATTTGTTCTTGGTCTTAAGCACGGCATCCTGTTTCAGATCATATCTGTTTATCTTCTGGAGATAATGGGCTTTGCAGATATGGTCTAGATAGGTCGTGATGGTATCGTCGGTAACAGTATCGAAACCTTTTGCTCTCAAGTATTCTGAGATTCCGTAGGAGCTGACGTATTCCCCTCGTATAGAGATGAGATGTCTCAAAGTCGCCTTGAAGAGTTTTTTGTTACGGATACTTGCCTTGTTGTAGACATCTTTCTTGAGTATCGCATCCTGGAGCGTCAGGAGTTTTTCGCTCTTGACCTGTTCGTTATCGATGAAGATCAGACCGGGGAAGCCGCCGTAAGTGATGTAGGGGAGGATGCTCTTTCGTTCATCGCTCTTATGACAGGCTGCGAATTCAGAGATAGACAGCGGAAGCATCTGAATCGCTTTTACGCCGGGGATGTCTTCTTCTGTGAGAAGTTCGGATGATGTTGCAATGTAGATGTCATGATTCTCTTTGAAATGATTGACGACGTTCAGATAACCGGGGACGCACTGGGGCTCATCCATGACGATCCTGTATTTGATATTGAATTTGATCCTCGAGTCGATATAGTCGAAGAGTTCCTGCTCAGTCATGGAACGGTATTCAGTGAGGGCCTCAGTATCGATGTAGATGAAGCTGTCGGAGCGAACTCCGGCTGAGATGAGATAATAGTAAAAGTTCTCTTTGAGCAAGGTGGTCTTGCCGGTACCGCGGGCTCCATGGATGAGCTTTACGGATGGATCATCCTTCATTTCGGCAAGCCAGGCTAGGTACTGTTGTCTCTGAACGTTCATCTTAGTCTCCCTTGGTGTCTTAACAATATATATAATGCGAAAATACGATTTATTTCAAGTGTTTTTTCGAATTATATACCATTTTTAGACTTAAAATGCAACTACTTTAGTTTCACTTTGCGCAGTCGCAGGGAGTTGGTGACTACACTGACAGATGAACAGGCCATGGCCAGTGCCGAGAGCATTGGATTCAGGAATCCGTACTCACCGAGGAAGAACTGCAGTCCGGAAGGGACTGTTCCGTCATGGAAGAAGATATATAGGAGGCCGGCAGCTATGGGGATGAGGATACTGTTGTAGAAGAGTGAGAATCCCAGGTTCTGTCGGATAGTTCGCATCGTTCGGCGTGAAAGTTTAAGCGTCTTGGGTACTTCTTTCAGTTCGCCTGAAACCAATGTGATATCGGCAGTCTCGATGGCGATATCGGTT
>JAEEOC010000031.1 GCA_016284035.1 Dehalococcoidales bacterium
GGTGTCGCTGCAGTATTCCTTGAATGCGACCGGTTCCGGAGTGCCGAATTTGAGAGATAGTTCTGACATATTATCTTATCCCCGCTTTCTCGTAGGCCAGATCAAAATTCTTATGAGTAACCAGATAGCTCCTGCTCCAATGATAATTATCACCGGCAGGATTTCTGTCCTCGACAGCATTTCCAGCATCAGCAAAAGCCTTCTTCTGCTCATCCACCGTGAGTTTCTTATCTATCGCACCGAACAGAGCTTTTTTATGTTCGTCGCGCAGTCTTACAAGAGCCTTGAATTCATCCTCGATGAGAGTCGGTTCGAAACGCTTTCGCAACTCTTCTTTGAGCTGATCGGAGAGATCTCCGCGGTAGATGGAACGGGCAACTTCATCCTTGAGGTCATCGGGGATCAGATAATGATAAGAACCAGTCAAATAATCATCCGTAAAACCAAATTCTTTGCGATCCCTGTCTTCAGTACGTTTCGTGAATCTGAAGACGATCTCACCCTTTATCGAGCGCACATTGATGACCTTGTGATAATTGCAGTAGCCCATGTAATGATCATAATTGTCGAAGATCCAACCGTCCTCCAGCATCTTGGGATCGGGATGATCCGTAAAACTCACATCCCATATCGTAACGTAAGGATAAAGATTGCCTGTACCACGGGATATCCTGGCTGCGCCCTCCCACTCTATGCGGTCGATCCTGTAAAGCACACCGGTCTGCTCCCAGTCGTATTCTTTCTTGTACTTCAAAAGTTGTTCAAAAGCAACATCCCAGATACACATGATGACGGCACAGCTCGTGATACCGATCTTGCCGTAATAGACGCTGTCGCCTTCGATCGAAACGGGTACGCTCCTGTCACATGTAAAGGTATACCAGTCATCGGGGAACCCTGCCTTACGGCACTCCTCGACGAATTGTTCTTTTGACTTGATCTTACATTTGTCTTCGATTGCTTTGATCTGTTCGTCAGTCATAGTGGTCACCTACTCTATAATCATACACTCTTTTAATGACTGACGACTGAAAAAAGCTATAATAACAGATAGAGATTAAGGTAAAAAGGTTACTGATATGGAAGATAAGGTATATGACGTCGTGATTGTCGGCGGAGGACCTGCGGGACTCACCGCCGCACTCTATTGCTGCCGCGACAACATGAGCACTCTCCTTTTCGAACCAATGCTCATGGGCGGTATGGTAAACGAAGCAACACTGATCGAGAACTACCCCGGGTTCCCCAACGGGATCAACGGTTATGAACTTGCGGCAACACTTCTGGAACATGCCAAGAAGTTCGGACTGAAAGAAGAGATCGCTGCCGTCACGTCCATCAAAAAAGACGGAGACATCTTCGAGATCTCATCTACTGCAGGAAACTGTAAGAGCCGAGCCGTCATCGTGGCTGCCGGTTCCAACAAAGTAAAGCTGGGCATCCCCGGCGAGAAAGAACTGGCCGGCAAAGGCGTCTCCTACTGCGCCACCTGCGACGGGCCTTTCTTCAGAGACTGCAGCGTAGCCGTCATCGGCGGAGGCAATACTGCATTGGCTGAAGCAGACCATCTGACGAAATTTGCATCCAAGGTCTATCTCATCCACCGCAGGAACGAGTTCCGCGCCACGTCCATCGTCACGGAAAGAGTCGCCGCCAATGAGAAGATCGAAAAGGTCACTCCCTACAAAGCTGTCAGCATCGAAGGCAAGGATCAGGTGGAAAGACTGATACTTGAAAATGCATCAGACGGAAGCAAAAAAGAGCTCACTGTCGATGCGGTATTCGTAGCCGTCGGCATCAGTCCCAATACTGATTTCCTGAAGGACCTCATTCCCCTCGAGGAAGACGGGACCATCAGGACAGATACCAATATGGCAACGTCAGTTCCCGGACTCTTCGCTGCCGGAGATATCCGATACGGCTCGATCAGGCAGGTCATCTCGGCCGCAGGCGACGGCGCGACCAGTGCTATCGCAGTAAAGAACTACCTTTCCTAGAACGGTAACTTTACTTAACGGATTTAACAAAAAAATCCGTACCTGATTATTTTTTTTTATTTGAAAATCAGCCATGAAATGGTCTCATTTTTTGGTAAAATAAAACATTGCTTGGAGGAAAAATAATGAAAGTTCTCTTTCTTAAAGATGTAGTAAATGTAGCAAAAGCCGGCGAGATCAAGGAAGTCTCTGACGGTTATGCCCGCAACTTCCTTATCCCTAAACAGATGGCTGTTGCCGCAACCGAGAACGTACAGAAGCATTATGAAGCTCAGGTCCGTGCCCAGCAGAAAGCTGAAGCCGAACTCGAAGCCAAGATGAAGGAACTGGCCGAAAAGATCAAAGACCTGACCGTCGTCGTCAAAGGCAAGGTCGGATCCGGCAATAAGCTTTACGGCGCCATCACTTCAGCCAACGTAGCCAAAGAACTCTCGGCAATGGTCGATTATGAGATCGACAAGCGCAAGGTCGAGATCGAAACTATCAAGGAACTCGGCGATTACGAAGCAACCATCAAACTCCACAAGAACGTGACCGCCAAAGCTAAGGTTAAAGTCGTTGGAGGAGCAGACTAGACGGTGGATACGAACCGATTACCTCCTCACAGTCTGGAAGCTGAACAAGCCGTCAATGGTTCTCTGCTCCTCAACGGTTCTATCCTCGGCCGTATCTCAAGCATGCTCCGACCGGAAGATTTCCTGTCGGAACGTGACAGGCTGATCTATTCTGCCTGCCTGACGCTTGATGACCGCAACGAATCCATCGATATCACTACTGTTGCTGATGAACTTGCGCGCGAAGGTGTATTGGATAAGGCCGGCGGCAACGCCTACCTCAACCAGATACTGGCATCCGTACCATCTTCGTTCAATGCCGAAGATTATGCACGCGACGTCTTCAGGAACTCCATCAGCCGACAGCTCATCGAAGCAGCACAGCAGATCAGCGAGATCGGTTACGATAACGACCCGGATACTTCCAACGCCATCAGCCGCGCCGAAGACGTCATCTACAAGATCCGTCAGGACCGCGGTTCCTCAGACTTCAAACCGGTAAGCCGTATCATCAAGGAACTGACCGAAGAAGAACTGGCCAGAGAGAACGTAGACAGTGAACTGGAGCGTATCCCTTCAGGTCTCAACGGTCTGGATGATTTCATCATCGGCGGTTTCAACAGAGCGGACCTCGTGATCCTGGCAGGCCGTACCAGTATGGGTAAGACCAGTCTGGCTTTGAACATCGCACGCAATGCTGCCATCGAGAGCAATGCGACTATCGCTATCTTCAGCCTTGAAATGTCCGGTCAGTCACTGGTCAACCGTCTCATCTCAAGCGAAGCTGAGATCAATAACAACAAATTCATCACACTCAACTTTACCGATGATGAAGCCACCCGCAGAATGAATGCCATGGGCATCCTCGGCGAGGCCCAGATCTATATCGATGATTCTGCAACACTCAGGATCAGCGAGATGCGCTCCAAACTGCGCAGACTTCACGCCGATCATAAACTCGACCTCGTAGTCCTGGACTACCTGCAGCTCCTCAACAGCGACGGTAAGACCGAGAACCGAGTGCTCGAGATCGGTAACTTCACACGAGCACTTAAAGCGATGGCAAGGGAACTGGACGTACCCATAATCGCTCTTTCCCAGCTGAGCCGAAACGTAGAGCAGCGCGGTAAGGATAGCGGAGGCAGAATCCCTCAGCTCTCCGACCTCCGAGAATCCGGCAGTATCGAACAAGACGCCGATGTGGTGCTCTTCGTTCACCGAGAAGCCGCATACTTCAGATCACAGGAAGACTGGGACCGTGTCCATCCCGGCGAGGAATGGCCTCGTGAGATGGCTGAGATAATCATTGCAAAGAACAGAAACGGTGCCACCGGTAAAGTAAAAGTACACTTCAAACCGGAATTCACCAAGTTCGGCAATCTGGCAGTCGAAGGATTCGGCATGCCATGAGGATGACCGACGGCTTTCCCGAACAGATCGAGCTCTCCCCCATCCCCAGACCCTTCATCACATCGATGCTCTCTAAGATGGACTCCCTCGATGAAATGAAGACGCTCCTTCTGGCATTCAACTCCTATTACCAGAAAAAGGGACAGCTGAAATACTGCACCGCAAGAGAGATAGCAACAGAAGAAAGACTGGCAGAAACGCAAAAGATCCTCGATTCTGCCGTTAAGAACAAGATAATGATCAGCCTGTGTGTCCGCGAAAGCGAACAGGCGACAAAACTGTACTTCGTCAACGACAAGTTCGGAAGGAACTGTCTCGAACAGGCCAAGAACAGTTACGAAACAGTCATCACGGAAGACGATCTATCCGAAGATGACGGAACAGTCACTGAAGATATGGTGCTGTCAGCCTACGAAGACAATATCGGACAGCTGACACCGATGATAATAGAAGAACTGCAGATCGCACGGGAAGGATGTCCGGACAGCTGGATCATCGAAGCGATCAAGATCGCAGTCGAAAGAAACATTAGAAAGTGGTCATACGTCAAAGCCATCCTGAAAAAATGGCAGGCAGAGGGCAAACAAGATGGAAGAGATAAAAAATATTCTGAAACAGATCCGGAACGATTCCTCGACAGTTCATACGGAAGCATCATCAACAGCTAGCGAACCCCGCTGCCCCAAATGCAACGGAGCCGGTTTCGTATATCCTGTAAACGAATACGGAAAGCCCGACTATACTTCTGCCGTCCCCTGCACCTGCACCATCGAACGCAATAAGATCCGACGTCATGAACACATCATTGAATATGCCCGCATGGGAAACCTTGCCAACTGCACTTTCGAATCCCTGCGTCCCGAAGGCACCTCGACTAAGGCTTCCACACAGGAGATCTACAAGAAGGCTTTCAACGCCTGCAAACAGTTTGCCGAGAATCCCTCCGGCTGGCTGTACATCTGCGGAGGTCCCGGTTCGGGCAAGACCCGTCTTTCTGCCGCTATCGGCAACCTCGCTCTCAGAAACGACGTCATGACCGTTTATTACACGGCATCCGATCTCATCGATCAGCTGAGACCTAACCTCAGCAACGATAATGACTCTGACCATGAGGACTTCTTCTCCGAGATCGAAGAGATCCCGCTGCTCATCATCGATGACTACGGACTGCAGTCCACTACAGCCTGGGCAAAAGAAAAACTCGACCAGATCCTGACCTACAGGATCAACAATGAACTGCCCACGGTCCTTGCATCTGATATCCACCCCAGATATCTCGATGAACGCTGGCAGAGGAGACTTTCAGATACAGCATTCTGCCACATCGTGGAACTGGATGCCGAGAACAGCAATGAAGTCTATGAATGGCCCGATGATCTGGCTCTCCAGAAGACCATGACCTTCGACAACTTCGATCAGAGACCGGCCAATCTGGAAAAAGATGTTCAGGACAACCTCCAGCGCGCCTATGAGGTCGCACTCGGCTTTGCACAGGAACCCGACGGCTGGTTGGTATTCCAGGGCGTCACAGGATGCGGCAAGACCCATCTGGCGGCATCCATCGTCAATTACCGCTACGATCATAAACAGCCTGCCACTTTCATCGTGGTACCGGAACTCCTAAACAGGCTCAAGGCCACATTCTCCTCAAGCAGCGAGGAGAACTATGTCAGGATACTCGATCAGATCAAGCGTGCTCCTCTTCTGGTGCTGGATGATTTCAGTCTGACATCTCCTTCACCTTGGGAGACCGAAGCACTCTATCAGATGATCAACAGCCGATACAACTCAAAGCTGCCTACGATCGTCACCATGTCACACAAATACGATGAGATCGACCGCAGGATCGCGTCACGCCTTGCCGACACCAGAGTCAGCAACACGTACCTGATCAAGGCTCCGGATTTCCGGTTCAAGACCGAATCCAAGCCCGTCAAAACGGGATACACGCCGAGAAGATATCAGAAATAACTAAGCCTTAGCGATGGGGATGAAAGCCCTGGCTTCGCCCATATCGCGGGGAACTACATCCTTGTACAGTTCCTTGATACGGGCATATATCGCCTGGATCTCTGACTGAGACATACCGTTGGATGGGAAGATGATGACCGAACGTCCGTTCTCTTTTTCGGTATATCTGATTATCAATTCATAAACGTTATTCACGAATGCTTTTACAGTGACACGGATGACCGTCGCACCTTTGGCACCTTTGGGGATATTGTCCAGTTTGAGCCGGCTGAAGGCAAAGTTCTGTTCGGGATCCTTGCTCTCTCCCAGTCTCAGATCGAGACAGATATTGGGCTGGTCAGTCTCACAGGTGACAAGCTTAATGGACCGCATGACAGGCAGTTCCGAACCTTTAGGGATGATGGAGACACAGCGTCCGTCAGCGATGGTAAGGCACAGAGAATGCTTGGCGACAGCTTTGGGTTGTTCTGCAGGCTGCTCGGCAGTCTGTTCAGTATTGTTTACGGGTTCTTCAGCCATTTAGGGCTCCTAATCTACGATATCCTCAAGTCCCTCGACTGCGATATCGTCATCTTCCTCGTTTTCCACAGACTTGTTTTTAGGCTCCTGTCGGTTCTTCATCTCTTTCTCAGTGAAGATCGGAGTGACTTCTTTGACAGGATACTCGACTCTGGCACCGGTCTCGTAGCTGACAAAAACGGTCTGGGCCAGGATATTTGCTCCGCTCACGACACCGACACCGTTCTTGGTATCAACCTTGGTACCGTTCTTGGGGATATGGGTCCTGAATTCTTTATAAAGGTCATATTCATAACCGAGACAGCACAGCAGACGTCCGCAGACGCCGGAGATCTTCAAAGGATTCAAAGGAAGATCCTGGGTCTTGGCCATCTTGATGGATACGGGTGCGAATTCTGTAAGGAAACCGCAGCAGCAGAATTCCCTGCCGCATCGTCCGTAACCGCCGAGCATCTTGGCTTCATCGCGGGGACCGATCTGTCGGAGTTCGACACGGGAATGGAGGGTATGACTGAGATCCCTGACGAGTTCACGGAAATCGACACGCTGTTCAGCGCCGAAATAGATCGTAACGAAATTGCCGTCCAGATTGTATTCGGCTGAGATGAGCTTCATCTCGAGTCCCAGACGGGCTACGATCTTGCCGCATTCCTCTAAAGCAAAGATCTCTTTCTCACCAAGTTTTTCTTCCTTATCGAGATCTTCTTCTGTGGCGACCCTGACGACAGGTTTGATATCTTCGGGAAGTTCAGATCCTTCTTCGATATCCTTGAGGGTGACGAGATAACCGATGGAATGACCGTTTACAGTATCGACGACCACTACATCATTAAGCTTGAGGTCAAGGTCCTCAGCTAAGAAACTGTATATCTTTCCGCTCTTCCTGAAGCGGACACCGGCAAGCTTACGCATTAAAAACTCCTAATTATCACAAGAGGCCCGGCATCTCCAGCATCAGTACTTCCATCACAAGCTGGATATTGGCGTTGCCTCTGATCTTTTTTATCGCATCTTCTATCCCGAAGAGATACTTCCTTATTGCTTCAGCATCGAGCTTCCCGCTGATCTTCTGCAGCTCTCCGGAATAGTCCTGATTGATAACATTATTCACTAATCCTACGTTAATTAGCAAGATATCCCGCCAGCATGCCAGCCACGTCTCGAGCATACCTACGACCTTGAGCCGCTTATCGGCACCGCTCCCGCTGTATCGGGAAGCATAATCAAAGCGCCCTGCCCTCGTCAGAGAAAAACTCTCTATGACAGACTGGATATTGGCTGCCCTTTCTTCCCAAAGGGTCTCATCATTCAGATACCTTTCGGCAATGACAGGCGCGCCGTTGCTGAGATGGGCAATGAGTGAAGCACGTTCTTCATCACATCCCTCTTTTTCCATGAGATACTTTCTGATGGTCTCGAGAGGGACCGGCAGGAGATCGATGACCTGACAGCGCGAGATGATGGTCTCAAGGATATTCTTGGTATTCTCGGCCAGAAGGATGATATAGACATAGCTGGGAGGTTCTTCCAACAGTTTCAGCAGAGCATTGGAAGCGCCTACCGTCATATGATCGGCATGATCGATGATGAAGACACGGACATCGCCCTCGAAAGGAGCAGTAGCCACTTTGTTCTGGATATCACGGATCTGATCGATTACGATCTCGCTCCTGGCAGTCTTGGAAGCACCGGAATCATCGGATTCTTCCTGCAATGTCACGAACAGGACATCGGGATGCTTGAAACGGGCTGATTCCTTCTTATCCGTCGCATCATAGATCTTGCGGCAGGTATTGCACACACCGCAGGGAGCATCAGGGCTCTTGCAGAGGAGACGCCTTGCAAGTCCGACCGCAAGCTCCTTTTTCCCGACGCCCTCGAGACCTGTGAACATGAGCGACTGCGCCAAAGAATTAGATTCGATGGCCTTTTCCAGATATCTGATTATGTTCTCGTGTCCTATAACACCGTACATCTTTTTGCCTTAAAACTACCTATTAATGATAGCACACGGACATAGAACGACGTCCTTTTGAGTGGTACAATTCTATATATAAAAGGAGGCTGAATATGTCTGAAACGCTAGGAAAGATCGATAAACCCGAAGTAAGCATGTTTGCCGGGAAAAAGAAGATCATCATGGTCCCGTTGCTGTTCATGCCACCGACCGAAAACGAGAAACTGAAAGAACACGTAGACAAGTACTGGGAAGAAGCCAGGACCAAGGTCCGCGAACTCCAGGATCAGCTGGGGTCCGCCAAATATGTGTTCCATGAAATGCTCGTCGATGACAAAGATGTACAGAAGACCGTAGAAGCCTACGGCTGTTCCAGTTACGGAATCATCGAAGATGCCAAAGCACGCGGAGCCGAACTCAAGATCATCGAAGACAAAGATCTCTTCGAAGAGTTCATGGACTGGAACAGGATCCTCTCCACCTGCGGCGTCTCGACGAGAAAAGTCTATGACAAGCTGACATCAGAACTGAAAGATGCCGGTGACCGCAGGAACGACACGATGTACAAAAAGATACTGGACAGCATCGGCGACAATGACATCGTCATCCTGATGCTCCAGGAAGGACACAAGATCCAATTCCCGAATGACATCGATGTATTCTATGTATCGCCGCCTGCACTGAACGACCTCGAAAAGTTCGTCCGCGACGAATATATGAAGGAAATGGAAAAGCGGCAGGCAGAAGCTGAAAAAGCTAAAGAAAAGCCGGAAAAGGCTGAATAAAAAAACGAACGGCCCGGAGTGAAGACTTCGGGCCGCATCATTTATATGATAGCTATTTGTCTTTCTGATATTTGGGAGGAGTAAGTTCGGGATCAGGCCAGATGTCGACGACGTCGTTCTTGAGATTGGACTGGGGATTAGCAGCCGGCTTGCTCTTGGACTGCTCGGGAGATTCCTCTTCCTCATCTTCCACGATGCCCATGAGATGCTCGATAGGAACGATGAAAGCAACGCCGTTATCGCCCTGATCAAGGCCCAATGAATCGTTGATCTCATTCATGACGATATCCACGATACTGCGTTCGATGAGGACCAGTACCACTTCCTGCTCAGGCTCGAGCTCAAGACCAAGGATCTTGGGGGCATCGCCTTTACCGATACCGCGTCCCATTATGGTCGTGACGCTGGATGCACCATGGCTCTTAGCGGCGCTGATGATCTTTTCTCCCCAGCCTTTGGCTACGATCGAGACCAATAAACATACATCTATCAGGTTTCTCATTTCTTCTTACCTCTATTCTTTTTGTCTTTTTTATTCTTACCTATCCTGTAAATGACACCGAGTGTGAGCATCGCCAGCACGGGTGCCATAACGATGAGCGCGACCATACCGAAACTGTCACCTGCAGTCTGTTCAGGGTAAATGACAGATGAGACCCCGAATGCGACTGCCGTCAGGAAGACTGCTGGAACGGGACCTGTCGCGACCCCGCCGGAATCAAACGCGATAGTGACGATCTGTCGGTCGCCCAGCAATAGAAGTATCAATGCTAGTATATACCCTGGGACGACGATGTAATTGAGCGGGACCATGAAGATGATCCTGAGCATTCCCAGCGCAACAGCCAGTGCGACACCGACTGAGATCGTGTATACGACAAGATTGCTCTTGATGACATTACTAGTAAACTTGCTGACCTGATCGGCCTGTATGCGGATCGAAGGCTCGCTGAGAGCCGCCGCAAAACCTAAGACGGCACCGATGACTACGATGACCCACTTATAAGGGATGCCCGCAATGAATTCACCGATACTGACACCGATAGGATAGAAGACCAAACTGATGCCGGTCATGAAGAGGATCAAACCGACGAGTGCGATGAGAGAGCCTGCGACATTGATCCAGACCCTCTTCCACGGCAGCTTCAGATAAGCGATCTGCAGTACCAGGAACAACAGGATGATCGGAAGCACGCCATGAGTCAGGTTCAGGGCGTTGGAGAGCAGCGTATCGAAGAAAACTCCCCAGGTCATACGAACAATCCTATTATCATCACAGCCAGGATCGGACCCAATGCGGCAAAACCGATGATGCCGAAACCGGTGGCCGTGACGCCGCGACGATTAACGAACAATGAAGCGATACCGAGACCGGTGGTCAGGAGGAACGGGTTGCTGATGAGACCTGACGAGAACCCGCCGGCATCGAATGCCATAGATACGAAATCAGAGGACGTAAAGAAAGACAGTATCAGTACGATACCGTAACCTATCATATACAGGATCTTGAAAGATACCTGTTTGAATATACAGAAGATGGCGATGACCAGCATGATGCCGGCACCGACGGCAAGCGAGATGGAAAGGAGATCAGCTGAGACGCGCCCCGCGGTCATATCTTCGACCAGCTCCCCCATCACCATGACATTAGGTTCTGAAAGAGTGACAGCCAGACCGATGGTGAGGAACACCAAAACGATGAGGATAGTCCGCCCCCAGCTGTAAAGACCGGACCCGATGGCATTGCCGATGGGAAGCAGACCGATCTTGGCACCGAGCTGATAAAGGATCATGCCCACGGCTGTCAGGATGACACCGAGAAGCAAAGTCAGATACTCGGACGGTTGGGGCTTAATAAAGAAGACCTGCAGGATTATGATGATGCAAATGATAGGAATGAGTGAACGCGCAACTTCTTTTGCGATCCCTTTTAACGCAGCCATCAACAACCCCGGGAAGAATATTTGAAATAGCGCATACGGGATTCGAACCCGTGATCTTGGCCTTGAGAGGGCCACGTCCTAGGCCACTAGACGAATGCGCCATATAATAACATTAAACCATTCACAAGATTATTCAGTCAAACGTAAACCGTGCCTGAAAGAATGGAATAAAGAGGAATTAATGGCTGGAGATCCAGGATTCGAACCTGGGTATGCAGATCCAGAGTCTGCTGTCCTACCGCTAGACGAATCTCCAATGTGATAGAATAACAAAGGAAACTATACCACTATGATTCTTTTTTAGCAAACCAAAGGCACACGTATATGAACATCACCGGACTAGAAACAAATCTCGGCATAACATTTGATAACAAAGAGTATATCGAAGAAGCACTCACTCACAGTTCCTGTCTCAATGAGACCAACAGGACCGTCTGCAATGAGCGTCTGGAATTCGTGGGCGACGCCATACTGGGCGCAGTGCTTGCCGATATCCTCTATAAGAAGATGCCTGATGTTGATGAAGGTGTCCTCACTCACACCAGAAGCATCATGGTCAAACGCAGCACCCTGGCCGACATCGCGACCAAACTCGATATCGGCAGCTACCTCTTCATGGGCAAGGGCGAGGAAGCCAACGGCGGAAGATCCAATGCCAGGAACCTGGCCGGCGCCATGGAAGCCGTGATCGCAGCCATCTATATGGATAAGGGCTGGGACATCACATATAAATTCATCGGCACGACATTTACTAACGACTACATCGACAACAACCGCCAAGAAAAAGAGATCGATTACAAATCAGAGCTGCAGGAAAAAGTACAGGCGCTCTTCAAAGTGACCCCGACCTATGCCATCATCTCGGAATCCGGTCCCGTCCATGACTGCATCTTCACTGCAGTGGCCAAGGCTAAAGGCGAGATCCTGGGTGAAGGCACCGGCCACAGCAAGAAGATCGCTGAAGCCAATGCCGCCAAGATGGCACTTGAAAATATCGCGTCCCGCTTTACTTGTTAAGCGCTGATTGTTAGAATTCATATCGACACAATCTTAATATTGTTCGGACAAAGGAGGCACAACTATGGGCAGCCGAGATAAAGGTGGCAAAGAAGCCAAGAAACCTAAAAAGGGTGCACAGAAACCTACTTCATTCAGCGAATTTTCCGAACCAGCTCCTGAAGTAGAGGTCATCAAAAAGAAACGAAAATCTGCAGAAGATTAAAGAAAAAGAGCCAAGATGAAATCATCTTGGCTCAAGTTTTTTCAGAAAGATAGCTCTGCTAAAGGTCGAGATCCGAGCGGGATTCCTCGATCTGCTTCAGGTAATCAGATTTGATGCCCAGGGTCTGGACGACTTCACGGTCCACCTGATACGGCTCACCCATGAAGATCCTTCCGTAATGAGTGCTCTCACCCTTGGAAGATTCATTCTTGCAGACCAGCTTTTCAGTCGCTTCGACGATACCCAGATCGAAAGACGGGATCGTGTAGTAGAGATCGGTCAGGATCTTGGCTTTCTCATGTACCAGGAGCTGTTCCCATTCCAGATTGGAATCGGCATTCTGCTTGGCCCCGCATACCAATGACATCAGATTGGAGATAGTGAGGTAGCCCTGCCCGCCGATGACGCGCAGAGGAACGACGCTGATGAGATAATCGCTGGAAAGGATGATATTGGGGATCTGGAAGGTCGGCATAAGCAGAGGCTTCAGAAGCGGATTATCGACCTCGACCAGAGTGACATCTTTTACATCTTTGAGGATGATCCTGGGGAAAGCATATTTGAGATCCTTGTAGATCTGCGCCATCGGCTTGTCGCACATGGATCCTTCAAGGATCATGATATCGGCATCGCTGACCTTTCGGATACCTTCGATGATCTTCTTCATCAGACCGGCACTCACACTGTGGGGGTAAGGAACGCCGGTGGAAGCAAAAGGCTTGATGAGAACCCTGCGTGCTCTTGAAAGAGAGACAGGTGGTTCAAAAACAAAATTCGCAGAATCTAATATCATTTATGTTCTCCATCCAGTATCTGGTTAGCCAGTTTCAAATCATTTAGTGAGTCTATATCAAACAGACTCTTCAGTTCCGGATCGACCCCCCTAAGCTCATCTTCGCTCACCCTTCTGACCTTCAGCTGGGAGAAAAAGTATCTCATCCGTCCGGATCCCATTTGTAAAGCCCTGTTGAGAATGGGATAACACTTTCGCGAATAGATGGCATGCAGTGTCTGCATTCCTTCCCTTATCTCAGGGATCACGATATCGTTATCCTTTATCTCCCCGGCCATGTAGCTGATGACGTCCCTGCTTACGAAAGGCATGTCACCGGCACATACGAAACTGTATTCATGTTCCGTAAAGGTCAGTCCTGTGTAGATACTGGCCAACGGTCCGCCCTGCGGGATGAAATCAAATACAGTCTTGCAGCGGCCGAGTCCCTCGCCAATCTTTCCTCTTTCTTCCGAGGTCACGATGATCGAGTCCGAATCAATGAAAGACAGTCCTGAAACTACCCGTTCCAGTATCGCACGGCCTCCCAACTGATAAGACAGCTTGTCTTCACCAAATCGGGTACTTTTTCCCCCGGCGATTATGATCTTTCCTAATCCGTCATTTTTCATCGGTATAAATCAACGAGTTATTTGTAATTTTAACACAAAATACGGTGTTTGAGAGGTATATAAAACACTTTTTTTTAATAAAAAAAGCACTCTCTTGCGGCTCAAAGGAGTGCTTCTCATTTACTGATAATGATCTACCTGTAGATAGTGCTACGGTGTCCTACCGCCAATACCAAAACTATGACTGCATCGTCTTCAATTTTACATATGACTCTGTATTTTCCGACACGATACCGCCACTGTCCGGCTTTGTTACCGGAAAGACCTTTGCCATGAGCCCTGGGATTCTCGCAGCCATCGATATTCTTCTCCAACCAGGAAAAAATAATCCTAGCAGTAGAATTATCGAGTTTTTTTAGCTCATCATGCGCCCGCTCAGAATAGACCAACCGGTAAGTTTTCATTTGATACCGAGTTCCCGAGCCATTTCATCGCTTGAGTATGTCTTGGGATTGGCAAGGTACTCCGCGTAAGCTTCATTGAACAGCTCAAGATCATATTTATCTTCAAGCATCTCAAAAAAAGCGTCTTTGATTGCTTTATTCATCGAAATGCCATGAGCATTAGCATAATCTTCAAGTACCTTGTATTCGCTTTCGTTCATTCTTACAGACAATACTGACATACAAGCCCCCATTACGAATCAATCAACTACAATTGTAGTCTATCAAATCGGTTTAGTAAATGCTTCTTTTTCATCAGGATCTCAATCATAAAATGATATAATCAAAGGCATGAAAATCGATGAGATCAACGAATTCGATCTGATAGATAAGCTAAACGAACTGTGTAAGACGACCCATCAGCCGTCCACATCCGTTTCGATCGGCGATGACTGCGCCCAGTGGAAGAACGACGGAATGCACACCATCGCGACCACCGACACCATGGTCGAGAACGTCCACTATATCCTGCCCTGCGACAGATATAAGCTGGGACGACGCGCACTCGCCATCAACATCTCAGACATCGCCGCCATGGGAGGCTCTCCCCAGCACGCACTCGTAAGTCTGGGACTCGTGGGCACTACGGATGCTGACGAGATCATCGGGCTCTACAGAGGCATCTGCGATATCGCAAAGGAATACTCACTAGATGTCATCGGCGGGAACATCACTCACTCCGCCAATGAATTCATTTCTGTCACTGTCACGGGAAGCGCCGACAGACTGCTAAGGCGTGACGCCGCAAAAGCAGGCGACCTCGTCTGTGTCACAGGACGTATCGGCGCCGCCGCTGCCGGACGCGAGAGTTCATATGCAAATAAACCATGCTCACGGGATCTTTATGATGCATTCTGGGATCCGGTTCCCAGAGTCAAAGAAGGCCTCGAAATGAACAGACTGGGGATACACGCCGCCATCGACATCAGCGACGGTCTCATTGCCGACCTGAAACATATCTGCGACGCATCACATGTCGGAGCAGACATCTGGTGCGGAAAACTGCCCATTCCCGAAGAGGTCAAGAAACTGTTCCCGGATAACTACATCGATCTGGCCGTCTACGGCGGGGAAGATTACGAACTGATATTCACAGGTCCCGAAGAGATAGTTGAGAAACTGTCTTTCCCCTATACTGTTATCGGAAAGATCACAGATACTGAAGGGATCAGGATCTATAACGAAAAAGGCGAAGACCTCTCCTTCGTCAAAGCAAAGGCTTGGAAACATTTTGCTGAATGAGATGACCATAATCAGCCACAGTGCTGAAGAGACAGAGAAACTTGGACGGCTCATCGGAAGCATCGTCCAGGAAGGCGACGTATTGCTCCTGAACGGTCCTCTCGGTGCCGGCAAGACCTGTCTGACCCAGGGCATCGCCCACGGCCTCGGTATCGATGCCGTGACCCAGAGCCCGACATTTACCCTTATCCGTGAATATGAGGGAAGACTGCCTCTTTATCACATGGACCTGTATAGGCTCAATTTCAGTGAGGTCAGCGACCTCGGCATCGAGGAATATCTGTACGGTTACGGAGTCTGCGTCATCGAATGGGCAGAACGCGGAGATGCCATGATGCCGGACGAGGCCATCGTCTTCGATATCTCATATATCGATGAAAATGAACGTAAGATCGTGATCTCGGGAGATTCCGAGAGAGCGGTAGACTTCGTAGAAGAATTGGAAGACAAGCGAGGTAAGAATTGAAAGTCCTTGCGATAGATACAGCAACAGATAATGCCGGACTTGCCGTCATCGAAGACGGACATATTCTCGGCGAAGAGACTTGGAACACCGGACGCACCCATACGACGGAGACCCTTGTCCGTCTGGATAAGCTACTCAAAAACATCGGTATCACGATCGATGAGATCGGTGCCGTGGCATGCGCCAACGGCCCCGGCAGCTTCAACGGATTACGTGTCGGCATCAGCACAGCCAAAGGGATTGCTTTAGTCCGTGGTCTCCCGACTGTCGGTATCAACACCCTCGATGCCATCGAAGCGTCATACGGAGGCAAGTACGAACAGTTCTGTGTCCTGCTTCCCGCTGGACGCAAGGAAGTGTCTTACAGACTTCCCGAGAACGAAGCTAAGATCGCAGGCGCCGACGTCATCGCATCGGAAGTGAATTCCATGACCTACTTCATCGGTGAGATACAGGACGAAGTGAAAACTGAACTTCAGGAAAAGCTGGGAGACTACTTCAAAGAGGCAGAAGCCGCTCCGATATCAAGAGTCGCCATGATCGGGCTCCTGGGAGAAAAGGCTCTCGCCGTCGATCCGGATCAGACCGCCGACTCACTCAAGGCCATCTATCTGAAGAGACCTAACATCACGAAACCTAAGAAATATCATTATCTCCAAGAGGAACAAGCATAACCACGGCAAATATATTTTTGCCAGGTTGTCTGTTATAATCATCAGTAATCATATTTGAAAGGGTATCAAATGGAACGATCTTTAATCTTAGTCAAACCCGATGCAGTCCTTAACGGTCACGCATCTGCTATTCTCAACAGGATCGAGAGCAAAGGTCTCAAGCTCATCGCCTGCCGAATGCTCAAGATGGATGAAGCACTTGCCCGCAAGCACTATGCTCCTCATGTCGACAAGCCCTTCTTCCCCAGCCTGCTCACCTACATCACTTCTGCTCCTATCGTTGCAGCAGTCTTCGAAGGTGACAACGCCGTAGCCAGGATCCGCGAGATCATGGGTCCCACCAACCCCGCCAATGCTCCTGAAGGCACCATCCGCAAGGATTTCGGCGAGAACATCGAACGAAATGCAATCCATGGTTCCGACTCCGTAGAGAATGCTGAAAAAGAGATCGCTCTCTTCTTCGGTGGCTACGAGATCATGGATTACTAATATCATCAAATTATTTCACCAAGATTTTAGCCATGTACAACGATGTACATGGCTTTTTTTTTCGAATACTAATTATACTGATCAAGTACAACTCAACAAACAGAATTTGGTCTCAAGCATACTTTTAATACAACGATAAAGGGCAAGGATTCACGATTTATTAACGCAAATGTAATAGTTGTGATACAAAAGGATAATCATCGAATCACGTATAAGATAGTCACTGTGATTCCTGACAAAAAGGGGAAAAAATGAAAGAATTAGACTGTGTAAAACTAACTAAAGCTCTTGGGAAAATAAAAGAAGGCACACTAGGTGTAATAGTTCATGAATATGATGGGTCTGCGTTTGAAGTCGAATACTTCGATAAAGATAATGAAACAATTGATGTCATAACAACACCAGCAGATTATCTTGTTTTAGAATGCTCGTTTAATAAGCCTAACAAAAAGAATTCCTAAGAATCTCGTAGTAGAATCAATCCATATTCGCAACATGAGAAAAGAAAAAAAAGAGGGATGATCAAATCATCCCTCTTTTTATGACTGCTATCGGCAATATAATAAGAAGTGAAACAGAAAGAGACAATAAAATATTGCCGATAATATGCTAATATGGTCATGAAAAAGAGGTTCTGTCATGCACTATCTTTCTGTAGCGGAAGCGGCAAAAAAGTGGGGATTATCTGAACGCAGTGTGCGGAATTACTGCGCCCAGGGAAGAGTCGATGGGGCACTCCTGGACGGCAAGACCTGGCGTGTCCCCCAGGATGCCAAGAAACCAGACCGGCTGAATAAGCACAGCGACATGCCGAGGTCACTTCTGGATGTGCTGAGAGCAGAAAAAAGAGCTAAACTACACGGCGGGATCTATCATAAGATCCAGATCGAACTGACCTACAATTCCAATCATATAGAGGGCAGCCGCCTCACCCATGACCAGACCCGTTTTATCTTTGAGACGAACACCATAGGCATCACCGACACTGAAGTAAGAGTAGATGATGTGATCGAAACGGCCAATCATTTCAAATGCATCGACATGATCATCGATAATGCCAATAATCCTCCCAGTGAAACATTTATCAAACAGCTCCATACCGTACTGAAGAACGGGACGACCGATTCACGGCAGGAATGGTTTGCTGTAGGTGACTACAAAAAACTACCCAACGAGGTCGGAGGCGTGGAGACATCTGCACCGGAAGAAGTCTCAACACATATGAAAAAAATGCTGTCAGAATATAATGCGATAAAAAAGAAGTCATTTGATGACCTTCTGGACTTCCATTATCGATTTGAGAGGATCCATCCATTCCAGGACGGGAACGGCAGAATCGGCCGACTAATTCTCTTTAAGGAATGTCTGCGGAACGATATCGTACCGTTCATCATCGACGATGATCTCAAACTGTATTACTATCGGGGACTGAAAGAATGGAAAAAAGAGCGTGGATACCTTCGTGAAACCTGTCTGACGGCACAGGACAGATTCAAAAAGCATATGGACTACTTCCGAGTGCCCTACACGGATAGATAGTAGCTTTTTTTGAAAAACAAATGAGAACGCGTTAGTCCATTCTCAGAATGGTCTTAGCTTCCTTCCAGACTTCTTCCAATCTGTAAAGGTCTCTTTCTTCAGGGGAGAAGATATGCAGAACGACATCGCCGTAGTCTACGATGACCCAGCCGGAATCGGCCTCACCCTCTTTATGAAGAGGATATTCATTTTCCTGTTTCAACAGGTGGATGACTTCTTCGGCGACCGCATTGGTCTGTCGGGCGGATTCAGTACTGCAGATAACGAAATAAGCAGCGAATGCTCCGATAGATCCGGTATCCATCAGAATGATGTCATTACACTGCTTGTCACTTGCGATCTCGCAGATCTTTTTTGATTTATCTAAAGCTTCCAGATTAGTACCCTCAAATGATTTATATCCGTATTATATCATGTTTACGCGAGACTGCCCCGACAAAATGCTATAATGCAGACATGCCATTACTTTTCGGACCTTCCGGTATACCCGCCAGCACCGTCCTTCCGGACGTGGGGACACATGCGGCCAATGAGAGCACTCATGCCGGTATCGAACGTGTTGCCGAGCTGGGACTGGGATGTATGGAGATGGCATTCGTGCATGGGGTCTATATCAAAGAACCCGATGCCGCCGACGTCAAAGAGACAGCAAAAAAATGCAATGTCAGTCTGAGCTGTCATGCACCCTACTATATCAATCTCAACGCCAAGGAAGCGCAGAAAGTCGCCGCTTCCCGTCAGTACATATTGAGATCGGCCAAGATCGCCAATATGTGCGGAGCCGACACAGTCGTGTTCCATGCAGGCTATTATCTGGGACAGGACCCCGCCGTAGTCTATGATCTCATCAGAAAAGAAGTAAAAGCGCTGCAGGATGAGTTGGACAAGGCCGGTAACCCCATCCGTCTGCGACCTGAAGTATCAGGAAAAGCCAGTCAGTTCGGTTCCGTCGAGGAACTGGTCCGTCTCATCCAGGACGACGGACGTATCTCGATGTGTATCGACATGGCCCACTGGCATGCCCGAGAGGGAAAATTCAACAGTTACGAAGAATTCGATGCATTGTTCAACATGCTCGACAGAGAGTTGGGAGATTCCTATCTTAAAAATGTACATTTTCACGTATCAGGAATCGAATACGGAGACAAGGGCGAAAAGAAACATCTTCCCTTACAGGAATCCGATCTGAGATTCGAAGAACTCCTGCAGTCATTCGTCGATCATAAGCTCGAAGGTAAAGTCATCTGCGAGAGTCCCAATCAGGAGATCGATGCCATGCTCCTGCAGGACACTTACCGAAGACTGCTTGCCAAGTAGCAGCCCGTCAAGCTTCACTATTTATATGTACACCCGCTTTACTCATTCTTAACACATGTGTGTGTTATACTGTTTAGCAATGTAGAATGGAGTAGTCTATGAAAATCGACTGGAAACGCAGTGTTTTTATTTATGTTTTGATATTGCTGATCGCTTTGGCGCTGCTGCAGTGGACACGCGGTTCACAGGCTCCGAAGATGACGGAGATCGATCTTTCCCAGGCCATCACTATGTCCCAGGAACATAAGATCGCCAAGATCGAAGTCAACGGTGTCGCGCTGAAGATCACTGATAAAGAAGAAAATATCTATAAAACCGTCAAGGAAGACGGCGTATCGATCTATGAAATCACCGGTATGGATCTTGACGGCGTCGAGATACTCATCAAGGATACGACATCCATATCCATCGGTATCATATTGCTGAACATACTGCCCTATCTCATCTTTGGTCTGTTCCTCTTCATGATGTTCCGACAGGCATCACGTTCCAATAATCAGGCGATGTCCTTCGGCAAGATGAAGACCAAACAGCTCACCGCCGACAAGAACATCGTAACATTCAAAGATGTCGCCGGTGTCGATGAAGCCAAACAGGATCTTCAGGAGATCGTCGAGTTCCTCAAAGACCGGGAAAAATTCCAGAAGATGGGCGCCAGGATCCCCAGAGGCGTACTTTTGGTCGGTCCTCCGGGAACCGGCAAGACCCTCATCGCCAAAGCAGTAGCAGGCGAAGCAGGCGTTCCCTTCTTTGCCCTGTCAGGTTCCGAATTCGTCGAGATGTTCGTCGGTGTCGGCGCATCCCGAGTCCGTGACCTTTTCGGAGAAGCTAAGAAAGCAGCTCCCTGTATCATCTTCATCGATGAGATCGATGCCGTCGGACGACAGCGAGGCGCAGGTCTCGGCGGCGGACACGATGAACGAGAACAGACCCTCAACCAGATCCTCGTCGAGATGGACGGTTTTGAGACTGACCAGAGCATCATCGTCATGGCTGCGACCAACCGACCTGACATCCT
>JAEEOC010000032.1 GCA_016284035.1 Dehalococcoidales bacterium
ATGACAGGCTAGTCGATACTTATGAGCATAACGTCGATGGTAGGATCATCAGGCATCAGTCCGTCCTGAGCATTTACGAGGAACAAGACTACCTCGGCATCGCTCATGGCCATGCTGATCTGATAATTGATCTGTTCTTCGATGGTGGTGCCGGGATCGGTCTCGAGACCGCCGGTGTCCATCAGTGTGAAGGAGCCCTCGGGTACGTCTACATCGATGGAGAGTCGGTCACGGGTGGTGCCGGGCTGATCCTTGACGATGGCGATACGTTTATTGGCCAGTCGGTTGAAGAGTGTCGATTTTCCGACGTTCTTACGTCCGACGACGGCTACGATAGGGCGTGGCTTCGTTTCTGTTTCCTGTATATCGTAAGTTTCTTCGTTCACGTTGTTATTTCTCTTCAAATAGCTTTACCAGTACGGCCTTCTGGGCATGGAGCCTGTTTTCGGCTTCCTGGAAGATGACGGAATGTTTGCTCTCCATCACTTCATCGGTGACTTCTTCTCCGCGGTGGGCGGGCAGGCAGTGCATGAAGATGACGTCGCTCTTGGCATGGGAGAGGAGTTCCATGTTGACCTGATAGTCCTTGAAAGCGATGAGCCTTTCTTCGCGTTCTGCTTCTTCACCCATGCTGATCCAGGTGTCGGTATAGATGACATCGGCATCTTTCACTGCGACCTTGGGATCGGAAGTCTGTTCGATGACGGCAAAAGTGTGGAAAGCGTTTTCCTGGGCTGCTCTGAGTATATTCTCATCCAAAGTATGTCCTTTGGGTGATGCTACTGCGATGTGCAGGCCGAGTTTGGATGCGGCCAGTACCATACTGTTGGTGATGTTGTTGCTGTCGCCGATATAGGCGATCTTCAGTCCCTGCAGTGTCCCTTTGCATTCGAGGATGGTGAGGAGGTCGGCAAGGATCTGACAAGGATGTTCCTTATTGCAGAGAGCATTTACTACGTGTTTATTGGTGTACTTGGACATTTCGGTGAGAGTCTCATGTGCAAATACTCGTGCCACGATGACGTCGGCAAAACGTTCGATGACACGGGTAACGTCTTTGACGGGTTCTCTCTTTCCAAGACCGATCTCGGCGGGGGACAGGTAGATGGCTTCGCCGCCTAACTGATGCATGCCTATCTCGAAGCTGGTCCTTGTACGGAGGGACGGTTTCTCGAAGATCAGGGCCATAGTCTTATGCTTGAGTGTCTCACGCCAGGGATCTTTCTTCAGATCCTGAGCCAGCGCTATGAGTTCAAGTATCTCATCTTTATTCAGATCGTTTATCGATAGTAAGTCTTTTTTCATTTTTTATACCTGATTTGATTAGTATTTTGTCATTATACCATGTATTATGCGTGTGTGCGTAGAGATTTCGTTTATGCAACGTAATAATGCATTTTTCGTCCCGGATGGTTGTCTGATTTTCATAAAGTTTTTTTCAAAAAATTTTTGTTTAGGCACGAATTGACACGAAAAAGTTGTTGCAATCAAAAAAAGATGTGTATATAATCTTTCGCAATTTAATACAGTAAACCGTTGATGAAGAGTGAGTAAGCGTTGCCGCTTTTCTTCCAGAGATTCGTGGATGGTGTGATCACGAAAGAAAAAACAATGCCGAATGGACTTCAGAGGGCGACCAGAAAGAAGCAGGCGCTTTTAGTATGTGAGACGGAGCTGGACTCTCCGTAAATAAAAGTCAGTGTATGTTAGTACACGTTGAGTGGATGTAAATAATTACATCAAGCCGGGTGGCACCGCAGGTTAGATTATCGATCCTGTCCCAGCAATTGGGACGGGATTTTTTATTTTAAGGAGATAAAGAAATGATCGGAGCAAAGATGTGGCGCTAAGCGCCGAGGATACTTTTAAAAACAAGGCTACCATTTATCTCAGACAAATCAAAAAAAGAAAAAAATAATAAAAAAGGATGAATATAAAAATGACTAACGAAATTCCCTATAAGATCTATCTCTCTGAGGACGAACTTCCCAAGGCTTATTACAACCTCCGCGCCGACATGAAGAACAAGCCGGCACCCCTTCTCAACCCCGGAACTCTTCAGCCCATGACCCTTCAGGAACTCAGCACCGTATTCTGCGAAGAACTGGCCAAGCAGGAACTTGATAACGATACCAAATTCATCGCTATCCCTGACGAAGTCTATGACTTCTATAAGATGTACAGACCCTCTCCCTTGGTCCGAGCCTACTATCTTGAAAAGATGCTCGGAACTCCCGCTAAGATCTACTACAAATTTGAGGGCAACAACACCAGCGGCAGCCATAAACTGAACTCCGCCATTGCCCAGGCTTATTATGCCAAGAAACAGGGCCTCAAAGGCGTTACCACCGAGACCGGTGCCGGCCAGTGGGGCACAGCTCTCTCCATGGCCTGCTCTTACTTCAATCTCGACTGCAAGGTCTTCATGGTCAAATGTTCCTATGAACAGAAACCTTTCCGACGCGAGGTAATGCGAGTCTTCGGCGCTTCCATCACTCCTTCTCCTTCCATGGAGACCAACATCGGCCGCAAGATCAACGCCGAATTCCCCGGAACTACCGGAAGCTTGGGCTGCGCCATCTCCGAAGCTGTCGAAGTCGCTGTTTCCACTGAAGGCTACCGATATGAACTCGGAAGCGTTCTCAATCAGGTCCTCTTACACCAGTCAGTCATCGGTCTCGAGACCAAGACTGCCATGGATAAATATGGCATCAAACCCGACATCATCATCGGCTGTGCCGGCGGCGGTTCCAACCTCGGCGGTCTCATCGCTCCTTTCATGGGCGAAAAGCTCCGCGGTGAAGCTGACTACCGCATCATCGCTGTCGAACCTGCTTCCTGTCCTTCTTTTACCCGTGGTAAGTTCGCTTATGACTTCGCCGATACCGGCAAGGTCTGCCCCATGGCTAAGATGTACACTCTTGGCAGTAACTTTATTCCTTCCGCCAATCATGCTGGAGGTCTCCGCTACCATGGTATGAGCACTATCCTGTCCCAGCTCTACCATGATGGTTATATGGAAGCTACTTCTGCCGTCCAGACCGATGTCTTCAAAGCCGCCATCGACTTCGCTCGTGTCGAAGGTATCCTTCCTGCCCCTGAGAGCTCCCATGCTATCAAAGTGGCAATCGATGAAGCTCTCAAATGCAAGGAGACCGGTGAAGAAAAGACTATTCTCTTCGGTCTTACGGGTACCGGTAACTTCGATCTTTATGCATATCAGTCTTACAATGACGGCACTATGACTGATTACATTCCTACCGACGAAGATCTCCAGAGGAGTTTTGATACTCTTCCCAAGATCTAGAACAAATCGATATCGGTGATATGTAAAGGACGCTCGCAATTAATTTGATGGGCGTCCTTTTTTCGTATTTGCAACCAAAAGTAATAATAAACTATAATGGTTGTACTTACATAAAAAGGAGAAAACCCCTACACATGAAGAAGATTCTTTTTGCAGCTCTCAGCATGCTTCTTGTCATCGGTATGGTACTTACCGGATGCGGTAGCAAAGAGGGTGGAAACGATGGTTCACTCGATAACATCAAGACTATGCAGGACGTTTTCAATCTTATTCCTACCGATGACGTAACCGGAAAATCTATCCACAACAATCACTATGTCATGATCTTCAAGTATATGAAAAATGAGTATCGCGTTTGGGCCGAGCTCACCGATGATGTTTATCAGCAGCTTTTTGATCTCGACTTCTTCGATCCTGACATTGACCAGAAAGAACGTGATCTCGTAAAGGATTTCGATGCTCAGGGCCTTACCAATCTCACTGCAGCTATGCCTTCTGCAGATGATCTCAAAAAATATGTCGGTAAGACCGGTCAGGAACTTGTCGATATGGGCTTCACCTGCCATGGTTTTATGCTTTGGGGCGATGCCGAGTTCTACTTGGATTTCGGTGACTATGGATACAAGGCTACTATGAACGAGAAACTGGATAGCTATGATGAGGATGCTTCCTATGAAGAGATCATGGCTCCTCTTACCGTCAAGAAGATGGAATGCACCGGTGTCGGTCAGAATGCTACCGACCTCTTCATGGAATAGTGATAATTTAGTCCTTCAATAGATCTTTGAATATAAAGAGAGGAGCATCCGCTCCTCTCTTTATTATTTCTGATATTACGGAAACTATTTTGAATCTTCGGCGTGTTTGACGGAGATGAGTTCAGCAAGGATCGCCACGGCTATTTCTTCCGGTGACTTTGCTTTGATGTGAAGACCGATAGGGGCATAAAGCTGTTTGAAATCTTCATCGGTGAAGCCCTGCTCTTTAAGCTGCCCATAAACGAATTCATTCTTGGAGCGGCTTCCGATCATGCCGAGATATTTGGGCTTGAGGGACAGTGTCTGAGCCAGTACATCTTTATCTCCGGCATGACCATGTGTTGCGATGACTACATAGCTGTTTTCGTTGATATTGAGTTTTTCGCAGATAGTGGGATAGGGGCCGACCACGATCTGGGATGCTTCTGGATATCTTTCTTCATTGGCATAATCTGCTCTGTCATCGACGATGACGACACTGAAATCACAGTGAGAAGCCATTTTGGACAGATGATAACCGATATGTCCTGCACCGAAGATGTAGAGTTTGGGACTGGAGTGCAGAGGTTCGATATAGACCTTGGCGTTGCCGCCGCAGGCCATTCCCAAGTTGCCGTCGATGTCGAGAGTGTATTCAAGCATATAAGGTTCGTTTGAGTACATTCGTCGCTGAGCTTCCTTGATGACTGCCAGCTCGATGGCGCCTCCGCCGATGGAACCGATGATGCTGCCGTCTTTGCGGACGAGCATCTTGGAACCGGTGCTCCTGGGTGTGGAACCGTTGGATTCGACGATGGTGGCGATTACGCCCGGTTCACCATTCTCGGCCAGTCTGGCCGCCTCCAGATAAATATCCTGATCCATAATAAAAAAACTCCCCCTTATGATTTCTGTATGATTGTGAATTGGCGCAAAGGATCATACATCGCGCCTATGATAACTCTGTTGATCTGCGGATGATCAATATCCAGTATCGTCTTGGCCAGATCTTCTCCGGCACGTCGGCCTGTGATATCGATCTTGTTGAGGAACGGGATGACGGCAGACGTCTTAGGTGCATACTGGATGAGACCATGCTCATCGGTAACGATCTTGGCTATGGCATCCTCCCCCAGTTCATCACCGATGCTGAGTCCTGTGACTTTGCAGATGTATTCATCCCTGAAGGTCTTTTCAGAGCCGATGACGGCATAGAGCGCATCCATACCGACGACCGGGATGGTGATGGTGGTTGATGCAGGGAATACTGGTTCTGTCTCTCTGGGACATTTGACGGGTCTCTGGCTTGCTCCGTCTGCTTCACAGATGATGCAGTCGCAGATGTCGGCTGCAAAGAGGGCGTCGACTTCTTCGGCTGTGATGCCGAAGACCTTCTGTCCGTCTTCAGTCCTGTTGACGACAGTGATGTGCTTGTATTCTTTGACGAGGTCCTTGATCTTATCGATCTCTAGACCGCATTCGGGTCTTGCATAGATGTAGGGGGTCTGTTCTTCTGTCGGCACTGCGATATGGGTCGTGGTCGTGGTGATCGCCGTGTAGTTATTGAGTACGAGGGCCTGGGCGATTCCGAACATGGTCGATGTCTTGCCGCCGCCGCCGACGAGACTTATAAGCTGGTGTCCGTTGACGTTGAATGCGCCAAGGATCGAATTAGCATTTCGGGTCAAATATCTTTTCTGATCTCCAGCCATACTCCACCTTCCTCATGTATCTTTATGTTTTTTTCCAGACCGACGCTCTTTACGATGCCACGGAGCTGATCGATGGTCACTCTCCTGCGTCCCAGATTGTCGTTCTGGATCTGTGATTCGACTTTTATTTCATTGATCGTCTCATCAGGCACGCCTTTTCCGAAACCGCCTCCTACGAAAGCCATTCCGTCATTCCTGATCAGACGGTAGATCTCATTCAGGATCTTCGGCTCATCCACGATGAAGAAGAATGCACCGCGCAGTATCACGAGATCGAAGGATGCATCTGAAAGACCGGTGTCGTAGAGCGGTCGTGTCAGGACAGGGACAGATAGTCCTTCGCTTGCGAGCCAGTCGCTGACGGCCAGTGAGAATGCGGGGTCATCGGTCAGGATCGTGTTGTCGATCTCAGGATAGGTCTTTGCGAGGTAATGGGTTATGCCTCCCGAGAAGACCCCCATCTCGAGGACCTTGCCGGATTTCCTGCCGAAAAGAGATAACGCGTGTTCTGAGGTATAAGGATAGATCTTATGCCACAGTTTATTTACATCAATGAGAGCCTGGAGCTCCATGGTGCCCCTCTGTTATTTATTGAAATGAGCCATGATGGCTTCTAATACGCCGCCAGATATTGTTCTGCCTTTATCTGAAATCGTATCGACATATTCAATTTTATCACGAGGGTCAACATCTCCGCTCTTCAAGCCTTTGCGGACGGGAGTTCCGTTGCGTAAAAGGCCGCGGATGACGCCGGAAAGGACGGTCTTCATAGGCTGTCCGTTGACATATCCGATCACATCGCCGGCTTTGACATGGTCGCCAAGGTTGTGGTCGGTCTCAAGGATGCCGTCGCAGGGTGCGCGGAGCACTCGTTCATAGGTGTAGCCTGCAATGTTGCCGGGAGTACCGGTATCAGGTTCGGCAAGACCTGAAAGGATGATACGTCCGAGGTTATGACCGCGGTTGGTCTCGATGACGACATGGGTATCGACGCCGGCTTCGAAACCGACACCGAGGCCGATGACGAGTTCTGCATCGGTCTTCTTAGTGCCGAGATTGCGCTTGGCGATGGTGGCATCGATCTCGACATCGGGTTTGATGATATCTTTGGTATGATTCTCGGGATCGATGATGACAGCGATCTCATCGTTGTCCCAGCATTTCTGTATCTCGGAGGCATCGGAGACCAGTCGGGCAGTGTATCCTTCCACGACTTTGACCTTGTCGTAGACTACTTCGCTGAATGCGACGCGGCGTCGGACAGCTTCGGGATGATCCGTTTCGGTCATCACTACGTGGAATTTAGCTCCGGCCATGCGGCATGCCATTGCGGTAGCGATCTCGCCGGCGCCTCTAACTAAAACTTTCAGATGTCCAACTGCCATAACAGCCTCCAATACGTTGTATGTTTATCAATATAACGCATTGTATAAAAAAGTTTGATTATATGCAACAGGTGTCCATTTATACATAAAAGTCTGTTATAGGAGTGTGGACGGAGGGGTTTTCATGTATAATCAAAAACGGTCAAGCAGATCGGATGGCCGCTTGCAGCAAGCCCTGTAAGAGGAAAGTCCGAGCTCCTCCAGACAAGACGCTGGATAACGTCCAGGACGGGCGACCGTACGGAACAGTGCCACAGAAACATACCGCCGAGCGATCGGTAAGGGCGAAATGGCGAGGTAAGAGCTCACCAGCGCGCCGCGTGACCGGCCGGCTGAGGTAAACCCCGTCTGGAGCAAGACCTAATAGGGGGTGTAAGGGTGTCTGGCCCACCCCGGGTTGGTCGCTTGAGACAGGCAGTAATGTCTGTACTAGATAGATGGCCATCGCCGCATCCGCGGTACAAAACTCGGCTTATAGATTTGCTTGACCGAGTTTTTTCGATTTATTTCTTCTTCCCCTTTAGCTATCATATGCGTAGAAATCTAAGGGGTATTGTCCTATGAATAAACGCTATCTGATTTTGTCCGCCTGTCTGGCTGTCCTGCTGGTGACGGCTGGAGTCTTTGGAGGGTATCTGTACGGTACTCATAAACTTACTAAAGAGTACGACCTGAAAGATCAGAATCTTAAAAAGATCATTGCTTCTTGGATGTATATCCAGGAGAATCATAAAGATAATGAGACACTGGATTATAAGGAAGTAGCCGATCATGCCATTCAGGGTATGGTTGAAGGCTTAAATGACAAATATGCCTGGTACTTTCCTTCCGGGGATAGTGAGTTCGACCGTTTTCTTTCGGCCGGATTTGTCGGTGTCGGGTACTCTTCTGATTTTGATGATGACGGAAGTGTGATCGTCACATCCGTCAATAGTGGTTCTCCGGCGGAGAAAGCCGGGATGATGGAGGGCGATGTCATACTGCGCATTGATGGCATCGACGTTAGAGGAAAAGGCGATGAGTTTTTTCGCTCCATGACGAGTAGGGAAGAAGGAACTCATGTGATCTTTACTGTACTGCGCGACGGAAAGACGATCGATCTTGACACGACCATAGGCTGGATCAGTTTACCAAATGCCTCGTATTATCCTCGGGATGGCGTCGGTATCATTTGGCTAACAACGTTCAATGAATACACTCTGGAGGAATTCGAGGATTGTCTCCGCCAGGCTGAGGCGGATCATGTCTCAGGAATTATCCTCGATCTTTTGGATAACTCTGGAGGAGAAACCGATGTTGCCGTTTCTATCGCATCATGCTTCCTGAATGAAGGAGATGTGGTCCTTACACGAGAAGATCATGGTGTGGTCGTGACTCATACCGCTACCAAGACCGATATTCACACTGATCTTCCCGTCGTCATACTTACCAGTGAGAATACTGCCAGTTCGGCAGAGATCCTGCTGTGTGCGCTTGAAGAGCACGGAAGAGCAGTATCTGCCGGTAAGACCACTTACGGCAAAGGCACTTGGAACCGGTGTGTCTATGTTGATGATTCGATAATTATGGTCTCCGCTGGGTATTGGTATACTCCCAACGGCAATAACGTTACCGGAAAAGGCGTCACACCGGACTATGAGATCTCCTTAGATAGCGGTTATTACGATTGGGCAG
>JAEEOC010000033.1 GCA_016284035.1 Dehalococcoidales bacterium
TCTTCGTTAATGTCTTTGTCTGTGTAGCGGTCTTCGTTGTGTAGCTGTAAACAAATTCAGTGGATGTTTTTACGACAGTAGTCTTGTAAGTGGAGGTCACGGTTACCTCTTTGATGAGATAATCTGTTCTCACATCCGTTGTCATGATCGTTGTCGTGACAGTCACTGTCTGCGTTTCCGGATGTTCCAATACATATGTCGACGTGATTACCAACGGCTTTTCGATCTCAACCAGTTTCGTCTCTGTGTTTGTGATGATCTTTGTGACAGTATCAGGGGCCTGTATACAGGAACTGAACATCGCTGCGATCAGTATAAAGACTATCGGTAATATCGTTTTTTTCACTTTTATCTCAGTTCTTCCGAAGACTCGTTTCCGGCAGAGCAGGGGATTACTTGTTGAACATCCCCGGGACCACTTCGATGGTCATAGTTTTTGCGTCGATATCGATATTTTTAACGAAATCTCCCTTGTCAGGCACAAGGGCTTCTCTATCGCCCGATGAGACCACATAAACCTTGTTGGCGGGAGTTTCTATTATCTCGGTCACTTCACCGACTGGTTCGCCATTCTGTGAGACCACTTTTAATCCGATGATCTGATGCCTGTAATACTTGCCTTTCGGCAGTTTATGGAGTTCGGCTTCTGTGATGAAGAGTTTTTTCCCTTTATATTTCTCGGCATCTTCAGGTGTATCGATGCCTTCGATCTTCAGCACCATTGCATTGTTGAGGGTTTTAGCCCATTCGATGGTATAGCGGGTCCCGTCGATGAGGAATGTCCCGCCTTTCTTGAAACGCTTGGGGAAGTCAGTGATGACGTTGATCTTCACTTCGCCTTTGACGCCCCATTTGGCGATTATCTCGCCGATAACAAAAAGATCTTCTTCCATAACGATTACATTATAAATGAAAATGCCTCTCATCGGTATTGATAAGAGGCATTCATGTCTTGCGGTTTATATGTTGATTAGACGATTTCCATGGAGGCTTTGATGCCGGCCTTGGCAGCCTTAACACGGATAAGAGTTCGGATGGCCTGTGCGATCCTGCCCTGCTTGCCGATAACGCGGCCCTTGTCATCATCGGAAACTGAAAGTTTGAGAACCAGCTCGCCTTCCTCGTTAGTTTCCTCGGTGACTACAACAGCATCAGGATCATTAACGAGTGATTTTGCGATGTATTCTACGAGTTCTTTCATGGGGTTAAAAATCTCCTTTAGGCCTTTACTTTGTCGTAAATGCCTGCCTTTGTGAAAATGCGCTTCACTGTATCAGTGGGCTGAGCACCCTGTTTGATCCATTTGACGCATGCTTCTTCCTTGAGTACAACAGTCTCGGGAGCGGTAAGGGGATTGTACTGTCCGATAATTTCAATAAATGCCCCGTTTCGTGAAGTAGTGGAATCAGCAACAACGATTCGATAGAAAGGTCGTTTAGGAGCACCCATTCGTCGTAATTTAATCTTAACCATAGTTTTCCTTTTTATATATAAACAGTCTTTGACTATTATCCACGAAATCGATTTCAGTGTCAATATGAATAATGTATTTGTCAAGTTTAAAAAAACCGTGATAACCTTACTATCGTAAAGAAGGGTCGCTGTGCCTGTATTATCAGTGTTTTAAGGAACAAAGATGTCAGAACTGTCAAATACGTTAGCTGATCTCTCCGGGCGAATCGAAAGCGCTATGGTGCGTCTTTGACATTGCCGGCAAGAAAAAGCAGCTCGATGAATTAGAGAAGGAATCCGTATCCGACGGATTCTGGAACGACCCCGATCATGCCAGGAAGATCATGCAGAAGATCGCCGACTATAAGAAGTCATGCTCTACCTGGACCGACCTCCAAAAGAAAGTCAATGACCTCAAGGATTTTGAGGAACTCACATACGAAGATCCATCTTTGCTCGATGAGCTCAATAATGAGATCGCCGCTGTAACGGAAAAACTTGAGGGACTCGAGTTCCAGCTGGCTTTCTCCGATCCCAACGATTCCCGAAATGCCATCATGTCCATCCATGCCGGTGCAGGGGGCACTGAATCACAGGACTGGGCCAACATGCTTTTGCAGATGTACCTGAGATATGCCGAGAAGAAGGAATTCAAGACTGAGATCCTCGATATGTCTCCGGGTGAAGAAGCAGGCATCAAGAGCGTGGTCTTCAGCGTATCGGGCGAGTATGCCTACGGTTATCTCAGAAGTGAGTTCGGCACCCACCGTCTCATCCGTCTCTCACCTTTCGATGCCGATCATGCCAGACATACGTCTTTTGCTCTCGTTGAGGTCATGCCGGATATCGATGATGATGTGACCGTCGATATCTCTCCTGACGACATCAAGATCGATATGTTCAGGTCATCGGGTCCCGGCGGGCAGAACGTCCAGAAGGTCTCAACTGCCGTCAGGATCACCCATGTTCCGTCCGGCATCGTCGTTACCAGCCAGAGTGAAAGGTCCCAGCTTCAGAACCGTGAGATCGCCATGCGTATCCTGAGATCGAAGCTCTATCAGATGGAGATGGCCAAGAAGGAAGAAGAACTGGCCAAGCTCAAGGGGACCCATGTTTCTGCTGAATTCGGCACCCAGATCAGGACGTATACTCTGCATCCTTATAAGATGGTCAAGGATCACAGGACTGAATACCAGTCCAATAATCCCGACAGTATCCTGATGGGCAATCTCGATGATGTGATCGCAGCCTATCTGAGATCAGGCCTGCGGCATTCCTAATACGATACCGCGTATCTCCCCAGGACTATCTGCAAAGTAATCGGCACCGCTTGCGGTGAGTTCTTCTCTGCTTCCGAAACCGTATGTCACACCGATAGCTTTGATGCCGATTTTATGTGCACCTTCGATATCGTGTTTCCGGTCTCCGACCATGATGGTCTCTGCAAGATCATTTATCCCGGCTGTTTCGAGTGCGTAGCGGATGACTTCATCCTTCTTGGTGCGTGAGCCGTCGAGATTGGCTCCGCAAATGGCATCGAAATATCCAGTAAGGGAGAAATGTTCGATGATGCGTTTGGCGAACACTTCCGGTTTGGAAGTTGCCACTACGAGTTTTTTGCCTTTGTCTTTTAATTCCCCAAGCAGTTCAGGGATCCCTGCAAAGACTTCATTTTCGAAGAGCCCTTTGACTGAAAAGTATTCGCGGAACTTTTCGACAGCTTTAAAACTTTCTTCGACGGAGAATCCGTAATATACCTGGAACGATTCGTGCAGGGGAGGGCCGATGAAGCAGGTGAGATCCCGTTTGTCTTCGACTTTTATCCCGTATTTATCCAGCGCATAGGCGACCGAGGTCGTGATCCCTACGCTGGGATCCGACAGTGTTCCGTCCAGGTCGAAAAGTACATTATCAAACATCTTCATTCTTTAGCATTTTATCACGTTAAAGTGATAGTTGACAGATAAATATAGTATGAGTAAAATTCTAGCATTATTTCAATTTAAGATAGTCAGGAGAAGCAAGCTGGAAATAGCCTCTAAGGCTGACCGAAGGAGCAAAACTCTCAGGTGCGACAAAATCGCGAGACTGTTTGCTGATGACACTCTGGAGAATCTCCCATAAAGGGAGTGCCGAAGGGGCAAGACGGGAATCTCTCAGGCAAAAGGACAGAGGATATCGATAAGTTGGGGACGGCATACCCCGATTTTCTGTTATCCAAAATCCATTCCAAAAGAGATCTTTCTTCTGAGCATCTTCTATTGAAAAGAGAGAAATAAAGAAGGGGATAATAAATCATGAGTGGTTTTATGGAATGGTTTACCAATTTCAGCAATACCATCAATGATATTGTCTGGGGTTGGCCGACGATCATCTTGATCCTCGGTGCAGGTATCATTGTAACCATCCGAACTGGCTTCTTCCATATCGCCCACTGGGGACATTGGTGGAAGCGAACAATCGGCGCAGCTTTCAAACGAAAAGATATTCGTGATACTTCCGATAAGCACGCTATCTCACAGTGGCAGTCTCTCTGTACTGCTATGTCAGCTACCATTGGTACCGGTAACATCACCGGTATCTCATATGCCATCATCGTAGGTGGCCCTGGTGCCATCTTCTGGATGTGGTTGGCTGCATTCTTCGGAATGATGACCAACTACTCCGAAAACTTACTGGGTATCTTCTTCCGACGCCGAAACGCTGACGGCGACTGGTCCGGCGGTCCTATGTACTACCTCAAGGACGGCTTGGGCAAGATGAAATACGGTAAGCAGGTCGGCCCTATCTTGGGTATCCTGTTCTGTATCTTCACTATCGTTGCCTCCTTCGGTATCGGTAACATGAACCAGGTCATCTCCATCTCCGAAGGTATCGCCGGCGTAGTCGGTGAGACTTCCTTCAATCTTCCTCTGTTTGTCGGCATCTTCGTTGCCG
>JAEEOC010000034.1 GCA_016284035.1 Dehalococcoidales bacterium
AAAGTAGAACAGCTGAATGCGCTCGTCGGAAAGTTTGTCAATCTTGAGTACCCACTCCCCAGCGGCGAAAAAGCAAAGTTCTTGAATGATGGCACTACCTATCTGGGCAATCAGCTGGAAGCAGGAAACGGGCGTTGTTTTGGAGTCCTTGCCAACAAGGACATCATCCTTATAAGTACCTACGGAAAAGATGGAACAGATCCGGAGATGATCCTTTTTAAGAAGAGATAAACGTATTTTTGATAACTTTTGAAAGTTTTTGAAAAGTCTTTTGATAAAAAAGCCGAGTCATTTCGTAAATGGCTCGGCTTAATAACAATCTAAGAGTTGTTTTACTTAGTGCCAAAGATCCTGTCGCCGGCATCGCCCAGACCAGGAACGATATAACCGATGTCGTTCAGTTTCTCGTCGACGTGGGCGCAGTAGATGTCCACATCGGGATGCGCAGCTGAAAGCTTTTCGATACCTTCGGGTGCAGCGATGATGCACATGAACTTAATCTTTTTGCCGCCGTGTTGTTTGATCAAGGTGATTGCGTCGACAGCAGAGCCGCCTGTAGCCAGCATCGGATCGAGGACGATGATCAATCGGTGGTCGATATTGACTGGAAGCTTGCAATAGTATTCATGAGGCTCCAGTGTTTCCTCGTCTCGGTAAAGACCGATGTGACCGACACGGGCAGCAGGAATAAGCTCAAGGATACCGTCGACCATACCGATACCAGCACGGAGGATGGGAACTAAAGCAAGATTCTCGCCCTGGAGGCGATGAGCGTGTGCGATGCCCATAGGAGTTGTGACGTCAACCGGCTCCAGCGGCAGGTCTCGAGTGGCTTCGAAAGTCATCAGCATCGTGATCTCACCGACCAGCTCCCTGAACTGTTTATCGGTGGTCCGGACATCTCTCAGGATCGAGAGCTTGTGCTGGATCAGCGGATGATTATAGATCGTTACATTTTCTCTGTAAGCCATTTTCTTAACCTTCGATCGTCTTTATTGGAAATCTGCATCCGGAGAAGATTTTGAGCCCGAGAGGACCTTGTTGGTGATGACGCCGAGGATTAAGGCGCAGGCAACATTGGTGATGGTGATTGCGATATTGGCACCGATCGCGAAGGAGATGGACAGACCGCCGATACCACAGACCAGGATCACGGAGATGACGAAGATATTCCTGTTGGAATCAAGATCGACCTTCTGGATCATCTTGAGACCGGAGACTGCGATGAAGCCATACAGTGCTATACAGATACCACCCATGACACAAGTCGGGATGGAATTGAAGAAAGCTACGAAAGGAGCGAAGAAAGACAGGATGATAGCGCCGACAGAGGCAAAAATGATGGTCCAAACAGCAGCGTTGCGTGTAAGAGCGACAGTGGCGATGGATTCGCCGTAAGTGGTGTTGGGACAGCCGCCGAAGAAAGCGCCCACCATGGAACCGATACCGTCGCCAAGGAGGGTGTTGTGGAGACCGGGATCTTTAAGAAGATCCCTTTCGATGATGGAGGACAGGTTCTTATGATCAGCCAGATGTTCAGCGAAGACAACGAAGCCGACAGGGACATAAGCCATGATGATGGTGCCGATATAGCCGATATTGAAGTCGGCAAAACCGCCCAGGGCTCGGACAAAGACGAACAGACCTGCGGTATCGGAGATAAAGGTCGAACTAGAGATTCCGCCGTCCCAGAGAGCTGTGATGACAGAGAAGTCGATCATCTTGATGCTGTCGATATCGGCGATGTAACCGATGATAGTGAAGACGAGTGCGACGGCATAACCAGCGAGGATACCGATGACAAATGGGATAAGTTTGGCATTCTTCTTGCCGTATGTCGTACAGAGCATGGCCACGAATAATGCGACCAGACCGCAAAGGATTGCAATATAGATATTGGGACCGGTAGTCAAGCTGCCGATAGCGCCTCCTGAAAGTTGGAGACCGATGGTGGCAACAGTGGGACCGATGACGGTTGCAGGCATGATCTTATCGATCCAGCCTGTACCGGATCTCTTGACGATGATGGAAAGAACAACATAGACCAGACCGGCGAAGATGGCGCCGAGGATGAGGCCGATATAACCGACAGCTACTGTGGTAGCACCGGCAAAGGCCGCGACCATTGATGGGATGAAAGCGAAAGATGAACCCAAAAATACAGGGCTCTTTCTGCGAGTGAACAGGATATATGTCAAAGTACCGCAGCCAGCACCGAAGAGTGCGGGCGCGATGCCCATTGCATCTGCGCCGGTGAGACCAGCGTTAGTACTGACGCTGACAGGAACGACGAGCGTTGCTGCCATGATGGCCAGGAGCTGCTGGATGGCACAGATGATCGTTTTGCCGATACCAATCTGTCTAGGAGTGGTATCGATGTTGTAGACCATTTTCATTGTGACTCTCTCCTATCTAAAAAATATCAAAAAAAAACTGGCTGAATATCCATTCAAACCAGTTTTTGACTAAAGATAATAACCCTTTGATTTTTAAGGGGCCTGTTCAATCTTGCTATTACTAACATCGCGGAAATTTTACGCTATACAAGACCCCCAATGCAAATAAAAATGAGCTCAAAGTGTGCCTAAAAAGAGGAAAAAATTACTCATTTATGATGTGGATCTGGCATGGTTTCATGGCGGCGAGTGCACACAGATGGCTTTCCGGAGTTACGCCGGCACAGCATTTGGCATCTACATATACCGGGACTTCTGGGAGAGCGTTCTTGGCCAGCATAGCATTGGAGATTACACAGATGTCTGTGCAAAGACCGATGACAGTGATGGAGTTGATCGGTTCCTCATCATTGAGTGCTATGAGCCTGCGTACCAGTTCAAGACTGCCGAAAGAGGGTTTGTCGATGATTTCGCCGGCATACTTTTTTAGAGAGTCATGGATCTGCCAGCCGTCAGTGCCGTCGATGCAGTGAGGGACGGGCAAATTATGGCCTTCCTGGGTGTCCATATAATTCTCGTGATGGGTGTCACGCGTGAAGATGACTTTTCCATTGAAAGTCTTAACTTTTTCGATTACCGCAGGCAATATAGCGACAGCCTCTTTGGAACCAAGGGCGCCGTCGATAAAATCGTTCTGCATGTCAGTTACGATCAAAATGTCTATCATTGTTGTTCCTCCTTAACAGGGTCTCTCATCACGAGTCTGGTCCTGGTGATCGAGATGACCTCATCGATTCCCAGCAGTTTTACGATCTGTTCTGGTCTGCCGGAACCGGAATTATCGCACTGAAGCGACGTCTTTATTTCTACTATACCATCTGATGATGATAGCAATGCCAGATCATAGATCTTTTCCCTGATATCATATACTTTTACGACACCTTTTTTCGTCTGCTCCCAGTCGATGTGATCGGCAGCCAATATCTCTTTGATCGTATCTTCAAGTTGGGCTGCATCTGACGCTTCTGCTTTGATGATGTAATCGGCCTGGTAGACCATAGCTGGCATGGGCGGAAGCTCAGAGGGAACGATAGCGGTCTGAATGATACTGAGCCCTTGTGGCAATTCGCGGTTTACCATCTGTGTAAATGCTGCAGCAGAGAGTGCGTCGGATGTCAGATAGATGTCGAGAAGCTCTCCTGTACTGAGTATCCCCAGCGCCAGAGGAGATGCAAATACCATCTTGGGATGAGGATTGAAGCCCTCGCTGTAAGCAAGGGGGACACGTGCACGTCTTAAGATACGATGCCAGGCGCGCATCATATCCAGGTGTCCGATATATTTCAGCTCTTCGCTACGGCTGTACTTGATCCGCATCCTTATCATTGGTGGGTTCCTGATCTTTGATGATCTTGACTTCTTCTATCTTGAGGCCTTTCATGACAGAAATGACCATCTTTATGTTACCGTAGCGGATCATCTGACCCTGCTTTGGGAAGTGGCCTAATTGGTCGAGGATGAAGCCTGCTAAGGTATCGTAATCCCCTTCGGGGAGTTCTATATCCAGTTCTTCATTTATCTCATCGATGCGCATGCCGGCATCGCACTGGAACGTGTTGGCGCCGATCTGTTCGACGTCTTTTTCAACAACGAAGTATTCTTCCCCCAGTGGACCAAGGATCTCTTCGACAAGATCGTTGATTGTAACTATACCGGCCATGGCACCATACTCATCAACGACGACGACCAGACGAGCGGATTTTCCGCTTCTGATCTCATTGAAGAGATCGCCGACGTTCTTGTTTTCGGGGACGAATGTGGCGGGGCGCATGACAGCCGTAATGGGAGATTCGTGTTTGATTTTGCCCTTGGCGATGCCCATGAGGACATCTTTGACGCTTACGATACCCTTGATGTCATCTAACGTATCGTGATAGACAGGGAATCTTGAAAGCGGATACTTTGCATAAACTGCCAGGAAGTCTTTGACGGAGTGATCGTCAGGGATACCGATGACTTCCAGACGGGGAACCAATACATCTGTTACTGGTCTCTCGCTGAATTCGAAGACGTTGTTGAGGATCTCTGCTTCGTCTTCTTCCACTGTACCGTCACGGGAGCCGACAGAGATGAGGCCCTGGATATCTTCCGGCTGTACGAGGTTCTGGGCATCGGTGTCCGCGCCGAAAATTTTGCAGATGCCTTTGACGATCCATCGGATGACGAACACGATGGGAGAAAGTATGACGGTGAAAAAGGAGACGAGAGGGGCAAAGGCAACCGATACCTTTTCTTTATAGGTGGTTGCGATCGTTTTAGGTGCAGTTTCGGCAAATACTAGGAGCAGGAATGTCATGACGCCGGTGGCGATGGCGACACCGCTGTTGCCGAACCAGTATGTAGCAAGCGAGGTCGCGAGAGCGGCCGCGGCAGTATTCACAAGGTTGTTTCCGAGCAGGATGGTCGAAAGGAAGCGTTCGGGCTTTGCTTTGATCTTGGCGACTCTTTTTGCGCCTTTTACTTTGTTCTCGAGCATATTCTCGACACGGTATTGTTCGAGAGATGTAAACGCAGTTTCAGAGGAAGAGAAGAACGCCGAGAATAAGATGCAGATAATAAGAAGGACCACCTGAATGGTCACGGGCGACATATAGTTAATAAAACCTCACAGATGACCACGCAGTATTCTTTCAATCGACAGATACAATCATGTGGTCTTAGCATTGATACTATCATCACTGTGCCTGCAGCGTCAATTTGGCTAGGCATGAACAGAAACAAAAAGACCTGCTGCAGAGCCTTTGCAGCAGGTCTTTGAAAACGCTCAAAGAGATGATTATTCAGTGGTGTAGTTGTCGAAGTAGCCCTGGATGAAAATGACAGGAGTGCCCTTGTCGCCGCTGCCGCTGGTAAGATCGCAGAGCGAACCGATGAGGTCGGTGAGCTGCCTGGGGGTCGTACCTTCGCTGGCCATGTTGCCTACCAGGTTGCTGTCCTTGGTCTTGATGCTGGACTTGATGGCTTCCTTCAGCTCTTCGCCCTTAAGGTCTTTGTAATCGTTATCAGCAAGATACTTGAGTTTCAGTTCGTTGGGGGTGCCGCGGAGACCGGAGGTGTAAGCCGGGGAGACGACCGGATCGGCCAGTTCCCAGATCTTGCCGACGGGATCTTTAAAGGCACCGTCGCCGTAGACCATGACTTCGATCTTCTTGCCGGTCTTGGCAAGTAGTCGGCTCTGGATGTCTTCGACGAGGCCCTGGCAGTCTCTGGGGAAGAGTTTAACGGTGTCTTCGGTGGCCTTGTTGGAGCCAAGGAGCCCGTATTTTTCGTTATAACCGCCGCCGTTGACGGAGTAGGTGAGGATGTCGTCGAGGCCAAGGACGATCTTAGCGCCGGCGGCACGGAGGACATCTTTAGTGTGCTGGCGGGTATGGATATCGCAGTTGATGACCTGATCAGTATATTTGAGGATGGTCTGAGGCTGGAAAGCGAAGATGATCTCGCATTCAGCACCGCTCTCTTTGATGAGAGAGGCATAGTAATCGACATAATCGATGCCGGTGAACTGATGCTTATACACACCGAAGATCTCTCGATACTTTTCAAGAGTCAGGACATCGGTATAAGGGTTGAGTCCGGAAGCGTAGAGCTTTTCCAGGTCTACGATGGAGTTGCCTACTTCATCGGAAGGATAGCTGAACATGAGCACGATCTTGTCGGCACCCTTTGCGATACCGCGCAGACAGATGGCAAAACGGTTTCGGGACAGGATGGGGAAGATGACGCCGACAGCGCCGGCATGAGTCTTGTTTCGGACGTCTTTGGCAATGTCATCGACGGAAGCATAGTTGCCCTGGGAACGGGCGACGATGGATTCTGTGACAGCCACGATATCTCTGTCATGGAAAGTCAGCTTGCCGTATTCGGCTGCTTCAAGGATGCTGGTCGTAACGATCTCAGCAAGGTCATCACCTTGGCGGATGACCGGACAACGGACACCATAGGAAGCGGTGCCAATCATTCTCTTTGTCATAATTCTCTCTCCTCGCGTGCTACGACTCTTACGTAACACGTAACGAATAATTTTAACTACTTGATCGATACTGTGTAAATAAGAAACAGACGGCAATCAATCGGCAACTTTTCCCATTAGTTCCTATAATACAGTCTGTTCGGCGGAAGCCTCAGAGATTCCGAGAGGAGTCATATATCTCTCCTGATTCCTTTTCCTGACGAAGAAGAATATCATCCGAATCACGATCACTACGTCGAAGATTGCCAACAAGACTGCGGAAAAAACGAAGAACTCATACGTTTCATTAATCCCTGACAAGGAAAAATCATATAAAGCATGGAGCAGATACGGGACGAGCAGCGCTATAACGTGATAACGCTTTTTGCCGGTATATACATACTTGCCGAAGAAGTATCCCATGATAAAACCGTATACGCCATGACCAAGAGTGACGCCTCGGATAGTCGCTTCTATCGGACTCATAGAAAAGGCGTAAAAGATGGATTCGATGATTCCAAAACCGAGTCCCACAATGGTCATCAGCGCTGTGACGTCATACCAGGAATAAGCGTAAGCATTCTTTTTCAGAGTCCTCCTGAAAAAGTAGTATTTCCAGAATTCCTCTGTCAGCGCAAAAACGACAAAGGCCTTGAAGATGTCCCAGGGTATCGCGTTATCGTGAAGAGGCCTGATCTGTGAGCCGATAACGTTCAGGATCAGAGCTGAAAGAATGACTCCTATAACTGAAAGAAATCCTCCGAAAAGAGCTTTCTTACAGCAGTTAGCATAATCGGGTTGATCTTTGCGGGCTTTTTTCAGCAAAAGATAAACGATGATGGACGGGACCAGACAGGCTATGAATGCGACTATTATTTCCATTTCTCACCACTAAGCAACAGAAATGATCTTTTTATAATTATCTGGATCGGTATCGCCTTCAGTATTGATAAGCATGATGACCGAATCGGCCCCCAGTTCCAGTTGTTGGCGGATGTGGACATATCGCAGATCTTCGAGTACGACCTTCAGGAGACCTGCACATACTGCCCCGGACTCGCCCGAAATTATCACAGGATCGTTTCCCTGTGGATGCGCAAGTGTCCTCATACCTTCAATTGTTATGTCATCTGAACATGAGATGCTGAAACGTGCAAGAGTGGTCAGGATGTCCCAGGCGGTACTGCAGACTTCCCCGCAGTTGAGGCCTGCCATGATGGTCTTGGCATTACCGGTAGCGGGATGAGCTTCGTCATCACCGGTCATAAATGATTCGAAGAAACAGGCCGCTGCATCCGGTTCGACCAGGGAGATAATGGGTAGTTTTTCAAAAGCGGACTGAGCTGCTGCTGCGATCGCACCGGCCATAGAGCCCACGCCAGCCTGAAGGAAGATGTGCGTAGGTGCGTCTATTCCTGATTGATGCATTTGATCCACGCTCTCATAAAACAGGGTCGTATATCCCTGCATGATCCATGTCGGTATCTCTTCGTAATCCTTCCAGGCCGTGTCCTGAATGAGGTGATAACCCATGTCGCTGGCAAGCCGTGCTGTCATACGCACACAGTCATCATAGGACAGATTGGTGATCTCTACATCAGCACAGCCGGCGTCCCGAATAGCCTGAGCTCTGACTGGTTTGGAACCTTTCGGCATGTATACGTGTGCTCTGCATCCAAAAACCTTGGCAGCCCAGGAGACTCCTTTCCCATGATTGCCGTCAGTGGTAGTGATGAATTCCATCCGTGAGATCTTATCGGAATGGCTCATGATATCGTTGAGAGTAGCAGTACCGGGATCGAGCTCCAGTTCGCGGCAGATGATCCTGAACATGGCGTAGGTTCCGCCGAGGCCTTTGAACGAATTCAGTCCGAATCTCTTCGATTCGTCTTTAACAAGGATCTGTTTTACGCCCAGTTTTCTCGCAAGATCATCTAATGAGACGAGCGGCGTCGGCTGATAACCGGGGATCATTTCATGAAGCTTTCTTACCAGGGCTGTTTCTTCAAACGAATAGACCTGAGAAAACCCGGTTGGAAAATTGATGTTTGGAACCAAACGGATCATTGCGGCTATCTCACTCTGGGCAGACTCCAGCGGTATTTAGCAGCCAGGAGCCTGAGGATGAATATGACATACACGCCGATTATTCCGGCGATGTCTATAGGAATGATCTTGATCAAAAGCACGAAACAGACAGCTCCAATCAGGGAGGACGAAGCATAAAAATGTCTTACGAAGATATAAGGTACTTCGCCCGCCATAACATCACGTAAAACACCGCCGCCAACACCAGTCACGACACCTACGAAGATCATCAGGAAGTAATTGTCGCCTTGCCCTGCCGTGATAGCGGCTCCGATGCCGACGATAGTGAAGACTCCGAGTCCAAGAGAATCCATGATACGTAGGGACCAGGTGTTGAAAGGTGTTTCCTGCTGAAGCCTGCGTCTGATAACAGGGATGAAGACCAGTATCGCCACGACGATCGATACCAGTGCATAAACGGGATGAGTGAACGCAGCTGGGGGTGTGATTCCCAGCACCAGATCTCGGATGATACCTCCGCCTACCGCTGTGGCCATAGCGAGTATGATGACACCTAGGATATCCATCTTCTTGTTGATCGCAACGAAGGCGCCGGATATCGCAAAGGCTATGGTACCGATTATCTCAAGTGCAAATCCCATAAGCTAAATGTACTTGTCGTATTCACCGTATTCGCATCCGATATGAGTGACGTCCATATCGTCGATGAGTTCCAATTGTTTGCCGTTCTTCTTGAAGAGCTGTATCCTGCCCACGCCGTTGCCGCCGTTCCACAATCTGTTGTGGCGCTTGGCTCCATCGGGTGATTCGTAATTGACCCACAGCATGTCTTTTTGGGCGCAGTGGATATCAGTGACCATGACGGTATGCTTATTCTCCTGGCGGACATGCCAGACGATGTCATCGCCGGCTTCAGAGGCGTGAAACTGTGTCTTGCAACCGGTCCAGAACTTGGAAAAGTTATATTCATATTCATGACCTTCATAGTAGAAGGCGCCGAGGAGTTTTCTGTTGAGGGCCAGGAAGAAGATCTTGGGGCGTCCGCCGCCGATATCGAAGACGGAGTTCTTCAGCTCTTTGCCGGTGATACGGCTCTTGATGCAGTTGGACGAGAGCCAGACCCATGGGCTGGTAAAATTCTTGCCCCAGTTCTTGTCTGCATAGCCATAAGATGTTTCTGGTCGGACGGTGTAAGATTGTCCGTTCAATGTGATCGTACCGGAAAAGGTGGATTTCATACCTTCGGCGTGCCAGTACATCTCGAAAGCCTTGAGCCATCTGAAAATGTTACTGGCGCCATAGCCCACATTGTAGGCGATCTTCTTGTCTACATAGAGGTTCCATGAGATCTCTCCGGCGTCGCACATGTATTCCGGATGTCTTTTGGCATCTTCTTCTGTGATCTTGATACTGCCTTTGATCTGTGTCTCGTTGGCCAGGCAGTCGGCAGCCTGGATGTTATAAGGCGATTTCTTTTCGATAGAAACGTCTTTCCAGGCAAAGAAGCGATGCAGCTGACATTTGTTCTTTCCCCAGCAACCGGCCTTGACCATGAGGTATGAGGGCTTTAAGTGATGCTGTTTGCTGTAATCGGCCTGTCCAAGAACAGGTTCAGGCTGGGCTAATTTCGGATTGCAGATGAAGTATTCGATAAAGAAAGGGACTTCTTCGCCCGTGGCATCATTGATGGCAGTAAAGGAATGCCACCACCAGTCGTAGCCCTTCTTGGCAAAGGATCCAGTGAGCATCATCTGATCTCGTTTGATATCTTTTTTATTGAACATAATGAATACTCCTTGGCGGAAGTTTTAGTGTTTATTGTGCTGTGTAATACTTGGCAAGACCGCCTTCGGCTGTCTCGCGGTAACCGTGCCCCAGGTCCTTGCCGGTCTCATACATTGTTCGGACGATGAGATCGAAGGAAATGCGTCGGGTATCCGAAAGGAAGTTAGCGAGGCTGAGTGCGTTCAGGGCGCGCATTGCTGCTACAGCATTGCGCTCGATACAGGGGATCTGAACGAGACCGTAGATCGGATCGCAAGTGAGGCCCAGATGATGTTCCATTGCGACCTCTGCTGCATATTCGATCTGGCTCAAGGACAGCCCGTGTATCTCGGCTAATGCCGCTGCGCACATCGAACATGCCGTTCCGATCTCGGCCTGGCAGCCGCACTCGGCGCCGGAGATAGAGGCATTGTGTTTGATAAGGTTTCCGATGATGCCTCCTACTGCCAGACCGCGGACGATCTCTTCGTCAGTAAAATGCTTAGTGTCCTGAATGTATTTGAGGGCTGCCGGAATCACACCGCATGAACCGCAGGTGGGGGCGGTGACGATGGTGCCGGCTGCGGCATTCTGTTCTGCGACAGCAAATCCGTAAGCACAAACCAGTCTGTTCTCAGAAGTTTGAGGACTCTCGTCGATATGACGTTGGCTGTAAAGGTATCTGGCTTTGCGCTGGACTCCCAGCTTGCCGGGAAGTGTGCCTGTGGCTTCAAGCCCGTCGGCTATGGCGGTCTTCATGGTGTTCCAGCAGTAAAGGAGATATTCGATAATATCTTTGCCTTCGAATTCTAGAACATAGTCGGAGATACGTTTATGGTTTTCTTCGCACCATTGTCTGATCTCGGCAAAGGAATTGTGCGGATAGATCTCGGGCGGTTCGAAAGACGGCCATCCATCGATCTTGATACTTCCGCCTCCTACTGAATAGACAGTCATTTCAGCGGTCTTGATGGTGTCTTTGAATGCCTGAAAGACCAGAGTATTTGGGTGTAGGAGATCGGTTTTCTTTGTATCGAAGACGACCTCTGTTTTATCTTCTCCCAGGACCGACATGACAGCTTTATCTGTCAGGTGTCCCTTTCCGGTGAGGGCTAAGGATCCGTATAAGATGACGCGGTAATTATCGGCATCAGGATGCTCCTTCTGGAAGACTGTTGCTGCCAGATGGGGCCCCATTGTGTGTGAACTGGATGGCCCAACGCCTATCTTGTATAACTCGCGCAAAGATTTCATGATTGATCCTTTCCTGTCGGACAGAACTTAACCCCAGTAATAATATATAATATTCCGAAGATTATTACGTATAGCAGATT
>JAEEOC010000035.1 GCA_016284035.1 Dehalococcoidales bacterium
GCAAGACCTTTTCGGGCACCGTGGGTAGAGATGAAGTACTCCAGTGTGGTAAGGCCTTCTCGTAAGCTGGATACGATGGGGAAGTCGATGATGTCACCGGAAGGATTGGTCATAAGACCTCGCATACCGGCCATCTGAGTGATCTGGGAGATGTTACCTCGGGCACCGGATTTGAACATGACGGCGATGCTGTTGGTAGAGTGTTTCTTCATCAGTTCATCGACACAGTTCTCAATACTGGAGTTAGTTTCTCTCCAGTTGTTGACACTGCTTCGGTATCGTTCCTGTTCGGTAATGAAACCGTTCTCGAACTGTTCAGTGATAACGTTGTTGTTTTCTTTAGCTTTATTGATGATGGAATCCTTCTCGCCGGGGACAAGGACGTCACACATGGCGATACTGATACCGGAAACAGTAGCATACTTGAAACCGGTAGCTTTGAGACCATCGAGCATGACGGACAATGAAGCATTGTCCTTGAGTGCAGCGTAGCACTCAACGATAAGGTTCTTGATGGCACCCTTGCTCATCTCGCGGTTGACGAAAGGAATACCGGCAGGAACGATCTCATTGAAGATGATTCGTCCGGCAGTGGTCTTGATCCTCTTGTGTTCAGGATCGCGGTCATTGCGGACGATGATCTCAGCCTGAAGGTCGATGAGATCGAGATCATATGCCAGTTTTACGTCTTCAAATCGAGCATAAAGAGTACCTTCGCCCTTTGCACCCTTCTTAACAAGGGTCAGGTAGTAACAACCCAAAACCATATCCAGTGAAGGAGTGACGGAAGGATCACCGCTGGAAGGCAGGAGCATGTTATTAGTTGAAAGCATCATCTCGCGGGCTTCGCGAACTGCTGCGTTGGACAGAGGAACATGGACAGCCATCTGGTCACCATCGAAGTCAGCGTTGAAGGCTGAACAGACGAGAGGATGGAGTCGGATAGCGCCGCCGTCAATGAGTACGGGTTCGAAAGCCTGGATGGACATTCTGTGAAGTGTAGGAGCTCGGTTGAGGAGGACCGGTCGTTCCTTGACCACTTCTTCGAGGACATCATAGACTTCGGGCTTTGCTCGGTCGACGAGTCGCTTTGCGCTCTTGATATTGGCTGCCTTGTCTTCCATGACAAGCTTATGCATGACGAAAGGCTTGAAAAGTTCGAGGGCCATTCGTCGGGGAAGACCGCACTGATGGAGCTGTAACGAAGGACCGCAGACGATAACGGATCGGCCGGAATAGTCGACTCGTTTACCAAGGAGGTTCTGTCGGAACCTACCCTGCTTACCGCGGAGCATATCGGATAATGACTTAGCTTTATGATCGCCGCTGACAGAGACAGCACGGCCGCGTCGGCCGTTGTCGATCAGGGAGTCGACGGCTTCCTGGAGCATTCGCTTTTCATTGCGGATGATGATGGAAGGAGCGTTGATCTCCATGAGGTGTCGCAAACGATTGTTTCGGTTGATGACACGTCGGTAAAGATCGTTAAGATCGGAAGTAGCCCATCGGCCGCCGTCGAGCTGGACCATAGGTCGGAGATCAGGAGGCAGGACCGGAAGGACAGTGATAATCATCCAGCTGGGCTTGTTGCCGGATCTGCGGAAAGCTTCGACGAGCTGGAGCTGCTTGGCAACTTTTCGTCGTCGCTGGGCAGAAGTGGAATGAGTATCAGGGATGAGCTTGGAGCGCATCTCTTCAAGATCGATGTTCTCGAGAAGCTTTAAGATTGCTTCAGCGCCCATTCCGGCTTCGAAAACGTCACCATAATTGGCGTGGAACTCACGATACTGAGATTCAGTAAGGAGCTCGGTTACACGGATCCTCTTCAGCTGATCGACTGCAGTTGCAAGATCGTCAGACATTCGTTCGCGTTCATCTTCGAAAGCCTGGTTGACTTCATTGATCTTAGCAACATCTTCACCATTCTCTTCCATCTCTTTGATGGTAGCTTCGCACTTCTTGCGCTTGTCTTCCAATCGGAGATCGAAGATCTGCTGTTTTTCCTTGATAGCATTGTCCAATGCTTCTTTATTAACGGAAGTGATGATGTAATGAGAGAAGTAGATGACTCTCTCAAGGTTTCGGGCAGAAAGGTCCAGAAGGAGACCGATTCGGCTGGGGATACCACGGGAGAACCAGATGTGGCTCACCGGGCATGCCAAGTCGATGTGACCCATTCGTTCACGTCGGACTTTTGCACGGGCGATCTCTACTTTACATTTATCGCAGACGACACCCTTGAATCGTACTCTCTTATATTTACCGCAAGCGCATTCGAAGTCCTTGGTCGGACCGAAGATGCTCTCACAGAACAGACCGTCTCGTTCGGCCTTCAGTGTTCGGTAGTTGATAGTCTCAGGTTTGGTGACCTCACCATAGCTCCAGCCATGGATCTGATCAGGAGAGGCTAAAGAAACACGAATAGCATCAAAATCATTAACTTCAAACATTATTCTTCATCCTCCTCAGGTAAGACTTCTTCTTCCGCCTTTTCGCTGATGAGTTCCTCAGCGGCACCGTCAGCTACGGCATTCTCATCTTCGACCGGGAACATTGACGGGGTCAGAGTATCGACGGGAAGAGTATCGGCACCGGGCTTGTGATCGCTGATGACCTCAACGGAAAGACCGAGACTCTGGAGTTCCTTGACCATGACTTTGAATGATTCAGGAACACCGGGAGTCATGATATCTTCACCCTTGACGATCGATTCATAAGTCTTGGATCGGCCGGTGACATCATCGGACTTGGTGGTAAGGACTTCCTGGAGGTTGTGGGCTGCGCCGTAAGCTTCGAGAGCCCAGACTTCCATTTCACCGAATCGCTGTCCGCCGAACTGAGCCTTACCGCCGAGAGGCTGCTGGGAGATGAGGGAGTAAGGACCGGTAGCACGGGCATGGATCTTATCTTCGACCAAGTGGATGAGTTTAAGCATATAGATGGTACCGACGGTCGTGGGATTATCGAACGGTCGACCAGTCTTACCGTCACGTAAGATGATCTTACCGCTGATAGGAGTCGGGACATTATTGGTCTCGGCATATTCGTCAGCCTTGGCGCGGAGTTCTTCATCACTCAGCTTGCGGCAGCCGATGCCGGCCTGTTCGAGCCAGAGGATGAGGCAGATCCTGCGGGCTTCACCGCGGATATCGCGGTCGTATGCCTTATCAGCATCAAAGCCCTGGGCATTGACCCACTTCTTGGCTTTCTCTTCGTCATATTCGGAATGGCCGTCGAACGGATCGGTCTTGAGAGCACCGGACTGTTCGCCGAGCCAGACTCGGGCGAGTTCATCCTCGATATCAGTGTCAGTAGCACCATCGAAGACCGGGGTGATGGTCTTGAAGCCGAGCTTCTTGCCGGCCCAGCCCAGATGGGTCTCCATGATCTGACCGAGGTTCATTCGGGAAGGTACGCCCAAAGGATTCAAAACGATGTCGACCGGAGTGCCGTCAGGTAAGAACGGCATATCTTCGGCAGGAGCCACGATGGAGATAACACCCTTGTTACCATGTCGGCCGGCGAGCTTATCACCGACGCAGACCTTTCGGCGCTGGGCGATCCAGACCTGGACCCACTTATTTACACGTACAGGAAGTTCATCGCCGTTCTCACGGGAGAAGACACGTACGTTGATGACTGTACCCCATTCACCATGAGGAACACGGAGAGATGTATCTTTGACATCCTTGGCCTTGTCATTGAAGATGGCGCGGAGCAGTTTCTCTTCGGCGGAAAGTTCGGTCTCACCCTTAGGAGTGATCTTACCTACCAGGATATCGCCGGGATTGACGATAGCACCGACGCGGATGATACCTTCTTCATCAAGGTTTCGTCGGCTCTCTTCACCGACATTGGGGATATCGAAAGTGATCTCTTCGGGACCAAGTTTGGTCTCTCGGGCTTCGATCTCGTGTTTAGTGATGTGGATAGAAGTGAATTTATCCTGCTGGACCATGCGGTCAGACAGGATGATAGCGTCTTCGTAGTTGTAACCGTTCCAGCTGAGGAAGGCGGCGGTAACGTTCTGGCCGAGAGCGAGGATACCGTTCTCAGTAGCGGCACCGTCGGCAAGTACATCACCGACTTCGACCCGCTGGCCATTGTTGACGATGGCACGCTGGTTGATACAGGTGCTCTGGTTGGTTCGGACGAATTTCTTCAAAAGATATTCATCGTTCTTGCCGTTGTCATCACGCTTGATGATGATGTGTTCACTGGAAACAGAAGTGACAGTACCGGCGTGCTTGGCAAAGATGACCTGACCGCCATAGCGGGCAGTCTCGCCTTCCATACCGGTGGAAACATACGGAGATTCAGGAAGGACCAAAGGAACTGCCTGTCGCTGCATGTTAGCACCCATCAAAGCTCGGTTGGCATCATCATGTTCGAGGAACGGGATCAAAGATGCCGCAACAGAGAAAATCTGTTTAGGAGAGACATCCATGTACTGAACCTGTTCGGAAGGAAGGAACATGTACTGATCCTTGAAACGGGCTTCGACGAAGTCACTGGTAAATTCGGACTTTTCATTGAGTTTGGAGTTAGCCTGAGCGATATAGTACTGATCTTCGATGTCGGCACTCATGTATTCAGAAGAGAAACCGGCATAAGGCTTGACGGCGATCTCGCATTCAGGAAGCTTAGCGATCTTCTTGAACTGAGCTTCAGTGACGGCCTTGCCTGCTCTGGCAAGGATGGTCTTGGCATCAGCCTTAACATCAGCAGTAAGAGTTCGGCCGATGAGATCCTTATCGGTATTCTTGATGGTCTTGTAGACCTTTCGGTAAGGAGTCTCGATGAAACCGAATCGGTTGATATAACCGTAGGTAGCCAGGGAACCGATAAGACCGATGTTCGGACCTTCCGGAGTCTCAATAGGACAGATTCGTCCGTAATGAGAGAAGTGGACGTCTCGGACTTCGAAGCCAGCGCGATCTCTGGAAAGACCGCCGGGACCCATGGCGGAAAGACGGCGTTTGTGAGTAAGTTCAGACAGCGGGTTGGTCTGGTCCATGAACTGAGAAAGCTGGGATGAGGAGAAGAATTCACGGACGGCGGAAACCACCGGTCTGATGTTGACGAGGTTGGAAGGGGTGATGGACTCGAGAGGAAGAGTGCTCATTCGTTCACGTGCTACTCTTTCAAGTCGCATCAGACCGATCCTGAACTGGTTCTGGACCAATTCGCCGACGGTTCGGATTCGTCGGTTGCCGAGATGATCGATATCGTCGGTATGATCCATTCCGTTGTTGACCATGATGATGTGTCGGACGATCTGGACCATATCGTCACGGGACAGTGTTCGTTCGTCATTGGAAACGTTCTTGATATCCAGTCGTCGATTGATCTTGAATCGGCCTACCTGACCGAGATCATAGTGCTGAGAATCGAAGAACATATTGGTGAGGAGCTTTCTGGCATTTTCCTCATTGGGAGGATCGCCGGGGCGGACCTTGCGGTAGATATCGATCAAAGCCGACTTGGTATCGATGATAGCGGCATCACGCTCGATGCTGGAGCGGATGTACTGATGATCGAGATCGGTATCGACATCACGGAAGAGGTCGAAGAGCTCTTCATTGCTTGAATAACCGATCGCACGGAGAAGCGTAGTGATGGGGATCTTACGCTTGCCGTCAATCTTGACGGAAATGACATCCTTGGCGGATGTTTCAAAATCGAGCCATGCACCGCGGCTGGGGATGAGATTGGCAGTACAGAGCTTTCGTCCAGATACGGGATCCTCGACGGTGGTGAAATATACACCGGGGGATCGGAGCAGCTGGGAAATGATGACACGTTCAGTACCACTGGTAATGAAGGTGCCGTGATCTGTCATGATGGGGAAATCGCCCAAGAACAGATCAAAGGGTTCCTTGATCTCGCCGGTAGATTTGACTACCAGACGTGCCTTTACGTACAAAGGCATTGAATAATTCTGATCTCGCTCCACGCTTTCGGTTTCGCTATAGCGTGGTTCGCGGAATTCATACCCAACGAACCAAAGCTCCAGCTTGTTGCCGGTAAAATCTTTGATTGGGGAGACCTCTTCTAATAATTGCTTGATGCCCTCTTCCTGAAACCATCGATATGAATCTAACTGCACATCGATCAGGTTAGGAACATCCATGACGGGGACCACACGGGAATACGATTTGTGTGGGATAACGGGTTTTGCGACTGCGGATAACTCTGCTTTTTTCAAGGTTATTCCACTCC
>JAEEOC010000036.1 GCA_016284035.1 Dehalococcoidales bacterium
TACATATCTATTGACTATGCTTTTTCTCTGGCAGTGAAACCGAGAACGAGCAAGAATACCAGACCAATGATAACAGCGATGCCGCCGTTAGCGCCCATGCCAGCACCAGAAGAAGCGATAGCAAAGTTGTGAGCGAGAGCGCCACCGATGATCATACCGAAGACTGCGATACCAGCATCGGTATCACCTTCAGCTGAAAGGATGAGGTTGCGGAGAGGGCAACCGCCGAGCATGGTACAACCAAGACCGACCACGACAAAGCCGAGGAAGGAGAAGATGTACTGAGCAACAGCAGTGCCGAAGAATGAAGTGGAACCCTCAACATCAGCATAAGGAAGAGCGATAGGCTGACCATGAATACCAGCCTTGTAGAAGACATCAACAGTTCGGGAACCGATAGTGGTAACAAGACCACCTTCACCGAAGTTACCAGCGATGAGGTTAGTAAGGAGAGCTGCAACGATGAATGCAATCAAACCGCTGAAAAGATAAAAATCTTTAGCCAAGAAGATGTCTCTCCAACCGCCGATGGAGCAGAAACGAGTTCGCTGAACTGCGAAACCAACGATTGCACCGAGGGCAAGGCCGAGAATCCAGTTGACATGGAGGGAACCAGGACCAGATTCAGAGAATGCGATGAAGGAAGGAGCGATTGCAAGGAAGGCCAAGAGGACGAGCATGACGATCGGCATGATGGATGCTGCGACCTTGGAAACTTCACCTGCTCTACCAAGGGAGAAGCCTTTCTTAAGGAAGACTACACCAACAAGAATACCGGCAACCAGACCGGCGAGAGCGATGAAGGCGCTGAGGTCGCCACCGCTCATTCGGAGCATCATTCGAACAGGGCAGCCAAGATAAACCAAGGCGCCGAACATGACGAAGATACCGATTACGAAACGAACGATGGGAGATGAGCCGCCACGAGGCTTCCATTCTTTGAAAGCCAGGGCTGAGATGAATGCGCCAAGGACAAAACCCATAATCTCAGGGCGGAGATACTGGACGATGGCTGCATTCTGGAGTTTGAGACCACCGGCAATGTCGCGCATGAAACAGGCAACACAGATACCCATGTTGGAAGGATTGCCAAGGTTTACTGCTAATGCACCAAGGCAACCAAAGAGTGCACCTGCCAGGATGATCCACTTACTTTGCTTGAAAAAAGTAGACATGATCCACCCCTTTAAAAGTATTTTGGCTTAATCTTATTCATAAAAATAATGCATGTCAATAGTAAAATATATTTATTTATTTGTAGTTTTGATAACTAAAATCACATTATCCGACAGAAAACAGTGTTATATAATAGAAACGTATTATTTACGTATCGAAGGGGGTTACTCGATATGGAAGAAAAATATGAAATAGTAGGCACAGTAGATGCCCGCGGACTCACCTGCCCTGAACCGCTTAAGATGATGCAGGAGCAGCTTGATAAGATGACTGCCGGACAGGTCATGAAAGTATGGGGAGACGTAGGAAACAAGCGCAGTATGGAAAGATTCCTCAAGATGCGCCGTCATCCCATCCTCGAATCGATCATCGACGAATCTGATGCCAACGTATTCTATCTGTATGCTGAAAAATCAGCCAATCCTAGGACAGATATTCCACTATCCAGCTGTACACTGAGATAATTGAATGGGGGAGCGGGGGCTCGAACCCCGACGCCTCTCGGCACATGATCCTAAGTCATGCTTGTCTGCCAATTCCAACACTCCCCCGAAAAGGTGTTAATAATTTTAACACGCAGAGAAAACCAAACAAAATACGTAAAAAAGGGTTGCTGAGCAACCCTTTTTTTTCACTTTCAAAGATAGCAATTCTTGATTAGACTGACAGTTTCCCATTCGCCATCTTGAACTGACGATCAGCAGTATCCGCCAGAGCAATGTTGTGGGAGCTCATCAAGACTGTAGCGCCTTCACGGCAGGCTTTTCTGAAAGCATCGATGATTATCTGGCTGTTAGTCGGGTCCAGGTTACTGGTAGGTTCATCAGCAATAATGAGTTTCGGAGAATGGACCAGCGTTCTTGCAATCGATACCCTGCGCTGTTCACCGCCTGAAAGATTTACAGGATACTCTTTGGCCACATTTGTAAGACCGAAAGTTTCAAGTACATCCTCGATTTTGGCATTATCTATACCTGTCTTTCCCAGTGAGAGCGGCATACAGATATTCTCAATGACGGTGAAGTTCTGTAGAAGATTCTGTCCCTGCAGGATATAGCCAAGCTTAGTATTCCTACACTGTGCCTTTTCATTATCGGAAAGGCTAAAGAACTCAACACCATCAAATACCTCTTTTCCAGATGTCGGTTCAACAAGACCAGCGATGACGCTGAACAGTGTCGATTTACCGCAACCGGAATGACCGACGACTGAAACAAACTCCCCCTCATTCAATGAGAAAGAGACATCGTCGACAGCAGCAAATTCAACTCCGCCGCGGACATATTTCTTAGTTAGTCCTTCAACATTCAAAAGCATCTTACTCATCCCCCTTTATCAAACTATAAGGCTCTGCTCTGCCGATTCTTATAGCCGAATAGAGTGAAGCCAAGACCGCGGTAATCAAAGAGATGATCAAACACTTTGCAATGAGAGGAAGGATGACCGCAACATCAGAGACGATATACGGAACTTTCAAAAGTTCGGCAAGTGAAGTGTGGAAAATGAATACGATGGTTCCCATCAAGGCCAGAGAAATGACACCACCCAAAAGACCGATGAAGACGGCTTCAAGTATGACCATTTCAATTATCTGCGAGCTCTTTGCACCGAGGGAGATCAGAACACCAAACTCGTGCCTTCGTTCATTGATCGTGATCGTAAAGATACAGACCAGTGCAAGGACTGCAGTAATGAACAGCAGGATGTTCAAGATATTGCTGAAACTAGTGATCTGAGCAAGATTTTCAGTCAAAACTGCAAACATGCCATTAGCGGTATATGCCTTCATAGGAATCTTCAATTTATAAGTTATATATCTGGCTACTGAAGCAGGATCATAACCATCTTTGATTCTGATCATGACAGAGGAAATGACCGAATTGGGATCGGCATAGTCAACGATCATCTGCATCGTATCAGTGTTAAGGATTATCTTGGCAGTCTCAAAGTCCATAAATACGCAGTAATCATAACTGGTATTGGTCTGTTCGAGTTTGCCGACAAGTTTAAATTCCTTGTCAAAGAACTTGATATAGTCCCCTACTTCAGTGGTGATCTCGCAACCGGAAATCACCTCGCCATAACCCAGCTTGGGATACTTGATATCATCCAGCCAAGGTTTGACGATAAAGTCGGTTTCAGGATCGAAAGCGATAATCTGAGTCGCGATGCCGCAGCATTCGGCTTCAAGGGAAGCGAGATAAAGCTGGGGCGAAGCAATCTCAATGCCTTCAACATCTTTGATAACATCGAAATAACTGCTGTCCGTATATACAGTACACGAATTACCAAGGAAAAGAGATGATCGTATGCTGTCTTCACTTTCCTGCGGTACGACTATAACGTCAGCGCCGATCCGGTCAACAGTCTTATTGATACCTGCTGTCATACTATCTACGAGGATAGTACTGATAAAAATAGAACTGGCAAGGATAAACACGAATGCCGTCATAATGACGGTACGGATTTTTTTATGACTGAGATTACGTTTTGCGATTTCGAGTATAGACAGCGGTTTCCGCTTGATCTCACTCATACGTTAGTCGTCCTTACGAGCCTTGAGGAAAGCAACAAGCTGTACAACAATCCCAACTGCACAAATCGCATAAATGCAAGGGAAAGCAACTTTCTGACAATGCATAGCTGAATTTGCACATCCGCCGATGACGAATGCAGGCACAGCAATGGCAGCAGCATATACAACGATGCTGTTGGCAGCAGATGAGAGCTTCTTGCGGTTATCAAGCAACAATCTGATCAAGCCAAAAAGAATCAAAACGACACCGAGTACGGTCACAGCCTGTGCGCTGTAGTGACACTTCATTACCTTCTCAGCTGTTCCGCAGACCTTAAACAGCGTCCAAGGACCGATAGCCAACAGAAGACCAAGGATCAGATCGACAGCGCTGGATATCAATTTAAACATAATTATTTCACCTTCTTTTTGCTAATAAGGGGAGTAGCAAAACATGTTTTGCTACTCCCCTACAATCAACTATCTAAGAAAACTTATTTCTTGTAGTTATTCTTAAGAACAGGATTCCAAACGAGGTTAAGAACTTCCTCGACCTGGTTTTCGTTGTACTTTTCGATAAGACCGACGGAAATGTAGTCGGCGATGATGTTGCGAAGAGCAGCTTCAACCTTGGCATCAGTGATACCGAAATCCTGGGACATGAGAAGTTCTTTGTTCATTGCGAAGTCATCGGAAGAAGTGCAGTGGTTGTCGATGAGCATCTGAGTGGCTTCATCCCAGTTCTCAGTGATCCAGTTGGATACGTCTCGGCAGGCCTTGGTGAGGACATAGGTGTGAACAGGATTGGCTTTAGCCCAACCAGCATTGAATGCGAGGACGCAGCAAGGTTCATCAAGGAAATCTTTATCCCAAGTAAGGGATCGGATGCATTTGAGGGTACCGTTCTTGACGAACTTGTAAGCATAGTAGTCAGTCAGGATGGCGCCGGCGATCTTGCCGTCTTTCATAGCCTGGATACAAGCGGAAGTTTCAACAACTTCATAGTGCATATCAAGAGGATTGATTCCATCTTTCATATACATTCGGCAAAGAATGTTGTAGTCAGCGGTACCGATACCTTCAGGAGGAGATACTTTCTTATCTTTGAGGTCAGCAGTGCTGTTGATACCGGAATCGGCGAGGACATAGAGTGATTTACAACCGGTCTGAGCACCAGTGGTGAATACCATAGGAGTACCATTGGTGATAGGAACCAAGAGATTGGATACATGATGGACACCAAACTGAACTTTATTGGTACCAAGAGCAGCCTTGATCTCATTACCCTTGAGACCTTCGACCTTCAAGCCATATTCATCATAATAGCCAAGAAGGGCTGCGAAAAGAGGAGCCATGGTACAGTTACCAGTATCATATTCATAATAGATGGTAGTGCCATAGGCAGGTTCTGCTTTGAGCAGTTCGGCGATAGTCTTCTCGCCGGAAGGTTCGGTAGTCTTTGTAGGTTCGGTAGTCTTGGTCTTACCGCCGCCACAACCGACGACTGCAAGGATCATGACCACACAAAGCAACGCGGATAATACCTTTTTCATTGTTTGGACGCTCTCCTTTTTTCTTCGTTTTTATTTATTACCGAAATGAAGAGTGTTCAAGATTTCAATTCGGTAATCTACAAATTGCTTCGATGTTCGATCACGCGGATAATCCAATTCAATGGGGATGATCTTGGAAATCCGTCCAGGATTCTTATCCATGACGACGACCTTGGTCCCCATATAAATTGCCTCATCGACATCGTGAGTGACCATCAAAACAAGTTGCTTCCTAAGTTTCCAGATCGCAAGAACTTCGTCCTGCATATTCATACGAGTGAAGGCATCAAGTGCGCTCAGAGGCTCATCGAGAAGAAGGACATCCGGCTGGTTGATAATGGTACGAGCCAAGGCTACACGCTGAGCCATACCACCGGAAAGACGAGCTGGAAACTCATCTTTGAAATCAGCCAAACCGATGAGCTCGAGCATCTCATCGACACGTTCAGCATTTTCTTTATAGATTCCCTGTGCTTTCAGGGAAAAAGCGATGTTCTGTCCTACAGTGAGCCACGGGAAAAGCGTAGGTTTCTGGAAGACCATGCCACGGTTAGGCTCAGTCTTAGTGACTTCCTCACCGTTCATGATGATCTTGCCTTCAGTGGGATTAATGAAACCAGCAACTAAGCGAAGAAGAGTAGATTTACCACAACCGGAAGTACCCACAATGGAAATGAACTCATTTTCGTGGAAAGATGCATTGATATCCTGAAGGACATTGATAACTGATTTGCTTTCCTTCTTGGCGAAGGACTTGGATACATGATCGAGTTTAAGCTCAATAGCAGCCATTATCTTACTAAGCCCTCCTGCCATCTAAGTACTCTGCGTCGGATGAAAGCCAGTGTCTGAGTCACAACGGTGAAGATGATACAGATGATGATGATGGAGGCATACATCTTGCTGTAATTGGCCCAGGCCTTGGCCCAAACGATGTACCAGCCAAGACCGGACTCTACACCGATCATTTCAGCAACCATCAAAGCGACACAGGCAGAACTCATACCCTGAGTCATACCCTGGAAGATATTGGGGACCGCAGCAGGAATTGCGATCTTGAAAATAAGCTGTTTAGAATCACATCCCATGTTCTGGGCTGCTTCGAAATAAGCCTTGTCGATGCTCTTGATACCAGTCATAGTGGCGGTGGTGACAGCAAACCAGACACCGAGCGCAACGATGAAGACGCAGCCTTTGAAAAGCGTGGATGCGATGACCATGATCAAGGGGATCCAGGTCGCAGTGGGGATAGGACCAAGGATCTTGATCAAAGGATCGACCCAGTACTCTGCTTTCTTGGAATAACCGCAGATGATACCGGTGATAAGACCGACGAGAACGCCGGAGAAATAACCATAGAAGAGGAGCTTCAAAGTGTTGAGAGAACACTCAAGAAGGAATGCCGCATCCCCTATCATGGCGTTCAGGATGTCATTGAACCAGGGGAAGAACGGATAAAGCAGATAATTCGATTTTAGGGTCAGACAATCATACAAGATAAGGAAAGCAAAAACCGCAGCTGTAAGCGGTGCCTTATGAAGAACGGTGTTGAAAAAAGATTTCCTCTTCAGGAAGAGACTCACAACATAGAGGCTGAAGAAGATGCCCATCAGAATAAGAAGGAACGTGATATAGGTATTGGGTTTCGGATTATAGAACTCCGGTACATTAGGGACTAACTTGTATTCAAGGATCGCGATAAAGCCGACGATGATGGGCAGGAAACAGGTCACATGGTCAAGGATCTTCTGGAACTTGGTCTTTTCCTTCATCTCCTTTGCCTGGAGCTCATCGAGCGTCAGCTCGTTGTTTTCTAAGATTTCTTCATTTTCCATAGCTAAAGTCTAGTATAAGTCTTTTTTGTAGTCAATTAAAATTTTGTTTATCACATTAGGCGTAATTCTTTTGATAATTAATAATTATTTAATAGTTTGGGAAACAAAAATAGTGGAGGAGCAGACTGTCCCCCACTATTGAAAAGAACTCATTAGTGCAAAAGAAACTAGCCGTTCTTTTTGGCTTGAAGCATCTCGATAAATGCTTCAATACGTGTCCTTACCTGTCCTTCATCACCAGGTGAGTAGTCAGTTCGGACGTGCAGGAAGGGCATATCATTCTCATTGCAGATATCTTCGAGTGCCCTGCTCTCGATATCAAAGGGACTGCAGGCGTGAACCGTGATGCTGATAACGCCGTCGACCTTCCATTCGTCCAATACATTTCTGAACTGTTCGAATCTTCGTGCGTTCGGGCTCATGACAGCACAAGGTACTTCAAGATACTTATCTGCAATGGCGTGGATCGGGTCAGGGTCGTTCTCATCGATAGGTCTTCGCATGTTCATGATGCCGCAGCAGCCTTCATAGCAGACAATGGCGGCTCCCAGCTCTTCGATAACGTTGATAGTCTTATCAAGTACGCCATCAAGACCTGCGCCGCTGACAAGGATCCTTACGGGATGCTCATCTTTCTTATAAGGACCTTTGCCTTCATCCCAAAGCTGCTTTGCAAGTTCCAGCATTCGCTCGGACTTTACAGCCTTGTTTTTCTCATCGAGCATGAAGTATTCGGCTGTCAGGACATTTCGCATCTGGACGCCGGTCATAGCCGGAGGGTCGAGTTTTCCCAGTTCATACATACGGGCATTATAGGAACGTTCTTTATTGAGAGTCTTGATGGTATTCTTAAGCTGTTCGTCAGTGATCTTGACATTGAATCGTTCCTCAAGAGCTTCCTTGAAACGATGGAGCTCCGACTCCCAGCCTTCCATCGAGCGTTCCTTATCAGGGACATTCGGCAGATGGATCACATGCATCTGTTTAAGTTCCTGAAGCATCTCGTACATCTTTTTCTTACCATCACATGTGGTCTCACCTACGATCAGGTCCGAATAGAATGCAAAAGGACAGGTCTTGCCCAGGATATTACCGTAGCTGGACTTGATCAAAGGGCAGAGATTAGCAGGCAGCTCAGTCTCAGCCAAAGGAACGGCGGGGTCATAATTAAAACCGCAAAGGATAACATTGTAGAAACCAGCGGCACGGATTATCTCTGTCGGAGCATATTGGCAGAACGATCCGATGACGACGTCTCCGCGCTCAGATGCACCTTTGCAGAAGAGGCTGGCATTCTTCTTTGCATCTCGGAACTCATCCATTATGCTTTGGAATTCTTCTTCGTTGCTCATTTCAGATTCTCCTTGGTTAATCAGATCTCAAGTTCATAGAACTCGGAATATTTCAAATTGTTTTCTTCGACAAATGTCTTGATAGCTTCATGACATGAAACGTCTGCCTTCCATGCAAAGCCACACCCTGCCGTGATGGCATCAGGTACGGGAACGATCTCCCCAGGGATCCCGTTCTTCTTGCACATATCCTCCATTGCCAATGCTGAAGTAGTATTGGGGAAGGTGACTATGACAGACAGTTTCTTACAAAGCATCTTTATATCGTCTCTAAGAAAGCAGCGATTCGGGTATCGATCTGACCATCATCAGAATGTGAGTAGTCAGTCTCAAGGGACATATACGGCTTGCCGATCCCTTCACAGAGTTTGCGTACCGCACGAGTCTCGATCATATAGGTATGGCAGGTCTGAAGCGTCACATCGATGATACCGTCGACCTTGAATTCATTGACCAGATTGGGGATGTTCTCCATTCTGCGGGGATTGGGAGTCATGACAGAACAGCCGATCTTCATATAAGCATCGGCCAAAGCTTCGTAGATATCGGGAGCATCGGTATCGACATAGCAACGGGTCGCCTTGATGCCTGAGCAGTTCTCATAGCAGACTACACGGCCGCCATTATTCTCGATGGCCCCCACGACCTTATCCAAAACGCCGCCGATAGGACATCCGGTGACCATGATCCTTTTTTCATTCTCTTTAGGAGCCTTCTCAGCTTTGATCTTGGCAACTAACTCATGTACAGAGGCGATTGCAGCATCGAGATCGAAGTTGAACTTGATGCTGTCCATGAATTTATAAAGCTGTACAGAAGGAACCGGCGCAGGAACTTCGGTCTGTAATTCCATCAGTTCGACAAGTGCATGTCGGTATTCATTACGTTTTACGGCCGCTTTCCTAAGAGCTTCGTCAGTGATAGTGACTCCAAACTTCTTCTCGACATACTTGGCAAGGAGTTTAACTTCCTTGACCATCATCGGCTTGGCGTAAGCCTCATCGACGCCCTGAGGGAGCTGCATGACATACATATCCTTGAGCTTTCCCAGTCTCTCATACATCTTCTTCTTGGCATCACAGGTCGTCTCGCCGACGATCATATCGGCATAATAGGTATAAGGGCACTTTTCAGCCAGAGCAAAACCGTAGCTGGATTTGACCAAGGGGCAGATGTTCTTAGGAAGCTCTGTTTCAGCATCCGGAATCGTCTCCCCGCTCATACCGCAGAGGGATACAGCCAGGACATTGGCCGCATCGAAGATCTCGAGAGGTGCAAACGTACAGAAATAGCCTGCAACGTTTCTTCCGCTCTCTTTGACGCTCTTGATCTTGAGGAAGCCGTTCTTACGGCCTTCAGCATAAGCTTCAAAATTCTTTGGTAATTGTTGCTCCATTTTTACCTATCCTCGATTCTTATTTGATTGCAGTCGCATAAAGGGCTGCACCAATTGCACCTGCATAACGAGCCATTGGGTCAGACTTGACTTCAGTATCAAGTTTCTTGCTCATGGCTTCGATGATATAAGGGGCTTCACAAAGACCGCCGGTAAGTCTTACGACCGAATTCTTCGGCGCGATCTTTCCAAGCTGACCATGGACTTTATTAACGATAGATTCGACGACCGCATAAGCGATGTCGGCTTTCTCGGTACCACGACCGATCAAGGAGACCACTTCCGACTCTGCGAAAACGGTACACATCGAAGAGATCACGATGTGGTTCTTACTCTCCCTGCTCAATTCGCAAAGGTCATTAAGGCCGAGACCGAGTGTCGCAGCCATGATCTCCAGGAACTTACCTGTACCAGCTGAACACTTATCATTCATATTGAAGTTCTTGACGGCACCGCCTGCGATCTCGATGACCTTAGTATCCTGACCGCCGATATCGATAACAGTGAAATCCTTTTCTCCAAAGAGATAGCAAGCACCCTTACCATGGCAAGATATCTCTGTGATAGCTTTGTCCATATAAGGAACGGAAATCCGGCCATAGCCGGTGGCGACACATTTGAACTGTTCTCTCTTGATCCCCTGCTCTTCAAGCATCTCAAGGATCGACTGAGCAGTTTCGATACAGTTCCATCCGGTCGGCATCACCTTATGAAAGATGATCTTCTGAGATTCATCCATGACAATGACCTTTGTACAGGTCGATCCCATATCAATACCGACATAATTCATATCAATCTGCTCCATCAAGAGTCTTTAAGTGCAATTATTATTAAATAGTTTAATCATGTCAATAAAAGTTTTTATGCATATAGATACATAATTTGAAGGCCGCAGTTGCGCGGCCTTCTTAAAGGAGGGGATTTATGAAAAAGTACTATTTGCTTTCTTCGACAGGTTCAGGCACGAGGAAGAAATCCAAACCGCCAAGATAGGTCTGAAGTTCGTCCTTATTCTTGTCTACATCTCCAATTACCTCATGGTTAATATAGACGCCTCGTCCCATGATCTTGATATCATCACCATAAGTTGCCTTGAGAGCATCGAATCTGGCCTTAGCCTGAGATTCGGTAAGATAGATCATCACGGTATTGTAGAAAGTCTTATAGGCTTTGTTTGCACTGCCCTTATATGAATATTCGATCCTCTCATACTGACTGACGAGTCCGTCAGTACCTTCTGTGACATACTTCTGGATACCATTTTCAGCAACAATGCGTTCGAAGATCTGCACCTTGTCTTCTTTGGCACCTCCACATGCAGAAACTGCTAAAGACGACAGGATCATTAAAACAGCCAGGATTGTAACAAAAATCTTTTTCATAGTATCTCCTTAAATTACGGTTTCTCAGGCTCGATCAATACGTAACCGTGCTCATCCATGTATTCAAATAATTCGTTATAGGTGCGCTGTCCGCCGGTGATTGTGCCGACATTGGTATTGATAAAATTCTGGTTGACGAGAAGGACATTGCCGACCTGAACAGCATCGTCCTTATACGTTCGCTTCAAAGAAGTAAAACGTTTGCTTGCCGATTCTTCGGAATCATAGATAAAAGCAGTCCTGAATATAGAAAGATATGCTTTGCTGTCACCCACATGGTAGACATGCTCCACATATTCATATTCACAGATCAAACCTTCTGCACCGAAAGGTATATACTCAGCGATCTGATCTCCTGATATGATACGTTCGAAGATCTGAGAGATGTCATCGGTAGTCTTAGTCTCAGACATGCAGCCAGAGAACAATACCAGCCCCATGATACTCACGACCGAACAAAGTATCAGGCATAATTTCTTCATCTTCTCTCCTTTCTTTTCTAGTTAGTCTCTTTCAGCTCGGATCAGAACATATTCGTAATCTGCCATGTAATCAAACAGATCATCATATGATTTCTGACCGTCATTGCTGGAATACTTGTTGTCATAAACAAAAAACTGATTGACGTACAGGACGTTCCCGACCTGGACAGCGTCATCTTTATAAGTACGTTTCAAAGAAGTAAAACGCTTGGATGCTGCTTCAACAGAATCATAGATAAAGGCTGTACGGAAAAGAGTCTGCCAGGCTCGCGCATCGCCGTAATGATAGATATGCTCAACATACTCATATTCAGCTACAAGCCCATCCGCGCCGAAGGGTATATATTCAGCAATCTGATCTCCGGATATGATCCGTTCAAATACCTGGGAATAGTCGGAATTGGACTTCGTATCAGATGAGCATCCCGAAAGGATAAGTGCACCGATGACACCCAAACACATTATTAATGAAATAATTCTTTTACTCACAAAAAGCTCCTAAAGGTTTGCTCTGTCTGTCGTCTCTCGATAACCGGTCTCGAGCATGTTTTCTCTGACTTCATCAAAACTGTTCTTATAACTCATGTCATAGTCCGAATACTGATGGAACTGATTGATATAGACACGGGTACCGTCGATGACCACATCATCTTTGTAAGTCCTGGCAAGAGAGGTATAGCGTTTCTGCGCAGCCTCTTCGGATTCGAATGACATACCGGTAAGGAACAGTGTCTGATAGGCCTTGTTATCACCCTCATGATAGTAATGTTTGATGAATTCATACTGGCTGACCAGACCGTCAGCACCAAAGGGGATATACTTCGTGACATCATCGCCTGCAATATAGCGCTCAAAGAACTGATAATAATCGGTCTTCTTGCCGCCCTCGTGCTCAAAGAAGATCTCAGTGTACTCATCGTTAATATATGTATCACGAGTCTGTTCAAGGGTCTCCATGAAGTTGCGCTCGTTCTCGATGAATTCCTTTTCTTCATAAAGGATCACAAGACATCCGTCCTGAATGACAGCATCCTTGTAGGTACGTGCCAAAGCATCGGCTCTCCTTTTAGCAGAATCCGAATTAGAATAGAGCGCAGTCGTCAGATAGTCCGCCTTAAAAGCACGATTGTCATCATTCTTATAGTAGAACTTCACATAGTTATACTGACTGATAAGATCCTCAGCAGCGAAATGGATATATTTTGGAATGGTCTCCCCGGAAATGATACGTTCGAAGATCTGAGTAGCCGTTATCTCGTCGCTTGAGCTGCAGGAAACAATGCCCAAGGATGAGACAAGAAGCACAAGAACCATCAATATCGATAATACTTTCTTCACTTTAGACCTCTCCGAAAGACCAAAACACTTATGATTGTTTATAGGTTTAATAAGAGTTGTTTATGTATAAATTCTAACGAGTTGATAATCTTACAGTCAACAGGAGCAACAGGATTTAATCAAAGTGATATATGGTAAAATCAGTCCATACGAATTAAGGAGATACTCAATTGAGCAATCTGAATAAAAAATGCAAAGTACACTACAAGGGCACGTTCAATGACGGTACCCAGTTCGATTCATCATATGACAGAGGCGAACCCATCGAATTCGTTTGCGGAGCCGGCATGATGATCAAAGGTTTTGACGACGCCGTCAAAGATATGAACGTCGGCGACATCGTCAATGTCCACCTCATGCCCAAAGATGCATACGGTGAATCGGATCCCAACAACATCATGACGTTCGATGTTAATATGCTGCCCGGAGCAGACAGACTGGAAGTCGGACAGGAAGTCTACCTTTCCAGTCCCAGTGGCCGCCCCGTCCCGGTAAAGGTCATTTCAAAAGACAGGACCACCATCGTCTTCGATGCCAATCACAAGATGGCGGGCAAAGAACTGAATTTCCAGATCGAACTGGTCTCAGTCGAATAATCAAAGGATCATTAAACATCCCTGAGAGAGCAGTCTCCCAGGGATGTTTTTTATTTATCGAACAATTCTTTAGCGTTATAAGATTTATCAGTCCTGACGCGCAGACCTTTGATAAAGTCTGTGATATCTTTCCCTGTACGGAATTTGGATCTGTCATATTTTTCGTAGTGGACCATCGAATCAAAATCTCTGCGGACGCCCTTGCCGGGTTCATAGTTGGCATGTCCCAGCGCGATCACCGTCGGGACCTCATAGATATGCGGGATATCAAGATACTCCTTGATCGAATATTCCCAGAGCTTATCCACACTCAGCCACGCGGAATCGATACCTAAAGAATGTGCCGCTGTGATGATATTCTGAGTCGCGTTCCCTACTCCCTTGTGGAAGATAGTGCCGGGCTGGTTTTCGATCATAACGAACTGCGCCGCCAAAAGCGTTGCCTGATATGCCCTGCGGTCTGCCAAAACAACAATGAGTGCCGGAGCATCTTTGAACGGAAGATATGACTTTTCATTCTTGAGTGCCGGCATCTGATATTCATCCTTGCGGGTCTGCTCGATGGCATAAAGCTCAGAATGCACTTCATCCTTGGCAAGAATGAGTTTTTCGATCATCTCTTTTTGGGTAACTACTACAAAATCCCACGGCTGGGCATTACCGCCAGACATAGCCCAGCGTCCGGCTTCGATACACTTATTTATATCCTCGATACTGACCGGCTCATCACTGAAAGAGCGGATGCTCCTGCGGGTCTTGATCAGTTCCAAATAATCATCATAAGTCATCATCAGTTCGTTCCTTAACAGAAGTAATGGAACTATGATACAGATATTTCAGTCGGAAGTATTGGGACCAATCATCCCTTTACCATCAAAAACACTATCTTTTATCCTGTCAGCATGAAGAGAGAACTTTTGACAGAAGAAGAACTCCAAATCATTGAAGAAGCAGGGTTCGGCAAGAAATGCGGCATCGAAGGCAAGACCGCACTTTTAGTAATTGACGTTCAGAACAAATTCATCGGGCTCGATCTTCCAACGCTGGAAGCGATAAAGACATCGCGTCTGGCACTTGGTCATAATGCATGGAAGGCCTTGGATCCGATAAAAAAGGTCATAGCACAGTGCCGGCAGAAAGATATCCCCATCATCTTCACACGGGCAATCGCCAGCAGCCGTCCTGAAGAGAATCCTTTCATGAAGAAAGCGGGAGGCGCTGCCATGGTACTCCCCGAAAATGCCTCAGATATAGCTTTACCCATAGCAGAAAACGACATTGTGATCGATAAGGTCTGCCCCAGTGCATTCTTCAGGACAGAACTTGACGAAATCATAACCAGACTGGGGATCCAGACAGTTATAGTAACAGGATTCGTAACGAGCGGATGTGTCAGAGCAACAGTGATCGATGCCTTCTCACGGAGACTGAATGTGATAATTCCGGAAGAATGTGTTCAGGACAGGTTTCCAACCATCCATGAGATGACACTTTTAGATCTCAGTCTCAAATATGCTGATGTAATAAGCACGGAACAGCTTACTGAATCATTATCCGCGTGATCGATCTAAAGCGTCGAACTATACGAAAGGTCTTTGATGATCAGATTGATCGATTTGGTCCCGCGCCATTCGTTCACTTCGATAGTGTAGACGATATCGAGAGGTCTGTTGAACTCATTTGACTGCGGACCGTATCCCCAGCCGACGAACTCACGGCCCACACTGCCCTGTATGCCCTTGAACTTAAGATGTTTTTCCCCAGTCCCCATGACCCTGAGCTCCTGCGGTCTGACATTCGTTGAGAGGAACAGCGGAGCCTGGTTGCAGAACCCAAATGGGGCAAGTGTCGAGATAGATTCAAAAGTACCCATATCGACTTCACGCAGATCACATACTGCATCGATGGAAAGTGTCGGACGCATATCAGCACCCTCCAGCTCTTCACGAGCAAATTCTGACATCCTGGCGGTAAATTCATCGAGCTTGTTCATAGCGACCGTAAAACCGCCAGCCTGTGAGTGCCCGCCGTACTGGACGAGGATATCCGAACACTTGGCCATGGCTTCCGTGATATCGAATCCTGCCACACTCCTGGCACTACCATGAGCATACTCTTCATCGTAATGCATGATGATAGCCGGAAGGCCATATTTATCACATAGACGTCCGGCAACAAGACCGGCAATGCCTGTCGGTATCTCCGGATGTCCGGTTATCATGATGTACTCTTTACCGACTTTGTCTTTGACCTGGTCGGATGCGATAGTACAGAATGCAGTGGTAAGCTTCTGTCTTTCTTTGTTGAGTTCTTCCATCTCAAAAGCCAATGCAGCCGCAGCATCCAGATCATCCGTGGTCAAAAGATCAAAAGCCTTATTGGCATGATCCATTCGGCCGGCAGCATTAAGGCGCGGCGCGATATACCAGGAAACTGCTTCAGCATCGAGCTTATCCTTATCGATCTTGGAAAGACGCATAATCTCATTGATCCCGGGATGAGTGCAGTGCTTAAGGCTCTCGATACCTCTCTGAACGATATAGCGGTTCTCGTCCAACAGCGGCATAACATCAGCAATAGTACCGAGCGCAGCGTAATCGATGAACTGCCACACTTCGTTTTCCTTCCCTATCATACGATAAAGGAATGAGAGCACTTTGAAAGCCACTGCCGCTCCGCAGATATCCTTGAATGGATACTGGGACTCAGGAAGATAAGGATCAACGATGGCGACAGCAGGAGGCAGCTTTTCAGGAGGAAGATGATGGTCGGTTACGACGAAATCCACTTTCTTTTTGAAAGAATCGATCTCATCATAGCTGGACACTCCGCAATCGACAGTCACGATGAGTTTCACGTTTTTACTGATGAGTTCCGAGATTGCCTGCTGATTGAGTCCATGCCCTTCGTCACCGCGGTGCGGGATATAAACCATGACATCGGCTCCCAGTTTCTTCAGACCTTTATACATTACGGATGAAGCTGTGATGCCATCAACATCGAAGTCTCCGTAGACCGCAATAGTGTCCCCCATCATCAAAGACGAGTAGATACGTGATGTCGCCTGCTGGATATTAGGAAGCAGAGAAGAATCGTAATAATCTCCCTTCTCGACTGACATGAAGACATCGGCTTCTTTTTGTGTCTTTACTCCGCGGTTATACAGGATCTGTCTGACAAGCGGCGGATACTTATCTTTCGAGATTTCACATTCATCAGGAACAGGCGGAAAGACCTGCCAGCGGTAATTATTATCCATCATACCTTCCGATCAGGAGGACACTGTTATGTCCGCCGAATCCCATCGAACTGGAAAGCGCGATCCTGACATCCTTACGGCGTGCCATGTTCGGAACATAATCCAGATCGCACTCCGGGTCAGGGGATGTGAGATTGATAGTGGGAGGGATCATACCGGTCACGATAGTCTTTATGCAGACTGCCGCCTCCATGGCACCGGATGCTCCGATCATATGTCCGGTCATAGACTTGGTAGAAGATACAGGGATATCTTTGATAGATTCACCAAAGACCTCTTTATATGCCTTAGTCTCATTGATATCATTGAGCTTTGTCGAAGTACCGTGGGCATTGATGTAATCGATATCGGAACACTTTAGACCTGCCCTGTCGAGTGCTTTTCTGATTGCCTTCTGGAGCCCTTCAGCATTTTCAGTCAGCTTAGTGACATGATAGGCGTCACTGGTAGCACCATATGAAAGGATCTCAGCATAGATCTTGGCTCCTCTGGCAACGGCATGATCCAGTTCTTCCAGTATGAGGATGACACTGCCCTCCCCGATAACGAAACCGTCGCGTTTGGAATCAAAAGGAGAAGATGCGGTCTTATCGGTACCATGAGATAGTGCGCGGGAAGCATCAAAAGCGGCAATGCCCAATTCATTTACGACAGCATCTGCTCCTCCGGTAAGGATGACATCAGATGAACCTGACCTTATGAGTTCATACGAGATGCCGATGGCGTCGTTTGAAGAAGAACAGGCCGAAGTGACTGCGAAATTGGGGCCTTTTAATCCGTAGTAGATCGATACGGCAGAAGCAGCAGAATCATTGATCATCATGGGAACAGAAAAAGCACTCATACGGTCAGTATCAAAGAGTTCCTGCGTCTGTTCCAACATGGTAGACAGTCCTCCCATGCCGCATCCGAGGATAACGGAGATGTCATCGTATTCCGATGCGTCGAGACCGGAATCATCCAGTGCTTCAGATGCCGCAACGATGGCGAACTGAGCAAAACGGTCAGTATGCATGGCCGTCTTTTCATCGATGTAGTCAACAGGATCGAAATCCTTCACTTCAGCTGCAACGCTGACCTTGGTGAAAGAAGGATCAAAACTGGTGATCTTACCGATACCTGAAACACCTGAGATGAGATTGGTCCAGGTGGAATCTATATCATGACCGAGGGGAGTGACCGCCCCCAGTCCCGTAATCACTACTCTGTGCATACATTTATTATAGTAAAAAACGAGGACATTAGTCTTAAGTCATCTGAATAAAAAAGGAGGAGCAGGAAGGGGGTTTCTTCCTGCTCCCATTATGAAGAAAATGGAGGTAAAGTCTATTTAAGGGATATGATCGCTCTCTTAACGATGGTCTTGGTGATATCGATCTTGTAACCATTAGAGTAGTGATCGAGTTTATCGAAGGAATTGCTTCCATCGCCTTCGTTGGAGATCTCTGTTGCCTTGGCTACGACAGATTCGCCGGCAGCTTTAGGATCAGCGATATCGACACCCTCGAAGTATTTAGGTTCGTTGTAGACACCGCCCAGAGCAATATTGGCTTTGCCGCCCTTGATGACGACGGCAGCTGAGCACTGCGGGAAGTCGATGGCCTTTCGGAAAGCCCATTTTACGTAAGTGCTCTTTTCATTGCCAGAAGATGGGATCTGAATCTCTTTGACGACTTCATCAGAATCGATAGCATTGATCTGTTCACCGCGAGCGGTGCCGAATTCTTTGCTGGGGACCTTGAAGAAATCAACAGCGGACCAGGTCTTTTTAGTAGTTACGATGCTGGCACCAAGTGCCACCAGTGCGACTGCGGTATCGGATGGGCAGACCGCCATACATCCGCCTACACCGCCGAAGATGGAGTGATATCGGTGTACACCGGTGATAGCGTAGCAGAGGCCGCCCTTGTGCTTTCGAGCGCAAGGCCAGTTATCGAATTCGTTTCGATAGTAGATACAGCGGGGTCGCTGGCAGATGTTGCCGCCGATGGTGCCCATATTGCGGAGTTCGGGAGAAGCGACCAGTTTAGCGGCCTGAGCCAAAGCCGGAGCCTTAGCAAGAACGGTCTTGTCAGCGGCGATATCACTGAGTTTGGCGAGTGCGCCGATCTTGATATAGCCGTTCTCTTCTTTGATATAGTCGGCATCGGGGATCTCGCTGATAGCAACGAGAGTATCAGGAAGATTGGGGGTATGCATGCCTTTCATACTGTAGATCATATCGGTGCCGCCGGCCAGGATCATTGCTCCGTCAGCAAGCATTGAGGCGGCTT
>JAEEOC010000037.1 GCA_016284035.1 Dehalococcoidales bacterium
TATCCACTCGATAAAGAGCATGGACGCTTTCGATTTCCTCTTGAGGAAAGGGGAGTGGAAACATGCCGATAAGTCGGTCTTGGATGCCGTTCCCTGGAATGACGAGATCGCTGATCATTTTACCGAATCTGTAAATTATGGCAGTTCTCGCCGCCATATCGTGAAGCTGGCGGCATTCCTGCATGACATCTCAAAGCCGGAGACCAGAGTGGTCACTCCCGAGGGCAAGATCCGCTTCTACGGACATCCGCAGATCGGTGCCGGAGTCGCCAAAGAGATCATGAAACGGCTCCGCTTCAGTACACGCGAGACCGATATCGTCGTGAAGATCGTTGAGCATCATTTGCACCCCGTGCAGCTCTCCCAGGTGCGTCCTGTTGAGGGCAAGGAATTCACGCCTCCTTCTAAGAAGGCTTTGTTCCGTTACTGCCGTGATCTGGGAGACGAAGCGCTGGACGTGGCTTACTTCAGTTTAGCCGACGATCTGGCGGCTTTTGGGGATGGCTTGAATTTAACAAACTGGGTTTGGCATGGTAACATAACAAATTGTATAGTCAACGAATTGGATCAGTTGGCAAAGTCGCCTATGCCTAAATTACTGGATGGCGATGATCTGATCCGTTTGGGCATACCCAAGGGCCCCGCAGTAGGGGATATCCTGGAAAAGATCCTGACATTACAGGCAGAAGGCACGATAGTCGGACGTGACGATGCCTTGGAATATGTAAATAAGATTATTGAACAGGGGCAAAATGAAACAAAAGTTTAACTGGCGGATCATTCTGATACTGGCAGTGCTCGTTCTGGCATTGCTGGTAGTCTTCCCCATCCACAGCGGTGTTCTGGGGAAGAAAGATGTAGTCCTCGGCCTTGATCTGCAGGGCGGCCTATATCTTGTGTATGAAGCTGATCTCTCCGAGATCGAAGCAGACAGTGTGGAAGATGTCATGAAAGGCATCACATCTGTACTTGAGAACCGAGTCAATCCTTACGGTATCACCGAATCTGTCATCGAGCAGCAGGGCAAGGACCGCATTGCAGTCCAGCTCCCCGGCGCTACCCTTTCTGACGATGAGGTATCAAAGATCGGACGAACAGCACTTCTCGAATTCCGTGAACAGTCCACTGATGCCGATGGCAAGACCATCTGGATCCCGGCTACCGGCGAACTCGATGGCGAGACCGTGGTACTGAACTCCAACTACTTCAAAGATAACACCTATGTCGGTATGGACGAGTACAGCCATGTGCTCCTTATCTTCAACTTCACCGATGATGGTGCCAAGCTTTCCGAACAGATCACCAAGCGACTCCTCGGCAAGCCTTTAGGCATCTTCGAAGGTGATAACATGTTGGCTGATCCTACCGTTCAGGCAGTCATCACCACTTCCGGTCAGATCACCGGTATGTCTTATGAGGAAGCATCCCTTCTCTCTAAGCAGCTCAACGCCGGCCGTCTGCCCGTATCCCTGAAGCCCATCTACTCCGAGGTCGTATCACCCACTCTGGGTGCTGACTTCGTCAGACTGGCTCTCCTGGCTGCCATCGTCGGCTCAGTCCTGGTCATGCTCTTCATGACTGCTTACTATAAGGTCCCCGGTGCCGTTTCGGCCGTAGCATTGGTCATCTATGCTGCGATCCTGTTTGCCCTCTTTAAACTTTTCGGTGTCACATTGTCACTGGCAGCCATCGGCGGTTTCGTAGTATCCATCGGTATGGCAGTCGATGCCAATGTACTCATCTTTGAACGAATGAAAGAAGAGATCGCCAATAAACGAACTCTTCCTTCTGCTGCACAGGTCGGTTTCTCCCGCGCCTGGTCAGCTATCTGGGACTCCAACATCACCACCATCATCGCCTGTATCATCCTGGCGATCATGGGTTCCAGCATCCCCGGCGGTTCTTCCGTCCAGGGCTTTGCTATCACCCTTCTCATCGGTGTGATCGTATCCCTCTTTACCGCTACCTTCGTGACGAGGACTCTCCTCGGTCTCGTCATCAGCACGCCTCTTGGCGACAAACCGGGTCTCTTCACCCCTGCAGGAGGTAAGAAAAATGCTTAATATCGTTAAGAATCGTTTCAAGTTCCTCACTGCAGCTATCATCGCTTTCGTTGTAAGCATCATCCTTTTGGTCGTCTTCGGTCTCCAGCCCGGTCTCGAATTCACCAGCGGTACCATGATGACCCTGAGATTCGAAGATCAGCCTTCTCTTGAAGTCAGTGATGTCCGCTCTGCCATGTCCGATATCGGCTATGACAATGCTGTCGTTCAGTCCACTGCCAGCGGCGACTTCCAGATCAGGATCTCGCTCGTCGATAATGAAGCTATCGATGATATCGAATCCAAACTTACCGCCAAATACGGTAAGGTCACCGAGAACGGTGTCACCAATATCGAACCTACCATCGCAGCCCAGACCGTCCGAGCTACTCTCTTTGCTGTCCTGGCCGCTGCTATCGGTATCCTGCTCTATGTGACCTTCGCATTCCGCCGAATGCCTAAACCTTTCCGATACGGTGTCTGCGTCATCGCAGCTCTTATCTGGGACCTCGTCATGGTCATTGGCGTCTTTGCTCTCATCGGCGGTATCGGCAAATGGGAGATCAACCTCATGTTCATCACCGGTCTCCTCTCCATCATCGGTTACTCCGTCAACGATAAGATCGTCATGTTCGACCGAATCCGAGAGAACAAGAAGCGCATGATCTCCGCCAACTTCTCGACTATCGCTAACACTTCCGTCGTCGAGTCCATCAACCGTTCACTCATCACATCCATCACCACTGCTCTCGCAGTCGTTGCATTGATGTTCTTCGTCGGTTCATCCATCCGAAACTTCCTGGTCGTCCTGCTCCTCGGTATCATCTTCGGTACCTACAGCTCCATCTTCTTTGCTGTACAGCTCCTGACCATCTGGGAGAACAAGGAATGGAAAGGTCTCATCCCCGGCGGCAAGAAAGACTAATTCTTTAATAACCCCTGTAAACGATGACCTCCTGAGACACTCTCGGGAGGTCTTTTTGTATATGCTGGACTTGTGCACTTTTCATTACATTGTATTGATATTGCACAAGTTATCGCTTAGAATTAGATTGTTTGGAGGTGATGAATAATGGCTACTACTAATCTGAACATCAGGACAGATAAAGAAGTAAAAGACAAGGCAGAATTGATCTTTTCACAGTTAGGGCTCAACATGACTACTGCCATAAATATATTTTTACGCACTACTATCAGGGAAAACGGGATCCCCTTCCAACTCAAGCTCGATGAACCTAACGAGGTGACAGCAGCTGCCATTGAGGAAGGCCGTAGGATTGCAAAAGACCCGACTGCTAAAGGTTATAAAGACATCGCTTCACTGAGGGCCGCACTTGATGTATGAAGTTAGATTTACCACTCAATTCAAGAGAGATCTGAAACTTGCCAAGAAGCAGAAACATGACCTTGAGGAATTGTTTGATGTTATTGATACCCTTGCAAAGGGAGAAACGCTTGACCAGAAATATCGTGATCATGAATTGATTGGTAAGTATGCAGGTGCACGTGAGTGTCATATCGAACCGAACTGGCTGCTCATTTATGAAATATCGAATGATACTTTGATACTCATGTTGTATAGGTTAGGAACTCATTCCGAATTGTTTAAATAGTGCATGACCTTAGGGACTATTTCTTTGCGTTATACTTAAGACATGAACGAGTACTTCAAAGAACAGGAGATGAAGGAAGCCAAGCGTATCGAGCGCGTGCTCGTATACCAGCGCAGCCTTTATATCCCGGCGGCGCTCCTTACGATGTTCCTCTATAAGCATCTTCTTTCCCTGCAGACGTTACTCATCGTTGCTGCGCTCCTTCTCATCACGGCTTTCGTTTATTTCTTCAACAGCCGCTGCACGACGATCAGACAGCAGCATCTCTTAGGTGCCGTCGTCCTCCTCATGGATACTGTCGTCCTTTCCTGCATGGCCGTTACGGTAGGTTCGTACGGTAATATCGGCAGCATCGTCGTGATGTATCTCGCGGTAGTCGAAGCGTCCGTCCGCTTCGGTCTCAAGGGCAGCCTCATCATGGATATCGTATGCGCTATCTTCATCGCCGGTATTTGGAAATACGGCTCCCTTGAATGGGGATTTACTTATACCCTGCAGGACTACCTCGTATATATCGGCATCATGTGTTTCATCTCCCTCATGGTGGGTATGGTTGCCAGGAATGCCAAACACCAGCGCAGGACTGCCGAAAAGCTCATCCGCGACCGTGCCCTCATCGAGGAACGTCACCGTCTGTCCAATGAACTTCATGACGGTGTCTTAAAATCCCTTCAGGGCCTTTCACTCGAAGCCTATGCTTTGAGCAAGGATGCTCCTGAAGA
>JAEEOC010000038.1 GCA_016284035.1 Dehalococcoidales bacterium
GATGATGATGCCGTCGGAATCATACACCCAGCCTGAACCGAGTCCTCCGTCGGCCTTTATGATGCAAACTGAATCTTTGATTTTGTCGTAAGCATCTGCCCATGAATTTGGAGCAGATCCTCCGTCGTTATAGGTCGTGAATGTCTTTGTCTTGGTGATGGTCTGAGTATCTTTGTTGTTATATGTAGTCGAGGTCATAGTCGTCGTTTGAGTGGTTGTGACCGTCTGAGCCGATCCTACAGGGATGGGGATAGGGATACAGGAAGACATAGCAGCCGCAACTGCACAGCTAATCGATACTATTGCAAATGCTTTTCTTTTAGACATGATGACCTCTTGGTTAAACACTCTTTTATGGTTATAAGACTATATTAGTCTATTCTTTTGTTAATTGCATTCACGCATCCAAAAATAGTAAAGTATTAAGCACTTTTTTCGAGGATACAGGCATTGAAAAATATCGTTTTGATCGGAATGGCTGGTTCGGGCAAATCCACTCTTGGTAAGAAAGTTGCCAAAGATATGGGTATGGCTTTTGTCGATACCGATGCCCTGATCGAAGAACATGAAGGAAGAAAGCTCCAGCCCATACTGGACGATCTCGGCTGCGATGGTTTCATCGAGGTCGAGGAAAAGGTCTGTTCAGCCGTTGATTTCTCAAATACCGTGATTTCCACTGGTGGCAGCGTAGTCTATTCCGATAAATCGATGCAGAACCTCAAGAAGAACGGCATCGTCGTTTATATCTATTCACCATATGAGGAAGTTAGTGCCAGACTGGGAAATCTTGCTTCCCGTGGCGTCGTGATCAGACCTGGATTCACTCTTGAGATGACTTATGAAGAACGCGAACCTTTATATAGGCTTTATGCTGATATCGTTCTCGATTCATCCGACAATGTCCCCATCGATAAGCTTGCCTATGATCTCATCGAGCAGCTTAAAGAGCGCGGTTTCTAATTAACAACCCCTCAGGTGCAGCATTATTATTGGCAGTGCATATAGCATGAGAAGGATCATGAAACCGATCCATGCATATCTGAAGAATCTTCCAACGGGGAATACCTGTCGCGTATAGCTTTCCGAACCATACTGTAGTCTTGTCAGAAGCTGTATATACTCGATATTGAGTGGATCCATGATGACGGCTTGTCGTGCATTGTTGAGAGCCGATTGGGAATGCCCCAGTCCCTGATATGCCAGAGCGCAGTAGTAGAACCAGCGTGCATTTCGCGTATTTATGGAATTGAGTTCAGACAACGCTTCGAAGTATTGCTTGTTGAGGATCATTGTCCTTACACGGAGCAGTTCGGGTGAGTCATTGCGGCTCTGGGTATTGTAATTGGTATATGTATAACCGCGTCCGTAATTCTGGTAACCTCCAGTTGATCCTGAATAGCCTGAATACCCCGAGGAACTGCCATAGCCGTATGGGCCGCTCTTGTAGCCGTTCTTGATCATGTCATATGCGGCATTGATCTCGCTCATCCTCTTGGCGGCTTCCATGTTGCCCTGATTCAGATCGGGATGATACTTCTTCGCAAGCTTTCGGTAGGCCTTGGTTATCTCCTCATCACTTGCATTGGGAGAGACACCTAATACGGCATAAGGATCTGTCATGTCTTTTTAATGAACCTTCCACGGCATTTAGGGCAGGTTATCTCGATCTTTCCTTTATGCCTGGGGACCCTTATCTTTACTTTGCAGGTCGGACATTTGAAATAACGGTATTTGGGGATGTTCTTGATGCGGTTGAAGAACTGTACGACCTTTTCGTTCTCCTTGCTCCTCTTATATATGTTCCTTGAGAACATACGGAAATAGATATAAGCCAGAAGGAGAAAACCTAAGCCGGAAAGAATGAGTCGGGGATATCCGGAGAGGAACAGTGTCACGATGAGGATAATGAATACCACGGCCGATAGGATCCTGTTTAAAGTATCCATACCGTATCTTCCGTACATGAAACGGTATAACCACTGTTTGAATCTATTCATATTCTCCTCAAATCTCATTCTAGTTTTTGACATTTTCCAGTGTCAAAAACTCCTGTTTTCATTGAAGTTCAGAATAATGAACAGTGATAACAATAAGAGTAGAATTATTGGGATGCTTAAGAAAAGTGGTTTTTGCGAAAAGAAATTCAGCTCTATGCTGATATCCGGTACGTTTACCAAGGCTGTAATGTACCTTATGCTGCTCAGTGACAGCATCATTGCCGGATACTTCATTGGCGAATCGGGCGTTGCCGGGATCAATGCGATCACACCGGTAACGGCTTTTATTACATTTTTCGGTGATCTGCTCTCGACAGGCGTCGGAATCGTTTTCGCACGTGAAATAGGGGCTATGCGGAAGCAGCGTGCCGATGAGATCTATGGTCAGGGACTTATCCTTAGTATCGGCATAGGTCTGTTGTCTGCGCTTCTGATCTTCGTATTCCAGAACCTTTATTTCAGTCTGAGCGGTATCACTGGCGACATCCTTGATCAGGCGCTTCAGTACTATCGCTTTATTCCTATCAACGCTTTCCTGACTATCGTTATCTTCTATTTGGAACAGATGGTCTATAGCGATGGGGATGAGCTTTGCAACAATATCTGTTACGGGTTCCAGATCGTTGGCAACATAGTTTGCTCTGTCATCTTAGCTAGATACCTGGGAATGACTGGCATCATCCTGGGTTCCATTGTCGGCAATAGCCTGGGCATCATTACTTGTCTTTGGCACTATTTCCGCAAGGGCAATACTCTTCACTTCGTATGGCATCTGTCTATAAAGGATTTCCTTTTGACATCGCGGTACAGTATCGTAGATTCTTCCGTATATATCTGCTGGGGCTTGATGGACTATGTGATGATAGGGTTTATCTCAAGTCACTATGGTGACGCTGGTCTGATCACTCTCGCAGTGGTCGTCAGTCTGATCGAATTTGGCGTCGTAATGGACGGTGTCGGAATGGCGATGCAGCCGTTGATTAGTACCTACTTTGGAGAAAAGAATCATCTGCTCATCAAGAGAGTGATGAAGTCGGGTATCAAGGCTGCCGTCGTAGAAGGTATAGTTGCAACGATCCTTATTTGGATCTTCGCAAGCCAGTTCTGCGGTCTGTTCGGTATCACTGGTGGTGAGGCGCTTGCTCCTTCGATTATGGCCCTTCGCATCGTATCGCTTGGGTTTGTGTTTTGCAGTCTTGTGTCGCTTACGACTTCATACTATATGCTGATCGACCATATACGCATGGCAACCAGTATTGCGTGCCTGCAAAATGGTTTGCTTTATATGCTTCTTCCTATGTTGTGCTCAGTTTTATTTGGATTTAACGGAATGTGGGCCGGATATATCGTTGCTCCGATCCTGACTCTCATCATAGCCATGTCTTATGTTTATCTTCGATTCGGTAAAGCTGATTTTCCGTTCCTCTTAAAGGACATGGGGGCTGAGATCATAGTAATGGACGACACTCTTACGAATGAGATCGTTTCCAAGTTTTCTGAAGATGTAGAAAAGATTATGGAATCCCACAACTATCCCAAGACAGAATCAAACCGTGCAGCACTGTTTGTTGAGGAGATAGGTCTGACCATATTAGAAAACAATAAAAATGCCAAGAAACCTATCTTGGTTGAGATTTCTCTTTTCTTTGAATCTGATTCTGTTCTTATCATTGAGCGGGACTCGGGAGAACTATTCGACCTGACGGATCCTGATCTTAGTATCAAAGGACTTAGTGGATTCACTCTTAGTGGTTTGATGGAAGCCCAAAAGGAAAAATCCTATCTTGTGACTACTGGTTACAACAGGAATATGATACGCTTTTCTCGCAATGAAGCGTAGAATCCCAGATTGTTTGAGTTTTTTAGAATAATTTTAAAAAATCACCTTGCGTAACCTATTGTTTGTGACGCTGGGTAACCCTCTAGGATGGCTGTCATAGGAGGTGAAATGCTATGTCAAAATACACGACAGGGGAGTTGGCTAAACTCTGCGGGGTAACGGTCCGGACCGTACAATACTATGATACCCGCGGAATCCTGACTCCTTCTGAACTCTCCGAAGGCGGCCGACGTCTCTATACTGATGAGGATCTCCGTATGATGAAGATCATCTGTTTCTTAAGGGAACTGGGTTTCGGTATCGATCCTATCTCCCAGCTTCTTGCCGAAGATGATCCTGCCAGTGTTATCTCTCTGCTAATCGACCAGCAGGAACAATCCCTCAAAGAAGAAGTCGAGG
>JAEEOC010000039.1 GCA_016284035.1 Dehalococcoidales bacterium
AACGTCTGTCTTGTTGCTAATAAGCCAACTAACGATATCGATGCCATTCTGGTTCGTTCCAAACTTGACGGCATTACTCTGGTCTCCGGAAAGGGAGATCTAAATAAGCTGATGATGCAGGTCACTAAGATGCCGACCACTGTATTCGTGGACAGCAATGGCAATATGGTTCTGCCTGAATTGATCGGCAGTCCTAAGAACCTGGAAGAAACATACATTCAATTGATTAATCAGGCCCTCAAAGGCATGGGCAAGGCTCCTATTTAATGAGCATTAAGACATTAAATATCATTCGTATCGTCCTGCTTGTTGTTGCAATCGTCCTGATCGTTATAGGGCTGATTCAGGGACAATATTTTTCGGTCTTATCAAAGGCTATAAGGACTTGTCTGGAATGCATCGGAATCGCATGACAACAGATGATGCAGCGAAACGCCAGGACAGATTCCGCACGATCATTCGGCTGGCAGCTACGGTATTCTTCAATGGCTATGCTGCAGGTTTCTTAAAGGCCGATATCTTTACCGGAAGAACAAAAGGCGTATGTGTCCCGGTCCTGAACTGTTATTCATGTCCTGGTGCGCTCGGTGCTTGTCCTATCGGTTCTCTTCAGTCACTGATCGGGAATACTGGGAGCAGGATCCCATTCTATGTATTGGGTTCCTTGATGCTCTTTGGTGTATTGTTCGGCAGACTTTTATGCGGGTTTCTGTGTCCCTTTGGGTTCATACAGGACCTGTTGCATAAGATCCCGTTGAAAAAGATCAGTGTTCCACAGAAGATCGACAGACCGCTCCGATGGCTAAAATATGCTGTCCTGTTGTTGTTTGTTGTTGCTCTGCCGGTATTTACTGCCGTGAAAGATGGATACACTGTTCCGTATTTCTGTGAATGGATATGCCCCGCCGGTACACTGGAAGCGGGCATACCGCTCGTGATCCTCGATCCTGGTTTGCGTGCTCTTATAGGGGCTCTTTTTGACTGGAAAGTTGTATTGCTTGTTTTGATATTGATCGGTTCTATTTTTGTGCCAAGACTCTTTTGCCGATATCTCTGTCCGCTGGGTGCAGTATATGCGCTCTTCAACCGTTTCGCTCTCTATCACATGGAGTTGGATCAGAACAAATGTGTGAAATGCGGACGTTGCAGTGAGGTCTGTCCTATGGCCGTCGATGTGATCAAAGACATCAACAGTCCGGAATGTATCAGATGCGGAAAGTGCAAAGCGATCTGTCCTGAAGGAGCAATCACCAGCGATTATTCTATGTGTAAGAAACAGCCTGAATCGGTCGGTGAGGAGTAGGGAGCAATGAGGATCGAATTCGGCGGAAATGTCATCGATATCGACAGCGTGAAGACTGCGGGATACTGTAATACTCTGCCTGTTGTGACCGATGAATGCGACTGTCCCGGATGCCGCAACTTTGTTAAGGCATCCGCCGATTTCCCGGATGAAGTCAGAGAATTCTTTAATGAATTGGGGATGGATCCCAAGAAGGCATCTGAAGTGTATGCCTATGGCGCAGTTGATGAAGGGAAATCCGTCTATTACGGAGGGTTCTATCATCTGTGTGGTACGATCCTGAATGATGGTGACTCAGACGCATCATATAAGATCACAGGTAGTTATTCGGTGAGATTTACCAAAGAGATCGATCTTCCCGAAGAGAACATGCCACAGGATATGATCCAGATGGAGATAGACTTCACGTCTGTCCCATGGATGCTTTCCGAAGCGAATCCGTATTAACGATGTTTGAAATAATAGCCATGCTTCTTGATGGCTTTTTCCAGAAAGACTCTTAATTCATCGCATTTCATGATGCTTTCGTAGCAGGTGCCCCAGCACATCCCTGCGATGTCTTCCTGGGTTTTGTATCGGTAGAAGTCTTTCGGTAAGTAAAAATCGATGTCACCGCCGCCGTTGCTCCCGGCACTGGAGCCTTGGCAGAAATTAGATTGTCTGATTTCAGGTTTCGATCCGGGCTGGAATCTCAGAGTGATGACATCTGTCCCCCATGGTTCAGAATAGTCACCAGCACGTCCGATGACGAAATCGGAATGGATGAAGCTTAGATTGTTCTCTCTTGCAAAACGTTCGGCATAGGTATCGAACTTGCCGCGGATTAGGACACTATTGTCCCTGAATAGCTTGAGTGTGTTTTCTGTCAATCCAAGGTTTTTGACCGAGCTAGCTATCTCCAACTCTCCAATGGTGGGGATAAGATCAAAGAATCCATTTTCGACTTCTTCGATGCCGTCATCCAGTTCGAATGCGATCTGACGCGGTCCGGTCAGATATTCATGGCCTTTCCACCAATCCAGATCTTTTATGCAGAGGAACTTATCTCCATATGCGTGGAGTCCCGTCCTTTTATGGCTGCTGCTGATGTTCATAGGATGCCTCCCTGGTATCGCTATCATAGCACAAAGACGGAAGTATGCTAGAATTCTTGAAATTGGAAAAATGATGTTTATCGATTCACACTGCCATCTTGATGCCGAACAGTTCGATACCGACAGAGAAGACGTGATACAGAACGCCTTTGACAGCGGCGTCTCTGTCATGGTTTCTTTAGGCGCTGATCTCGAGACCAGCCAAAAGAATATTGAGATCGCCGAATCTCATGAAGGCATCTATGCCGCCTGCGGTATCCATCCAGAGAACTGTATGGAAACTACCAATGATGACATCAATGAGATTTTCCGTTTGATTGAGAATCATGAGAAGATCGTTGCTGTCGGCGAGATCGGGCTTGATCTTCATTATGCTGAGGCTCCAATCGAAAAACAGATCGAAGTACTCATTCCTCAGATGGACTATGCCGAATCTCATGGATTTCCCTGGGTCATCCACTGCAGAGATGCCGAGAATGAACTGAAAGAGATCATTGAAAAGCGGGATTATGATGGTTCGTGGACGCCCGGTGTTATCCATTGTTTCAATGGTTCTCTTGAAGCTGCCAGGATGTACATGGATATGGGATTCTACGTTTCTTTGGGCTGTTATATCGGTTACCCTTCTGCCCGTAATCTCATTCCGATCATCAAGACATTTCGGCTGGATCGTATCATGCTCGAGACCGATTCACCATATCTGCCGCCCCAGAAGAAACGCGGGCAGAGGAATGAACCGGCGAACGTCATGAGTGCTGCTGAAAAGCTCGCAGAGGTCTTTGGTCTATCTTTTGATGATATTGCACGGATAACTACGGAAAACGCCCGCAGGTTCTTTAAGATCGCTTAGAAGGGCAGTAATCCTTTATCACACATTCACTGCATTTGGGTCTGTTGGCGATACAGACCTGTCTTCCATGCTGTACGAGAAGAGTATTAGTTATTCCCCAGTCTGATTCGGGGATCTTTGCCATCAGGTCTCGTTCGATGATGACCGGGTTATCCGATTTGGTCAGTCCTAACAGCTGAGCGATCCTTTTTACATGAGTATCGACGGCGATTCCGACATTGATACCGAAGGCGTGGTGCAGGACGATATTGGCAGTCTTTCGGGCGACTCCTGGGAGCGTCAAGAGCTCGTCCATAGTGCTGGGAACTATATTTCCGTATCTTTCGGTGATGACTCTGGCAGCGCCTTGAATGTTCTTGGCTTTATTGTGATAGAAACCGGTGGAATAGATCATCTGTTCCAGTTCTTTGATGTCGATAGCGGCATAATCCTTTGGTTCGGGACATCTGGCAAAAAGCGCAGGTGTGACCTTGTTGACGCCGGCATCAGTGGCCTGTGCTGAAAGGATAGTGGCAACCAATATCTCCATAGGTGTATTGAAATCCAGTGCGATATAGTCGGTGGAATAAACGCTTTTCAATGCGTCGAAGATCTCTTTTACGTTATCTGAATTCTTTTTCATATCAGTCATATTATCAAAAAAGTGGCTGTTGGGTTAAACTATTGTGCAAATAGTTGCTGAAGGAGTCAGCAGATATGGATTTCATCAAGAAAGTATTCGGAAGCTATATCTTTGAGGGTCTCGTACTGACGGCAATCGGTGTCGTGCTTATCATTTGGCCGAACGAGTCTTTGAATATCATGTGCATTGCCATCGGAGCGCTCCTTATACTCCTGGGCCTTATCAAGCTTATCATGTTCTTCTCAAAGAACAAGGATAACCGTAAGATCATGGCACTGCTCATCGGTATCGTTGAGACTGCATTAGGTATCGTGATGATCGTGAGCTCCAGGTTTTTCATCGATTTCTTCCAGATCGTCACAGGCGTGATCCTTATCTATGGTGCTGTGATCATGTTCTTCGGTGCTCTCAGACTGCGCATGCTGCCGGGTCCTCTGTTCATCATCTCGATCCTTCTGGCGATTCTTACTTTTGTGCTTGCAGTCGTCATGCTCATCAATCCTACCCAGTTTGCCTCTTTCATGACTCAGCTTATGGGTGTCTCTTTGGCTATCGAAGGTATCTCGATGATCGTTGTTATGAGTAAGATCAAAAGAGAGCTTGATAAGCTTCATGAAGAATCCGACATCATCATATAGGCGGTAACTGTTTTGATGTAAAAAAAGGACACAAGTACTCTTGTGTCCTTTTTTTTTGTCGATCTGTTATTAGAGCAGATTTTCGATTCGGCTCTTGATTTCAGCTTCAGGAAGAGCGCCGACGGATGTGTCCACTACCTGACCCTTGTCAATATAAAGGAGATTGGGGATGCTCATGACGTGGTAGCTTCGGGGAGTCCTGTTCTCATCGGTATTCATCTTGCAGAATTTGACTTTGCCTGCGTATTCTTCGGAAAGTTTTTCAACGACGGGAGACAGCATCCTGCAGGGTCCGCACCACGGTGCCCAGAAGTCGACTACTACGGGTATATCGGATTTCAGTACTTCTGCTTCAAAAGTCTGATCAGTTACTTCAATTACCATTCCATTTTCTCCTAAGCTAATGATAAAAGTATTATAGCCTATTATTAAGGCATTTTTATTGACTGAAATCACATTAGACCATTTTAGGCTGACTTTGATTGACGCACATATCTCCCATAGTTAGAATTTAGCTATCAAATATGACTCTACATTTTGAGGTGTTGAATATATGGATAATAAAATTATTGCAGTTGTTATGGCCGCAGGCCAGGGCAGTCGTATGGTCCCTCTGACCGACAGACGACCTAAGCCCATGATCGAGGTCGCCAGTAAACCTATGGTTGAGCACCTGCTCATCCAGCTTATCAATGCTGGCATCCAAGATTTCATTTTCATCGTCGGTTACCGAAACGATGTGATCGAGAACTATTTTGGTGATGGTTCCAAATGGAATTGCCACATCGAATATGTCCAGCAGGAAGGTCCTGTCGGTACTGGCCACGCCGTCCTTCTTACCGAAGGCAAGGTAAGCGAAGAATTCCTCGTCGTCAATGCCGATATGTACATTGCCGCTTCCGATATCGCTGAATTCATCAAGATCCCTGGCAACGTACTTGCTGTCCAGAAGGTCAAAGATGTTTCACGCTACGGTGCCGTCGAAGTCAACAATGGCTATGTCGCCGGTATCCGCGAGAAACTGGCTAATTCTGATTCTCGACTTGCATCAGTTGGTATGTACAAATTTACTCGAGAGATTTTCCGTGCTCTGCATGAGATTCCTCTGTCTCCCAGAGGTGAATATGAACTTCCTACTGCCATGCAGGTCCTCATTGATGAGGATGATGAAGCGTTCCGTGCATATAACTGTCTTACCTGGTGGGATGTCAGCTATCCATGGGATCTTATCGAATTCAACAGATACATCATGTCTAATCTCGAGACCAAGATCGAAGGTACCATCGAAGACGGTGTCGTCGTCAAAGGCACGCTTCAGCTCGGTAAGGGTTCTGTCATCATGAGCGGCTGCTATATCCAGGGCACCGTTACTATCGGTGAGAACTGTATCATCGAACCTTGCTGCTTCCTTAAGAAGGGTACTTCTATCGGCAACAATGTCAAGATCGGTTTTGCCAGCAAGATCGCCAATTCCATCATCATGGATAATACCCGTACTGCCGCCCGCAACTACATTGCAGACAGTGTCATCGGTGAAGGCTGCTACTTCGGCAATGGTGCTAACGTAACTTGCCGACGTCTCGATAACGAATATGTCAGCGTATATGGCGAATCCACTCAGCGCAGGAAGTTCGGTTGCGTTATGGGCGATCAGGCCAGTGTCTCTGCCAATGCGACCGTCTGTGCTGGTTCCAATGTGATGTCCGGTCAAATCATCCTTCCCGGTACCGTATTCTCTGGCGGTTCATCTGATGCTAACCTCATCGAATATGAAGTCGATGACGATGATGTCACTTTCAGCTTCTAGTTCCGTTTAGAAATTAAAAGGGACTGATCTCAGCAGGTCAGTCCCTTTTTTATTTGCCAATTTTCTTTGAAACTAGAGAGTAATCAGTTCATATTCACGGCTGCCGTAGCCTAGTGCTGCCGCTGCTTCGATGGTATGTACTCCGATCCGCGATTCGACCCTCTCAATGAAATGTGCCTGGCCGGGATCGTCTTTAGCGGCATAGATCTGGTCGATGCAGGCCTGATCGATAGCGACAGGGTCGAGAGATGCCAGGATGCCGATATCTTTCATGCAGGGATCTTCAGCAACTGAACAGCAGTCACAGTCTACCGAAAGGTTCTTCATGACATTGATGAAGGCAATCTTTCCTTTGAAATGATTGACCACTGTCGATGCGGCATCCGCCATAGCTTCGCAGAAAGCAGCCTGTGCAGCATGCTTTTTCCAGGTGTCGATAATATCTGGGGTTACGCCTCCGGAATGGATAAGGGCCTTCCCGGCAGATGAGGCGCATCCGATGGAAAGCTGCTTGAGTGCTCCGCCGTAACCTCCCTGGGGATGTCCTTTGAAATGAGCTAACACCAGCATGGAATCATATTTTAGGATATTCTTTCCGAGATAGTTCTTCTTTAAGATCTTTCCGTTTGGTATATCCCATACGATATCTGGTCCTTCAGCATCCATTAAATCTACGTCAAAGCTATCGCTCCAGCCGTGATCCTTAAGGAGTTTAAGGTGAGATTCAGTATGGTCTCTTACACCATCGAAGGCATCCCCGTAGGCAGTATTGCATTCTACGACAGTGCCATTGACCTTTTTGATCATCGGACGCCAGAAATCGGGGCCTAGAAAGTTCTGGTTGCCTTTTTCACCGGAATGTAGTTTTACTGCGATTTTTCCTTTTAGATCCGCATTGAGTGCATCGTATAACTCACAAACTTTTTCGGGCGTGATGACGCGTGAGAAGAATACCTTGGATTTCATAGGGTACCTCCTGATAATTGGTATCAGTTTAATGATTGCAGTTAACTGCTTTACTAATCAAGCCACATGTGTGAATAGAGTTTCTTTCCCAGAAGCACCTGAACAGTCTTTGCATACTTGGCAAGTTCAGGATCACCTGGAATCGAATCATCTCCATCCATGGCGTTGTAGATGACTTCAGTTATCTCTGGAGCTCTGTCACGGGCGATATCGATCAAAGTGTAATCTGTTGCATCGACGATAGCTGAATAAAGACCTTTTCTCTTCAGCATGGCGAGATATGTTCTATTCAGATATGGGCGCAGGGCACGGGGAGTCCCATTCGATACATTGGAGAGACCAACGATTGACTTACAGTTCGGGTTGATTTCAGGAAGCATGTCCATGAAATCTAGGCAGGCCATGACCTGATTGATATCGCCGCTGATGGGAGTAGCGATAGGGTCGATCCAGATCCTGTCTTCTGCAACACCGGCTTCCTGGGCTTTCAGTACCAGGTCCACCATGTGCATACATCTTTCATCGACATCTCTTGGCATGCCATCTTCGCCCCAGAGTAGGCCGATCATGTCTGCATCATACTTGCTGACCAGAGGAAGGGTCTTTTCGAGTCTTTCCGGCTGTAAAGATACGGAATTGATGAGAGCGGCTTTATTGCATTTGGCAAGGGCCGCATCGATCGCATCGGAATTGCTGGTGTCCAAAGACACATGTTTTTCGGAATTGGCCTGGACCAGGTCGACCAGCCACGGAAGAAGGTCTGTTCCATTCAAACGGGCCGGACCGATATTGAGGTCCATATAATCTACATCGGACGCATCTTCTGTCTTGATCATCTCGAGGATAGGGTCAGACTGCATCTCTTTGAGTGCCGGACCCAGGGTCTTAGACATTACGTTGATGTTTTCGCCGATAAGGATCATTAATTTACTCCTGCCTTTGATATCTTAGATAAGGCGACAGCTGATTAGCTTCTCTCGGACCGCTCTTGACTTCCCAGTCGGGAAGCAGTGCCTGCAAGGCTTCTCTTTCCATCGCGATATATCCAGGTAAGATTAACACTTTTTCTTTCAGTTTGTCTGCTATGCCGCATTTGTTAACCAGTAGCGCGATGTTTTCAGCGTTGAATTTTCCCGCTGCCCAGGCTGTCATCACGGACAGTCCGTCGGTGTCTTTGATCAAGAGATAGGAACTGCACTTCGTATTCTCGATCTCGCTGGAGACGATGAAGTAAGTAAGCGCAAAATTAGTCGTGATGAAGACCGGGGAGTGTTCATCCGGTTTACCGATCTCATAGATGCCCTCTGCCGTGGTGTGCGGACGCTGGGGATCGGAATAGATGTTCATTCTGAGGATCAGTAGCGGAGTCAGGATATCTCCGTCGATCGTATCAAGAAGGATAACGGATGCGTATTTGTTGATGAACAGTGCCGCGATGAGTGCTTCTCTGTTGCGGTCGCCGGATGCAAGTTTGGCGGCATCAATCATCGTCGGATGACCCACTGCTGTTTTCTTATTGATGAGTGCATCTCGCCTGATCGTCACCTGATCACGCAGGGCATCCTTGGTGTTCTGAGGTGTGGTATCGATGATGCAATCGTTCAATCCGAAATTATTGGCTTCTTCTGATAATTCTTCTATTTCTGTACTTGAAATCACAAAAGGACAACCATGCTTTTTGATGATATCAAAATATAGCTCTTTGTTTTCCGCTGTCACTGACGAGATGATAG
>JAEEOC010000040.1 GCA_016284035.1 Dehalococcoidales bacterium
GACGCCCTCTTCGACGAGTTTTATCGTGTCTGTCGCAGGAATACCGCAGCAGACCGCTTCAAACTTCTTCACGGCATCGAGTCCTGTTGCGATGATCTCTTCTGTAACGAAGGGTCTTGCCCCATCGTGGATCATAACGTACTCACAATCAGAGAGTTCTTTCAGCCCGTTCAGTACGGACTGGGGACGGATCTCACCGCCTTCGACGACAGCTGCGACTTTAGTAAATTCGTTCGAAGGGAGCACGCTCCTGATCTTCGTGATGTTTTCTTTGGAACCGACAACGACGATCTTATCGACAGCATCAGATGCCTGGAAGACCCTGCAGGTCCGGGTGATGACGGGAACGCCGTCAATGGGCATGAGGATCTTATCGATGCCCTGCATCCTGGAAGACGAGCCTGCCGCAACAATAAGAGCCCCTATCATTCTTCTTCCTCTTCGTGTTTCTTATCGTCTTTGATACCCAGTGCGAAATGCAGTGCCTCACGGATGTTCCTGGCACCGATGACCTGGATATTCTTATTCTTCAAAGTAGCTATGGCAGACTTGGGAACGATGCATTTCTTAAATCCCAGCCTGACCGCTTCGTCGATACGACGTTCGATCTGGGGGACAGATCGAAGTTCTCCCGAAAGACCGATCTCACCGATCATGAGGGTCAGAGGATCGACTTCGATATCCCTTAAACTCGACGCGATGGCGGCTGCGATAGCCAGGTCCGATGCCGGCTCATCCAGTTTCAGACCGCCCGTGACGTTCACGATGATGTCCTGATTGGACAGATGATACCCTGCCCTGCGCATGAGGACGGCTATGATCATTAAAAGTCGTCCGTAATCGGCACCGTTGGCTGTACGTCTGGGAAGACCGAATGATGTCTGACTGGTCAGAGCCTGGACCACAACTAACAGCGGTCGGGAACCTTCCAGTGTAGCTGTAACAGCCGAACCGATGGTTTCTTCCTGACGCTGGGAGAGGAAGATCTTAGAGGGATTCTCGACTTCCCGTAATCCTTCCTGATGCATCTCAAAGATGCCTACTTCATTTGTACTGCCAAATCGGTTCTTCACCGATCTTAAGAGTCTATATGAACTGAACTGTTCGCCTTCGAAATAAAGTACGCAGTCCACGATATGTTCAAGCACTCTGGGACCGGCGATAGCGCCTTCCTTAGTGACATGACCTGTAATGAATACCGGAGTCTGATTCACCTTTGACCAGTACATGAGTTTCTGCGTGCATTCCCTCACCTGTGTGATGCTTCCGGCAGAAGCGTCGAAATCAGGCAGATACACAGACTGGATAGAATCCACGATAGCGACTTTCGGCTGCAGACGATCGAAATGCTGGAGGATGTTATCGAGATTAGTCTCGGACAAGAGATAAAGATTATCGCTGTTGATTCCCAGTCTCTGCGCCCTTAGTTTTACCTGTCGGGTCGTTTCTTCACCGCTGGCATAAGCAACGACACCGGATGCCGCGATCTTGGCAGAAGTCTGTAAAAGGAGCGTCGATTTACCGATGCCAGGTTCGCCGCCAATGAGCACCAGTTCCCCAGGCACGATACCGCCGCCGAGCACCCTGTTGAATTCAGGGATCTGTACATCGATACGGTCTTCCTGAGTGATCTTTATATTGGAAAGTTTTTCGGGCTCGCTCTGCAAAGCAGCCGAACGCGTAGCAGATGACACTTGAGTGACAGCCTGTTCATAATAGCTGTTCCAAGCTCCGCAGGCAGTACACTTGCCTACCCACTGGGAGCTCTCTTTACCGCAGCTGCTGCATACAAAAACACTTTTTCGTTTAGCCATGCTCAAACTTTACCCCATTCACTATTCACTTACAAGCAAAATGAAATTATTAATATCATCAATAAGACTGAGTATAATTCCTAATACGATCATTTCTTTGTTCCAGAAATGTCATTTCCTTATCTATCCAAGCAAGATACTGATCAACATTCTTAGGCATGGGATCATCCATAAAATCTCCATTTCCAAGCCATATCTTAACCTTTGAATAATCCTGTGAAACGCAATCCTGGAGGAAGAAAAAATCCACATATCCCTTAAAGTCTACGAACAAACTAAAAAAGTCCTTATCTATATGCAATGTCGAACTCAAAGGACTTGGTTCACCTGCATAAAACCTACGTATGCACTCAAGCGTCAGATCCCAACGGTCACAAATAAGTCCGTTGATACCCCTCATTTGGTTAACGCTTTCATGATGTTTTGGAAAGATTATGCTTCCACCTATCGTATAACTCTTGTGTAGGCACTGCTCAACAAACGATTTGTAATCAACCAAAGACATTGCCACTGCATCTAATAATTCCCGGTTCTTCTTGTATCTAAAACTGGCAATAATGGAATCACTGCCGAAACGAAAACTCTTCCAGGTCAAATAACTTGCTCCAGTACCAACTTGAAGGCGCATTAATTCACCATTAGGCAATTGTTTGCTCCAAAGGATCTGATGGTAGTTTTGAAGAGTTTTGCTATCAGAATCGGGGTCACTGCTACCAGCGCCCATCCCGTCATTATTTTCCCAAAAATGATCCCAATATCCCGGAGTATCTAACGTAAAATCAAAAGAAACGTCTATCATAAATACATTCTAAAGCAATGACACATGTTTTGAACCAAAAGATGTCCATATTCAATGTTATCATGAGTTAACAGCCAAAAAGTGAGGTGTGTTATGGAAAATATTATTTATCTGATCATCGGTCTCGTGCTAGGGCTTATTATCATGGGTATCGTTCTTTTGATCGTTCACAACAACGACAAGCGACATATGGAGATGCTTCAAAGTCAGCTTCCGGAAAAATTCTCATCGATGGCTTATGATGCTCTACACAAGAACAACGCTGAATTCCAAACTATGGCAAAACAGGCTCAGGCTCCCATTGACAGGTTGGTTTCTGACCTCAAAACAGAACTCGCTTATATGGAAGAAAACCGACAGAAAGCTTATGGCGGACTGTTACAAAGCACCGAAAGGCTCAACCGCGAAACACAAAACCTCCATGACATCCTCAATAATAATCAGGCCCGCGGCGGCTGGGGCGAAATGACACTGAGAAGGATCGCAGAATGTGCCGGAATGGTCGAATACTGTGATTTCAAGACTCAGGATGTGACAGTGAATATAAATGGTGAACAGATCAAGCCGGATATGGTCATAACCCTTCCCAATGATCGCCAGATCATCGTAGATTCAAAGGCTCCAATGACATCCTACAACCAAGCCGTAACATGCCAGGATCATGACCAGCAAAAAACACTCATCGCCGGACACGCAAAGGAAGTAAAATCCCGTATTGATGAGCTTTCCAAAAAGAACTACGCAAGCGCTTATAATGCCGCAGATTTCGTTGTCCTCTTCATGCCAAACGATGCATTGCTCAGCGCAGCTCAAGAGGGCGATCCTAACATCGTGGAATATGCTATGGAGAAAGGTATCGCATTGGCAACACCAGCATCCCTATTCAGTCTACTCCTAGCTGTTAGGGCAGGTTGGAACGAGAACAAACTGACCGAGAACGCACATGAGATCGCAAAGATCGGTGCTAAGTTGGCAAACAGCGTTAGCATATGGTTAGAACACGTACAGAAGACCGGCAAAGCCCTCAACAGCGCAATGGAAAGTTACAACAAGAGCATTGGTTCTATCGATGCCCATGTGATTCGTGACATTCAGAAACTGAGCGAGTATGGCATCAAGGAAGCAGAATCAATAGAAACAAATTTAAAGACTTACGAGATAACCTCTAGGCAATCCAATGTCGATGGAATAACAGGAAGTAATCAGAATAAATCCGAGAGTTGTGCAATCGTGGAGAAACGATTCAATGACATCAACGAACAACCAAACGAAACAACATTGAAGGCTATCAATGAAGTAGATGATATGGAAAACCATCCAGAAAACTATAAGTCATTCAATTCTGTTGAAGAAGCAATAAAAGACTGCTTTGAGTAGTTGGTTTCGTTTAAACATCAAAGGCGCCGCATTTGCGACGCCTTTTTTTGCTTATTTCTGAGTGACTTTCTTTCTCGTCACTTTCTTCTTTGTCTCACCGGAAGCCAATTCTTTCGGCTTATCGGCCGCCTTCACAGCCTTCTTCTTGGATACTGTGAAAGACAGTTCCTTGGCATCCTTCTTGCAGTCCATCTTGATGGTATCACCGCTCTTGATGTCTGATCTAAGAAGGTCCTCAGCAAGTTTATCTTCCACCAGTTCCTGGATGACCCTGCGGAGAGGTCGGGCACCATATGCCTCGTCATAACCCTTCTCCCCAAGGAAGTCCTTGGCGGCATCAGTAACCACCAGTTTGATGTCCTTGGCGGCAAGCTGATTGGTGACTGAGACCAGCATGAGATCGACGATCTGGCGGATCTCGGCTTTGGTCAGGCTATGGAACACCAGGACATTATCGATTCGGTTCAAAAATTCCGGTTTGAAGGACTTCTTCAGCTCGTTCATGAGCTTTTCCTTCATGACCTCATAGGACTGCTGATGAGCCTTATCCTCATCGAGGTTAGCAGAGAAACCAAGAGTCTTATTATTCTTAATGGCAGTAGCACCGACGTTACTGGTCATGACGATGATGGTATTGCGGAAATCGACCTTTCGGCCCTGAGCATCAGTGAGATGCCCGTCATCGAATACCTGCAGGAGGATATTGAAGACATCGGGATGGGCCTTCTCGATCTCATCGAAAAGCACGAGACTGTAGGGTTTCTTCCTGACGGCTTCAGTAAGTTCACCTCCTTCATCATAACCGACATAGCCCGGAGGAGAACCGACGAGTCTGGATACCGTGTGTTTCTCCATAAATTCGGACATATCGACACGGATGAAAGACTTATCATTGCCGAACATGAATTCGGCAAGTCTCTTGGCAAGTTCCGTCTTACCTACACCGGTGGGGCCCAGCATCATGAAGGTACCGATAGGTCGCTTGGGATCCTTCAGGCCGGCACGAGCTCGTCGTACAGCCTTTGAGATGGCGACTATCGCCTCATTCTGCCCGATGACAAATTTATGCAGGTAATCTTCCATCTGAAGCAGTCTGGCAGTCTCTTCGACATTGAGCTGGACTACCGGAATACCGGTCCACATGGATACGACTTCTGCGATATCTTCACGTTTTACTTCCGCGGTATTGTTGCTCAGTGAAAGCTTCCATTCCGCTTCCATGACATCGATGTTCTTTCGTGCCTGGGTCTCGACAGCATACTTTTCGGCTGCCAGTTCATAATTCTTATCCCTGTTGGCCAGCTCTTTCTCACGATGAGCAGTCTCTTCAAGGATCTTCATATTGCGTAATTCATCCGGCATCTTCCTGGCGCGGATCCTGACACGGGATGCCGCCTCATCGATAAGATCGATAGCCTTATCAGGAAGTGCCCTGTCGGTGACGTACTTGATGGACATCTCGACAGCAGCTTCGATGGCCTCATCGGAGATCTTGATCTGATGATGCTGTTCATATTTGGGTCGGAGCCCCTGAAGGATGGCCATGGATTCTTCCTGGGAAGGTTCTTCCACCAGGACCTTCTGGAAACGTCGTTCCAGAGAAGGATCCTTTTCGACATACTTCCTGAAGTCATCAAGCGTAGTTGCGCCGATACACTGCAGTTCGCCTCTGGCCAAAGGCGGTTTCATGATATTGGAAGCATCGATGGCACCGTCGGCGCCGCCTGCACCGACCAGAGTATGGAACTCGTCGATAAAGAGGACGATGTTCCCGGCATTGCGGATCTCATCGATGACCTTCTTGAGTCTCTCTTCGAATTCACCTCGGTACTTGGTACCGGCAACCAGAGCTGCCATATCGAGTGCGATGACTCGCTTATTCTCTAATGTCTCAAAGATGTCCCCAGCCACGATCTTCTGGGCAAGGCCCTCGACGATCGCAGTCTTACCTACACCAGGTTCGCCCACGAGTGCAGGATTGTTCTTGGTCCTGCGGGAAAGGATCTGCACTACCCTTTCGAGTTCCTTTTCTCGTCCGATCACCGGATCGAGCTTTCCGGCCTTAGCTTCAGCAGTAAGGTCGCGGGATACCTGATCGAGGATGGGGGTCTTGGTGTTATTGGGGATACGGGAAGTCCTCGTCGAAGGCTGGACCAGGAAGCGTTTGATCTCAAGTCGGGCTCGGTCGAGAGTGACTCCATAGGTATTCAGGATCTCGGATGCACGTGAATCAGTCTCACGTAAAACACCCAAAAGGAGATGTTCAGTACCGATGTACTGATGTCCCATCTGACGGGCTTCATCGATAGCCAGTTCGATAACGCGCTTGGCATGAGAGTTGAGTCCCTGTTCGATCTCCATCTTGCTCTCGACATCGAGGATCGCCTCGATAGACTGTCGGAGTTTGGAAAGATTTACGCCCATGTGAACAAGGACGCGTGCAGCAACACCTTCATCTTCCATCGCAAGACCGAGCAGAAGATGCTCAGTGCCGATGTACTTGTGATTCAGGCGTTCAGATTCATTCTGTGCAAGCTGCAATACGTGTCTTGCACGGACAGAGAACTTATCGAATCGACTGGCCATAGGGACCTCCTAGAGATGAAATGCATCTCATATACAAATCATTATAGATTACAAGGTCCAAACGACAAAATTGAGACGCGTATCGTCGGAAAAAGGACAAAAAAAAAGTCCTCGTAATGAGGACTAATTGTTTACAATCTAAAAAAGGCTCCTGGCATTGACATATTTTCCCAGGAAGTCGCCCTCCAAGTATCGTATGCGCTAACTCGTTTCACGACCGTGTTCGGGATGAGAACGGGTGGGACCAAGTCGCTAGAAACACCAGGAAGCCTTTAATAGCAATTTAAAGCTTCGAATAAAATTTAGAACTAGTATCAATTCTGAAACAGGTCAAGTCCTCGACCATTAGTACCACTCAGCTGAACGCCTCACGACGCTTACACCTGTGGCCTATCAAACAGATAGTCTATCTGCGGTCTTTCTCAACTTGCGTTGAAGGGAGATCTAATCTTGGAGCCGGTTTCTCACTTAGATGCTTTCAGCGATTATCCGAACCAAACTTGGCTACCCAGCAATGCCGCGGGCGCGACAACTGGCACACCATATGTTCGTTCATCTGGATCCTCTCGTACTACAGACGAACCTCCTCAAATCTCCGGACGCCCACAACGGATAGAGACCGACCTGTCTCACGACGGTCTGAACCCAGCTCGCGTGCCGCTTTAACCGGCGAACAGCCGGACCCTTGGGGCCT
>JAEEOC010000041.1 GCA_016284035.1 Dehalococcoidales bacterium
CGTCATCGGTGCCGGCAACGTTGCTATGGATGCAGCCAGAAGCTCTCTCCGTTTAGGTGCCAAAGTAACGATCATGTATCGACGAACCAAAGCTGAAGCTCCGGCCCGACGCGAAGAACTGGAACACGCTCTCGAAGAAGGAATCACATTCATGGAACTCACTAATCCTGTACGCTTCCTCGGTGACGGCCGCGGATGGGTCTGCGGTATGGAATGCATCAAGATGCAGCTCGGCGAGCCCGACGAAAAAGGCCGACTCCGACCTGTCGAGATCCCCAACAGCGAATTCTTCTTCGAAGCCGATACTGTCATCGTATCACTCGGTACTAATCCTAACCCTCTCATCTCATCCACTACTCCTGGCCTCGATATCACCAAATGGGGCACCATGGTGGTCAATGAGACCGGCAGGACCAGCAAGCCCCGAGTATGGGCCGGCGGTGACGCCGCGACCGGTGCCGCTACCGTGATCAGCGCTATGGGTGCCGGCAGAAAAGCCGCAGCCGACATCATCGCATGGCTGGAAAACGAAGACGCTGAGAACTGGCTGCCGAAGAACGAAGAATAGATAAACCTTTAGAAATGAAAAAGGACTGTCGTGTGACAGTCCTTTTTTTTTATTACTGCTCTTTTAGTTATTGAAGAGGAAGTTGACGATATCGCCGTCCTTCATAACATAGTCTTTGCCTTCTGATCTCAACACGCCCTTTTCCCGTGCAGCAGGGATGCTGGCGCCGACTTCAATAAACTTATCATATGCGATAGTCTCAGCACGGATAAAACCCTTTTCAAAATCGGTATGGATCTTACCGGCGGCCTGAGGAGCCTTCGTGCCGTTCTTGATGGTCCAAGCACGGCATTCATCTTCACCAGCAGTAAGGAATGAGATCAGATTGAGGAGCCTGTATGATGCCTTGATCAACTGGTCGAGACCGGATTCAGGAATTCCCAATTCTTCCAGGAACATCTTCTTTTCTTCATCTTCGAGCTCAGCGATCTCCGCTTCAATCTTAGCGCAGATCTTCACAGTCTGAGCACCGTTAGCATCCGCAATCTTGCGGACAGCCTGTACATATTCATTGTCGGGAGCAGCCACTTCATCTTCAGAGACATTGGCTACATAGATGACAGGTTTATAGGACAGAAGACCAAAGCTATTTACGATATCGGCGTCTTCTTCACTGAACTGCATGGTCCTGGCATTTTTGCCGTCACAGAGCACGGTATGGATCTGTTCCATGAGTTCCAATTCCTGAGACAGGTTCTTATTGTTGCCGCCCTTCATGCTGTTCTTGGTCTTCTCGATCCTACGTTCGAGGATCTCGATATCCGAAAGGATGAGTTCGGTATCGATAGTATCGATATCAGATGCTGGATCGACTTTGCCTGCGACATGGACGATGTTCTGGTCTTCAAAACAGCGGACGACATGAACGATTGCTTCGACCTCGCGGATGTGCCCTAGGAATTTGTTGCCAAGACCTTCACCTTTGGATGCACCTTTCACGAGACCTGCGATATCGCAGAATTCGATGGTCGCATAAGTCGTCTTCTTGGAATTGTAGATCTTATGCAGATTGGCAACTCGTTCATCAGGAACGGTCACGATACCGATATTTGGTTCAATGGTACAGAAAGGATAATTAGCTGCTTCAGCACCAGCTTTGGTGATAGCGTTGAAGAGTGTACTCTTTCCAACATTGGGTAAACCAACGATTCCTAATTTCATATCAATATAATCCTTTCAGTAGGTAATTAAACCAAGACCTCTTTGTAAGGTTTGATAGTAGAAATATCTTCTCCATGTTTTACAACTAGTTCGCGAATATCGATATCATTCTGGATATTCAGAAAGAATCGATCACTCACACCAAAGAAACGTCCAAGACGTACTGATGTGTCAGGAGTGATCTTCCTTCTGCCATGCAAAATATCTTGTATACGAGAAGTCGGAACATGAATGCTCTGGGCCAATTTATAAGCCGAAAGATTCATCGGACTCATGAATTCCTCTGTAAGAATCTCGCCCATGGTGGGTGTAGGTATATGTTCGTTCATACTTCAGCCTCCTCTCTCATCAACTTCTAGTGATAATCTGTTATCTCAACATCATCGAAAATGTTGCCCTCAACACTAAAACAAATCCTGTATTGGTCATTGATACGAATGCTGTATTGCCCTTTTCTGTCACCAACTAATTTCTCAAGGTGATTGGATGGTGGAATTCGCAAATCATCAATGCACTCAGCATTGTCAATCATGATGAGTTTTCGCAAAGCTACCGCCTGTATCGATTGGGGCAATTCCTTTGCAAAAATCTGCTGATACACTTTCTCGGTTGACTTATTAGCAAAACTCTTGATCACAAAAAGAATATACACGCAATACGTGTGCATGTCAAGAAGATAGTAAAACTTAGATAGTTGAATTAGAACTTGAGGACTTTGCCAACCTGTTTCCAGGCTTCTTTCCTGTCAAGGATATTGGCCTTATCATTTGCGATGATGTTGAGGAGTTCCTGCATGGCTTCATTCGTTCCTACTTTGCCCAAAGCTTTGATAGCTTCGATTCGGATCTTAGGATCGAATGAATCATCGGCGATGATAGTCTTCAATTTCTGAACATCAGATACATAATTCTCCATGCTTTTATCTCCACTAAATAGATAATGAAATTGTAATGGTCAAAACTAAGCACTGCAAATATATGAATATATTTTTGTTATGAGATGGAAAGAAAACGTATATGCTGATAGAATAATCCTACGTGCCCCTGTAGCTCAGGTGGATAGAGCAGCGGTTTCCTAAACCGCGTGTCGGGCGTTCGAGTCGCCCTAGGGGCACCATCCTATTTTCCGAAGACCGTCTTATACTGAGTATCTACTTTTGCCTTCAGTTCCTCATCATTCATCGAAAGGAACTCGAATGTCAGATACATTGGATTGACTCTCTCAATTATCTTCCTGGCATAACTGTCAGTATAAGGATGGTGAGGATCGACCTTATAGGCATGCTGCATCATCTGCCATGTCCGGTCATAATAATCTTCCTTCAGTTCAAAAGCCTTTTTTGCCTGACTTCTGTATTCACCGGTCACGGACCAGTGAAAATGCATGCCCTTGATATATCTGCAGAGCTCCCCGTGTAAATCAAGCATATTAAGTACATATTCGATGCCATCATGTTCATCTTTCAGCGAAAGATCGTTATGCATCAAATGACCGGTATCCAGCATGATGCCCTTTTTTGTGTATTCGATACCATCGAGAAGTCTTTTTGTAAGGCCCG
>JAEEOC010000042.1 GCA_016284035.1 Dehalococcoidales bacterium
GCATTTGCCGGCCACCTCGGCACCATCGGCGGTGCAATCCTCGCAGTCGCGCTCGTACTCTTTGCTTTCACCACCATCCTTGGTTGGAACATCTACGGTTCCAAGGCCTGGGAATATCTCTTCGGTACCAAGTCCGTTCTTATCTATAAGATCGTCTTCGTTGCCGCTGTCGTTCTCGGTTCCACCGTCAACGTCGATCTTGCCATCACCATCGGTGACAACTTCAACGCTCTCATGGCTGTCCCGAACCTTATCGGTGTCATCTGCCTGAGCGGTATCGTCGCCAAGGTTTCCAAGAACTACGTCAACCGTGTCATCAAGGGTGTCGGTGACGCCCCCATGCTTTCTGCTCTTCCTGAAGTTCAGGCTGAACAGGCAAAAGCACTCGCTGAAGAAGGCGAATAGTAGAGAAACAATAAATTCGGTATGTAGTAAAGGGAGGGCTTGCGAGCCCTCCCCTTTTTTTATGCCTGAAGACCGATTGACTGATGCACTTGAGCCCGTTCTATGATAGAATTGCAAAGCGTATCTAAAAACGGAACTTTTCGGATACGAATAAAATGAGAAAGGGAAAACAATGAAAAAGCTTTCAAAAGTTGTTGCCTTAGTTTTGGCAATCACCATCATTGGTTCATGTCTCGTTTCCGGATGCGGTAAAAAGAGTGAGAAGTACATCATTGGTACTGACACCGTATTCGCTCCTTTTGAAATGAAAGATGCCAGTGGTAACTATATCGGTATCGATGTCGAGATCTTGGATGCTGTCGCCCGTGATCAGGGTTTTGCTTATGAGCTTCAGGGTCTTGGTTTTGATGCCTGTCTGACTGCTGTCCTGGCTGGTGAGATCGATGCTATGATCGCCGGTATGTCCATCCGACCTGACCGCGAAGAGATCTATGATTTCTCTGCTCCTTACTATGACAGCGGCGTCTGCTGCGCAGTAATGGATCCTGCTATCCAGTCTCTTGAAGACCTCAGAGGTAAGAAAGTTGCTGCCAAGGCCAGCACCGAAGGCCTTACCTATGCCAACTCCATCAAAGATCAGTATGGTTTCAAAGAAGTCGTCGTTTATGATGATTCCGCCTATATGTATGAAGCCGTCAAAGTCGGCGATGCTGCAGCCTGTTTCGAAGACTATCCTGTAATGGGTTACGGTATCTCTCAGGGCAACGGTTTCCACATGATCACCGATCTGGTCAAGGGTTCTTCCTATGGTTTCGCCGTCAAGAAGGGCAAGAATGGCAAACTCCTTGAAATGTTCGACAAAGGTCTTGCCAACATCAAAGCCAACGGCACCTATCAGGCGATCCTCGACAAATACATCAAGTCTGCCTAGTTTTGAATCTTTACGAGCGGGGTGATACGTTCATCCCGCTCGTCTTTTAAGAGTCTTCAGCAATGGATTTCGGAAAAGTAATAACTGAATTATCCCCGTTATTGTTACAAGGGTTGTGGATGACGATCTTCGTCAGCCTCGCATCCATTGCTATTGCTTTCTTCTTGGGTCTGTTTTCATGTCTTTTTGGTATTTCCAGGGTCAAACCGCTCCAGCTTATCTCTAAATTCTATGTCTGGATCATGAGAGGCACTCCTTTCATCGTCCAGCTGTTCATCATCAAATACGGTGTTCCCCAGCTTGGACAGTTGGTCTATCCTGAATTCAAAGTCGGCATCGTAGCGGCCGCGATCGCGACACTCAGTCTCAATGCCGGCGCCTATATGTCTGAGATCTTCCGCGGTGCTATCCAGGCGGTCGATCCGGGACAGATGGAAGCAGCCCAGTCGCTTGGTCTTTCACGTACCAGAGCTATGATCAAGGTCATCCTTCCTCAGGCTCTTAAGATCAGTATCCCGACTCTTGCCAACCAGTTCATCATCACCATCAAGGATTCATCTCTGGCTCAGGTCATCGGCCTTCCCGAGATGTTCCAGCAGGCCAAAATCTATGTAGGTACAACGTTCCAGAGCTTTGCATCCTACGTATTTGTCGGCGTATGGTACTTAGTCATCATCACGATACTCTCGTTCTTCATCAAACGCATCGAAAGGAAACAGCAGCGTGAGCAAGCCAATAGTACAAATCAGAAGACTGCATAAATCCTTCGGTGATAATGAGGTGCTCAAAGGCATCGACCTCACTGTGAACGAGGGAGAAGTCGTATGTCTCATCGGTGCGTCAGGATCCGGTAAATCCACTTTGATCCGATGCGTCAATCATCTCGAGACTCCCACATCCGGCGATATCATCGTCGACGGCGTGGATCTCGAAGATCCCAAGACCGATCTTAATCTCATGCGTGAAGAAATGGGCATGGTATTCCAGCAGTTCAATCTCTTCCAGCATCTGACCGTCAAGAAGAACATCATGATGGCTCCCGTGGACCGCAAGCGTATGACCAAGGAAGAAGCTGAGAAGAAGGCTATCGAGCTTCTCAGGATGGTAGGCCTTGCAGATAAGCAGGATGCCTATCCCAGACAGCTTTCCGGCGGCCAGCAGCAGCGTGTCGCTATCGCGCGTTCTCTTGCCATGAATCCTAAGCTCATGCTCTTCGATGAGCCCACTTCCGCTCTCGATCCCAAAATGACCGGCGAAGTGCTTCAGATCATGAAGAAGCTTGCCCAGGATGGCATGACCATGATCGTCGTTACTCACGAGATGGGATTTGCCAGAGATGTGGCAGACAGGATCTTCTATCTCGAGAACGGTATCATTGCTGAAGAGGGCACACCCTCTCAGATCTTCGTCAATCCCCAGTACGAAGGTACCCGGGAATTCCTCCGACATACCAATTTAAACGTCTAATCTTCCTGTTTTAGCCTTGGTTCCAATTTGACAATTCACAGGCATAAAAGATACATTAGTCTGTGATAGAGGGAAACAAGCATTCATAGGAGGACTTTGTGAAACTGAATAAAGTGTTCAAGGCCTTAACCACAGGTCTTATTCTCGCGTTGCTTTGTATCTCTATCTTTATCATCCCTGCGTCCGCAGATTCTTCTACCCAGACTAGACCGTTAGATTTTAGTCCGGCAGAAGTTATCAAAGGTCAGACTGTGACGATCAGCGGGACTTGGCCTAATCCTATTCAAAGCGGGGATTCGCTTAGCATCGTTTTATCGACCAATATCAACAACAAACACTATGAGATCGCAACTGTTCCTATCCTGAGGGACAGATCCTTTTCGTATGACTGGTTAGTTCCTCTGAAAATCAATAATGCTGATTATGAAAGCGGCGAGTATGAGATCTTCGGTCTGGTCAGAAATGGTCAGGGCTATCCTCAGGTGCCCAACTTCAGCGGTATAGTTAGTATCATTGATAAACCTGCTGAAGCAAGCATATCGATCGATAAGAATGAGAATCTCATCGATGGCGAATTCCTTACACTCAGAGCAATCAGTCTTCCTAATGCTAGTTACTCTATCAAAGTCGACGGAAATGAAGTCGCATCCCAGACAGTAGTTTCAGGTTCATGGACTTATCGTTATAAGGTCTCCAAGCTTGCCACCGGTGTAGTTCACACTATTTCTCTGACCGGCGGCACTGTCGACCTCAGCAAAGACTTCCGTGTAAAAGCTAATGCAGAATTTTCTCTCAACAGCGGTAATCCGGAAACTCCTTTAGTAGCTACCGGTACCGGTTTTAAAGCAACTACTAAAGTTGATTTCCTGTTCGATGGTGCCAACTTCGGTTCGGTCACTACTGACAAATATGGCGGTTTCGTTTATGATGGTCTGACTGTTCCCAGAGCCAGTGCCGGCACTCATGAGATCACTGTTACCGATCTTACTTCGACTCTGACCTTCTCATTTACCGTCAAGCAGCTTCCCACTGCTGTTTCACTCTCACCTACGATGTATGATTACTCGACCGAGGGTGTCGTTTCGGCATCAGGTCTTAATGGTACGACCGGTTTTGTTAATATGAGCTACAGCCATACTACGCTGGCCGGATACGGCAGGGGCGAGTATGTGATCGCTCACGGCGATGAGAACGGCTATGCCACCGGTTCATTCACTTTTGGAAAGAATATGCCTGCCGGTGTCTATAAGATCAATCTTGAGACCGGTCCCAATAAAATCACTAAGTCTTATAATGTCACACTCAGACCAACTATCACTGTCAACAAACAGAGTGTATTGGTCGGAGAAGAATTCACCATTGAAGGCTGGAACTTCGTACCCGGCTCCAGAGTAAAGATCTATCTCGATCAGTCTCTGGTCACTGAAAATGTCACCGTCGGATCCGACTGTACTTTCCTCGTTACTCCTAAGATGATAGCAGCATCTACCGGTATCCATACTCTGACTGTAACGGGTGATAATATCTCAGCATCTGCATCCATTTCGATCGGTGCTCAGGGCAGCCTTACCGTTACTACTCCCGAGAACAGGGCATATGTAGGTGCCAAACTCAATACTTCAGGCAACGGTTTCCTGCCTAATGCCACCGTCACCGTTGTTGCTCTTGATGTCACTGATGTCGATCCCAGCAAGGCTGTTACTCTGGCAGCATTCCTGACCGATGCCAGCGGTGCATTCAGCTATCAGTTCACCATCACTTCTGCTCTGCGCGGCGGTAATAAGAATGTGACCATTTCAGACGGCACCAACACCATTGAAGCAAAGCTTTACATGGATAATACTGCTCCTGAT
>JAEEOC010000043.1 GCA_016284035.1 Dehalococcoidales bacterium
GTTTCAACTGTGATGGTTTTGAGAATGAGATGATCGATTATCTCGAGTCAGATCATGGTACTGCAGGAAAGAAACTCCACTCTCTCGCAACAGTTTCCGGTACTTCTGCTATCCATCTGGCAGTTAAACTGGCTGGTGTGAAGCCCGGTGATCTCGTACTATGCACTGATATGACATTTTCAGCCACCGTCAATCCGGTTGTTTATGAAGGTGGCAAGCCTGTATTCATCGATTCTGAGAGAGAATCCTGGAACATGGATCCCGATGCTCTCGAAAGAGCGTTCCAAAAGTATCCTGAGGCCAAGTTCGTTGAGATCGTTCATCTGTATGGCACTCCCGCCAAGATGGATGAGATCAAGGCTATCTGCGAGAAACACGGTGCTACGCTCATTGAAGATGCGGCTGAAGCACTGGGAGCCGATTACAAAGGTCAGAAGTGCGGTTCTTTCGGTAAGTACGGTATCCTGAGCTTCAACGGTAACAAGATCATCACGACATCCGGCGGCGGTATGCTCCTTACCGACACGAAAGAATCCCGCGACAAGGCTTTATTCTGGTCGACTCAGTCCCGTGATTCTGCACCATGGTATCAGCATTCAGAGATCGGTTATAACTACCGAATGAGTAATGTCGTTGCCGGCATCGGTCGCGGACAGCTCAAATATCTGACCGAACATAAAGAAAAGAAGACCGCTATTTACGATCGCTATAAAGAGGGACTTGCTGATCTTCCTGTCAGTATGAATCCGTATATCTCCGGAACGACGCCTAACTTCTGGCTGTCCTGTTTGACCATAGATCCCGAATATATGTGTGAATGCTCGAGGACAGACAGCACTCCTTCCTGGAAACATGAGGACGGAAAGACCTGTCCGGATGAACTGGCTAAGGTGTTGAGAGACGAGGGCATCGAGACCCGACCGATCTGGAAGCCTATGCACATGCAGCCTTTCTTCAAGGATTGCGATTTCATTTCGACCGGTGTCGATGAGGACATCTTTGCCCGAGGCATCTGTCTTCCCAGCGATATCAAGATGACCGAATCTGAACAGGCCAGGATCATCGAGATCATCCATCGCGCATTCGGCCGATAGTTTTTTTCAGGATTTTTGTTGACAGTCATTTCTCTTTGATGCTATAACTGTATTAGTACAAATAGTACACATAGTACAGTTGAAAGGAGGAAAGATTGATAACGCTGAATTATCGTGATTCCGCTCCGATCTATGCACAGATAAAGGAGAATCTGCGGCATCAGATAATCTCCGGCATCCTCACGCCCGGCGACAAGCTGCCTTCCGTCAGGGAACTGGCAACGCAGCTCTCGATCAATCCCAATACCATCCAGCGGGCTTATAACGAACTGGAACTCGAAGGTTTCATCATTTCTGTCCTCGGCAAGGGAAACTATGTGAGTTCCGATTTTTCCCGCGACCCAAAGAAGATCGAAAAGCTTAAGGACACTCTCAAAAAGACCGTTAATGAACTGCGCTTCATGGGAGTGTCTGATGAGGAACTGGAAAAAATAATCAAGACTGGAGAAAGTCAGAATGATCGAAGTTAAGAATGTGACTAAGACTTTTGAAGGTTTTCATGCACTGGATGACATCTCATTGACGATACCGAATGGTTCTGTCTATGGTCTCGTGGGACCTAATGGTGCAGGGAAGACCACTCTGATAAAACATCTTCAGGGAATCTACCGCCAGGACAAAGGCAGCATCGAAGTCGATGGTGCGCCTATCTGGGAGAATCCTGCCGTAAAGAGCAGACTGGTGAGTATCCCTGACGATCTCTATTACAACTCTCAGACCACGATCGAAGATATGATGCACTTCTATAAAGGCATATATCCCAAGTTTTCCAAAGAACGTTTCGATAAATTGCAGAATGTTTTCGAGATCGATCCGCACAAGCAGGTCAGAAAACTATCCAAGGGTATGCAGAAGCAGGTCTGGTTTTGGATCACTTTGTCCTGCATGCCTGAATATCTCATCCTCGACGAACCTGTCGACGGACTCGATCCTATGATGCGCCGCAATGTCTGGAGCTTGGTCCTGAACGACGTTTCTGAACATGGACTGACAGTCATGGTATCCTCCCATAACCTCAGAGAACTCGAAGATGTCTGTGACAACGTCGGTATCATGGACCACGGCAAGATGGTCCTGGAAAGGTCCCTCGAACAGCTGCAGGACAATATCGTGAAGCTTCAGCTGGTCTTCCCGGACTGGATCACTGAGATACCGAACGATATCGAGTATATGCATGCTGAGAAGATCGGAAGGGTCGTGACTCTCATCATCAGGAAGAATGCGGAGGAAGCTACTGCGATGGTGCAGAAGTATGATCCGCTCTTCGTCGATGCTATTCCTCTCACACTTGAAGAGATCTTCATTTATGAATTAGGAGGTGACAAGAATGCTGTCAAAGAATTCATTCTTTAACGGGACTATCTTCAAAAACACTCTCCTTACTTACTGGCCGGTATGGGGCCTTGCTTCCTTCATCGGCTGCCTCTTCCCGATCGGACTGCTCTTTGCTCTCATGGGAGGGGATATCGTTGTTAGCAACCTTAGCTGTTACACATATTGTTTTGCTTTTGCTTTCGATGCATTGCCGGTGGTATCCACTATCTATGCATTGATCGTTTCGATCATCGTGTGGAGTTATCTCAATCAGACGAGACATGTGGGTTTCATCCATTCTCTGCCGGTGAAGCGCACTGCGCTCTTCATCACTAACTTCTTTTCCGGCATTGCAATGTTCATGATCCCTTATCTCCTTATGGCAGTCATATTCGTACTGGTTATGGGAATCAATGGCCATCTCATGATCGTTCCGGTCATGATCACATTGGCGCTTTGTCTGTGCGAATCTGTCATCTTCTTCTCGATTGCGACTTTCTTTGCCATGATCTCCGGCAGCGGAAAGATGGCAGGATTCCTCTATTCATTTTTAATGCTCTTCCCGCTGGCTGCCAATTCATTGGCATCAGCCATCCTTGATCGTTTTCTGTTCGGATTTGGACGCGACTACGATACTAACCTCTCCTACATATCTCCCGTAGTACATATCATGGACCGTGTTTCTGCTGGGATGGATGGACATATATCTCCGGCGTATGAACACATCATCTATTATGGTATGGATGTACTGCTCTGGACATTTGTGGCATCTGTTGTAGTCCTTATCCTGTCATTCATCCTCTACCAGAAGCGTCCCAGCGAATCAGCTGCCAATGTCTTCTGTTTCAGGATCATCAATCCCATCTTCCACTATTTCATCATGATGCTCTCCGCACTCATTTTCGGTACGTTCATCTACAATCTCTTATTCGATTCTTTATGGAACACTGAGTATTTCAAGATCATCCCCATCATCGGTTGCATGTTCGTTGCAGGTCTCATTGGGTATTTCGTTGCCAAGATGATCACACAGAAATCTTTCAGGGTCTTCAAGAGAGCATATATTCCGGTCCTCGTTACAGCAGTTTTTGCAGCACTCTTCTGCCTCACGTTTTCTATGGACCTCACCGGTGTTCAGGGCAGAGTGCCGGATCGGGCAAAGATCGAATATGTCGATATGAGACTGAACAGCGATAATCTTATAGTCTCTGAAAGCGAAAATCCAGAATTAGTAGACGAGATCAGAGATCTGCACCAGTACGTTGTCGATCATGCTGATGAGTACAAAAAGAAGAGTACGGTTGGTTATGATGAGAAGAAATCAGTAGTGGATTTCTCAGTAACCTATACACTACGTTCAGGTAAGACTCTTTCACGTTCGTATGAACTCTAAGTTCTGTGGGATTCTTTTGATGACCCCAATTCCTTTGCTTATGCTGCTAAGCAGTTTGCAAATAGCAAAGCCTATCTGCGTCATCTCTACTATCTGGATCAGGAGGTTACTTTCTCTGATACTGATATCAGTGTCGGAGAGGCAGAAGGTCATAAGACCATTTCGTATTCGATCTCTCCATCGGATTCTGTGAAATTGAGAGAGGCTATCAGTAAAGACATCGATGATGGAACAGTAATCAACTACGACTTCGGCATACGATACGATTTTAGTGATGAGATCCAGTATTACGTATACTTTAACGATTATTCTGTATATGACTGGTATCATCTCCACGCAAATGTCTATGTCACTAATGACATGCGCTATTCCATGGAATTCCTAAGTCATCTGGATGATCTGGATCATTATGAGCCGTACAGCATTATTTCTTCAATCAAATAATACGGGTCAATAACAACAAAAGGGTCTGTTCCTGCAGGAACAGACCCTTTTTCTTTCTATTAAACATTTATTTATGAGTAGCTACCGATTTCTTTCATGACATCTGCGAGGTGCATCGCAATAAGCGTGTCGTTGGAATCATCCTGATTGTCGGCGCAGTACATGAGACAACCGAACATCTCACCGAGATAACGATAGAGCACCATACGGTTCTTCTCACTTTGGG
>JAEEOC010000044.1 GCA_016284035.1 Dehalococcoidales bacterium
CAGCCGTAATCTCATGCCCCTGTTTTTCAGGATCTACTTCGCTGAGTTTTATGACCGGAGCCACCATCTTCTGCGGAAGAAGCGTATCCACGATGTTCCTGTACAGTTTCTTTCCGGCCTGATCGAATTCTCTTTGCAGTCTGATATTCAGCTGTTCGAATGACAATGCCGGTTTAAGATCGATCGAGACACAGACCGGTCCCGACTCAAGTGCCTTAACAATAGCAAGACTCATCTGAAGCGTGATCGGACCGCCGATGCCAAAATGAGTCATCATCATCTCGCCAAAACGGCTCTCAATAATGGGGAACTTAAGTTTCTTGCCTTGGATCTCCCGGCCGTAATCAAACAGGTTCATATGTGTAGTATCGAGGGTACTGGGGATACCTCGATAAGATGTCAATCTGACATTTTTGAGACTGACACCCTGCATGGATGCCGCAAGAGCATCATCGGTGACCACCAGAGGAACGAGAGCAGGCCTGATCTTTACGATGTTATGCCCAACTCTGCCTGCCATAAGATAACCTTCACCAGTAGAGCCAGTCGAACCAAAAGAAGAACCACCGGTCGCCAGGATGACGGCATCAGCATTGAATTCACGTGACTCAGTCTTGACGCCTGTAATGTGTCCGTCTTCAGTAAGCAGATCGATGACATGTTCGGACGTGTAGAACCTGACATGTTTTTCCTTGGCATTACGCACCAAAGCGTCGACGACATCCTGTGCCTCATTACTGGTGGGAAAGATCCGGCCGCCGCGTTCGACAGTGGTCTCGACTCCCTGCTCATGCAAGATCTTAAGGATGTCATCTCGGAAGAATTTTGAGAAGGCAGAGTACAGAAAACGACCGTTAGGACCGTAGTTTCGGATGAAAACCGGCAGTTCGGCAGAGTTCGTGATATTGCACCTGCCCTGTCCGGAGATAGATATCTTCTTCCCCAGAACCGGCATCCTTTCGAATACTGCAACGCTGGCGCCAGCTTCGGCAGCTCTTGCGGACGCAATAAGGCCGGCAGCTCCGCCGCCAACTACGATTACCTTCTTCATAGCTTTGAATGGTAACACAAATCAAAGAGAACTAGAAATGTATTCATACCCTGAATTGTGGGAAGAAATAAGTCTTTAAAAAGATAACAGTGCTCTGGCGATGCCATCCCATGAAAAGACGCTGACATCAGGGTTCTGCTTAGGTTTATTCACCGACACAACAATTGCTTTCGCCAAATTCTCTTCAAAAGCAGGCAAAGATTCCGCTGCCGGTTCATCGATATTCCTCATTATGCTTGGCATGGGGACAAACTCGATGTCATGTCCCGGCAATTTAAGATCATAATACTCTTTGATCCCGGGGATATCCGTACATACGGCCTTACATCCGCATGCCATAGCTTCTATGACCACGAGTGCAAATCCTTCATAGAATGACGGCAGGATAAAGACATCTGATCGGTTCATATAATGAGCAAGTTCTATCTGCGACAGATAACCGGCAAAATCGATTCTGAATCTGCTCTTTCCCGCAAGGTTAACAAGACTGTCCATGACCTCATCTGAACCAGCATTGCCAGCCAAAGTCAGTACCACCTCATCATCTTTATACGGAAGCAGATCGAGCGCCCGAACGAGACTGAAAACTCCCTTGGCCTCAGACAGCTTTCCGGCATACAAAAGACTGATGCCTTCATGCTCCACAATCTTTTCGTCTCGGAAGATCTCATGATTATATCCAGCGCCGACTACATTGACATTCTGGGGGTCAAAACCAAAGATACGGACAATCTCATCTTTCAAATGATTATTGAGCGTAAAAACAGCATCGAGAGTCTTGATCTCTTTTTGTATGAATTCTCTTCTCAAAGGATTCTTGGCGATCTGTCGGAGATCGCTTCCATGACAGAACCCTATGATCTTTTTATTTGGAAATGCCTCTCTCACGAAAGCAGTGAGAAGATAAAGATGGTGACACACGATCAGATCAGGATCGAAGTCATCGATGCGTGCTCTGATCTTATCAAGAAAAGCTTTTTTGAATTGGGACACCATCGTGTCAGTCATATCAGAATAACGGGTACTGGGATACGGCATCTCATCAGACATTCCACAGATGTGGAACGGCATTTCTTTTGAATCGTAGTAAACAGCACCAAATCCCACGCTATCGGGGAAAGATACCGCATCATCGGGAGCTATCCCAGCGACAACGAATTGCTCATGGCCTGCTCTATCCCATGCCCGTACCAGTTCTGTGAGATAAACTCCGCTTCCGGTGCTATGCGGTTTCTGTGCCGTGATGCTCAGTATCTTCATAGACTATTATTATAGCTTTTCATTGGCAATGACTTTCATGATCTTACCGTCTTCTCCCCAGACGATATCCTTCAGCCCAAGGAATTCAGAGACATAGGAGTTCGACGGATTGCGGTAAATATTTTCCGGTGTGTCCATCTGCACCAATCTGCCTTGATCCATGATCGTCATGAAATCAGAAAGAATGATAGCTTCTTCCTGATCATGAGTGACGAACACCATCGTGATTCCCAGTTCTTCCTGAAGCTTTTTTAGTTCCACTCTCATCTTGACTCTCAGTGCTGCATCGAGATTGCTGAAGGGTTCGTCCAACAGACACAGTTTTGGCTCCACTGCCAAAGCACGTGCCAATGCAACTCTCTGCTGCTGTCCCCCGGACAGTTCATCGATACGGTATTTGGAGTACTCATGAAGACCAACCAAATCAAGATATCTTTCGCCTCTCTCGATGGCATCCTTGCGGTCAATGTGTCTGAATTTCAAACCATACGTAACGTTCTGTATGACATTCATATGCGGGAAAAGCCCATATGACTGAAACACCGTAGCTACAGGTCGGTATTCGGGAGTCATTTCAGTGATGTCCTGCCCGTCTAAAATGATCCTACCTGAATCTGGACGTAAGAAGCCTCCGATCATGTTCAGAGTCGTGGTCTTCCCGCAACCGGACGAACCAAGGATACAGAGCAGTTTGCCCTGTTCCAAAGAAAAAGAAAGATCGTCGACGACTGTCTTATCACCAAAGCTCTTTTTGATATGTTCGAGTTCCAGATACATTGTGTTTCTCCAAATATGAGGTCAGTAGGAAAACCAGGCCTTCGACCAAAAGGACCACGATGATGATGAGCGATGCAATAACTGACGCCACGCCATACTCCCCGGTATAAGTGGCATCGAACAGCTTGAACACAGCAAGGAGGGTCTTAGGAGCGACCAGGAAGAGGATAGCTCCGGCAGTCGTCATACTGCTCGTGAAATTGTAGATAAAACAAGTGAGCATGGCAGGACGCATGCCCGGCAGGATGACATCTTTAATGACCGCCAGTCTTCCAGCGCCCAGATCCCTGGCCGAGTTCTCTTGGGCCACATGGATCTGAGAAAGAGAAGCAGCACACATCTTGGTCGTAGTAGGCAACTGCTTGAAAAGCATGTTGATGATAAGTATCAGTGCCGTCCCGGTGATCTTCAAAGGAGCGCTATTAAAAGCCAAAATAAAACCTATACCAAAACAAGTTCCCGGGATCATATACGGAAGCGTAGCGATACAATCGAATACTGAACCGAATCTTACTTTCCTTCTCTCGACATAATAGGAGAAGATCACGGCAAAAAGCGATCCGATTATAGAAACTATAAAGGCATAAAGGAGGCTCCTGTACAGAGTCGAGGCGTTGTATGTAAATACTTTCTCGATGTACTCGGTAGTAAAACTGAAGATCTTGCTGCCTGTCCTGTTGATAGCAGACAGGAAGATACTCGAGTACTGAAGGGTCATGATCAATGAGTATAATAAGCCTATTCCCATTATCAGCCATCCGATGACTCCGCTCTTATGGAGCGGCAGGTTCAGGTGGGCATCCTGTCTTCTGGAAGAAGAATTGGAATTCATCTTCTTCATGAAATGTCTGTAGATAAAGAACAGGATCAGAGACGGGACCAAGAGGAACATGTTCATGGCCGCAGCTTTATCGATGTTGCCTGCCCCCATGAACTGGATATAGATCTGAGAAGCCAAAGTCCGGAAACGTCCGCCGATGATGGCCGGAGTACCGTAATCAGCAAGAGACCTGACGAACGTCAAAAGCAGACAAACGATGATACCTGGTTTTAAAGCAGGCAGCACGACATCTTTAAGGATGTCTTTAGCCTTAGCGCCCAAGTCGCGAGCAGAATTGATCACGGAACGGTCGATCTTAGCGAGCAATCCATTTAGCATAAGGGCATTGATAGGGACGAATGATATCGTCTGCATGGCAATGATGCCCCACTGGTTGTAAGGCATGATATTGAGATGCAGGAGATTATAAGTGATCCATCCGCGGCGTCCGTATAACTGGATATAAGCAATAGATGATACGAATGGCGGAGAGACCATGATCACGATCAGAAGCGCGGTAAAGATGATCTTCTGCCACCCTCTTCTGGTCGATATGAACAATGAAAAAACCACAGAAAGGATCGTACACAGAACAGATGTAAAAGAACCCACGAAGACACTCCGCCAAAGTGCCGTGCTCTCTTCAGTTATGACTTTAGCGTACTGACTGAAAGTAAAACCGTCCGCACTGTGGAAACTCCGCAGGAACACGCAGAAGAGCGGATAAAAAATAAAGAGGACCACACCACCCAGCACCAAAAACTGCAGGGCATGATCCCCTATCATGTCGATATAACGAGAGAGGGTATTCTGTGATACCCTCTCCGTGTTTGATAACAGTTTCTTTCGATCTATCACTGATCAGTATTTTATCAAAAAAGATTATTTGAAAAGACCAGCAAAGAAGTTCTTGTATTCAGTAGCCTTGGAAGCATATTCGGTAAGATCGAGATCATAAAGGAAGTCGGCATCATAATCGAGTTCGACATCTTTGAGTCCGGGTTTGATTGCCTTGACAGCACCCTTCTTATCGATCTTAGCCAGGAGCTGAAGGTTGGCATCGTCGGTATAGAGCCATTCGACGAAGTAAGCGCCAGCCTTGGCATTAGGTGAATTCTTGATGGCAGCTACGCCCTCAGGAGTCCAAGGAATACCATCGGTAGGATATACGATGGAGACATTAGCATCGCCGATGATGCCATCAAGAGTTCCATCGATGTAAGTGATACCGACAGCACATTCGCCGGCTACAGTCTTTTCGATGGGGTCCTTACCACGGCTGCCGAGGAAGAGGATATTGTCAGCAAATTTCTTGACATAGTCTTCGCCTTTCTTCTGCATGAGAGCATAAAGAACAGCGTAGCAGGTACCGGAGACAGAAGGATCGGAGAAAACGATTTCATCATTGAATTTAGGATCGATGATGTCATCCCAGGTAGCAGGGCTCTTGAGACCCTTTTCCTTGATGATGTCATTGTTAACGGCAAAACCGACGATGGTCATGCCCTTGCTGAAATACTGATGATCTTTATCTACGAAGAGAGGATTGAGGTCTTTGATGGCCTTGAAATCGACCTTCTGAAGATAACCGAGATCTTTGGCATTGATGAAGTCATTGATACCGCCGCCGAACCAGACATCGAAGGTAGGATTGGCGCCTTCAGCCTGAAGCTTGGAAAGGACAGCACCGGATGACATGCTGAGCATCTCATATTTGATACCAGTGTCAGCAGTGAACTTATCAAAAAGTTCTTTATAGGTCTCGTTGGTTGCAATGATCTGCAGAGGGCCGTCAGTCTTGGGTTTCTTGGAGCAGCCGACAGCAGTTGCAAGCATCGAGATGATCATGATGACTGACAGTACAGTCAAAAGGATCTTGTTCTTACGCATAGATTTCACCCTCCATTTAGTTGTTAGGCTCAATCATAAATAAGTGTTATAATTAAGTCAAATAAAAATCTTTTATACTTGGCAGTTATTTCGACGGCTATGACCAAAGGTCCCAATACAATCAACGCCGTCATAATTAAAATCAGCCGGATGGAAATAAAAGAAAAGATCAAAGCTTGGATCAAAGTACAGAAGTTCCCGCGTCATTCGAGTGACGTGTTCTCATTCATACTGGGTGCGGTCTTGGCCTGGTACCATACAGGCTCTTTCCACTGGGGGATCTTTTGGGCTGGGCTTGCAGCAGTCTTCTGCATGGCCAACGGCATCTATCTGACTAATGAATGTCAGGATGTTGAAAGCGACCGAGCAAATAATAACCGTATCGGCGGCACTGATATCAATATGGACATGACATCGACCGGCGGTACCCGAGTGCTCGTCAATGGGCAGCTCAGCAAAAAAGCCGTCTTCATCGTAGGGATCATATTCTTCCTGATCTGCGCACCACTGGGGCTCCTGATCTACTTTGGTTTCCATAGCGGACCGTGGACGATTCCACTGGGCATCTTCGGTCTCATCATGTGCTACGGCTATTCCAATCCTCCCTTCAAAGCCTCATACCATGGCATGGGAGAACTCTTCATGATGCTGGGATATACCGCATTGGTATTCACAGCTTATTACATCATGGCCGGACCATCATGGTATCCGATCCTTATATGTCTGCCGCGTATCATAACCGTGGGTTCATTAAAGGTGATCCGAAACATACCTGATATGGATGCAGATAAGAGCGTAGGAAAGAATACTCTCGTCGTTTATATCGGAAAAGAAAAAGCAGCTACCCTTTACTGTGTGATGACAGTGCTAGCCATACTGGCTTTCATACCTGCCATAATCGATACAAGATCAATCTTCATGCTGCTGAACATTCCTTCAGCCATATACCTGGCACTGAGCCTGAAAGAGATGCTGGGGAACAAATGGAAAGAGCGTAAACATCTTGGGTTGGCATGTAAATACGGATTCAAGGGACTTCTTCTGCTCCCCATCCTTCTAACAGCAACATATATGTTAGCCGATCTTTTCGGTATCTAAGTGACGCCAGAACCTAACCGATAAGATCCTGATACTCAGATTCGGAGAGTATACGCCCCTTTATAAAGCATTCAGAAAAGAGCCTTTTGAAAAAGGATGACCTGCTTTTGAAGTCAGGAAAATGCTTCATGACATCTTCACGCTTGGAATTCATGTAATCAAGTATCACATCCAGATCATCTGGAAGCATCTCGTTAAATCGATCTTTCAGATATACCGCAGCTGCCGGACTGTAACCAGAAGTAGATATTCCGATTGAGAGCGGTCCTCTCTTTATGAGCGACGGGACGATAAAATCACAGTTGTCGATATCATCTACAGAATTGACAGGTATGCGGCGTTTACGACACATCTCACAGATGATCGAATTCTCGGTATGACCCATAGATACAAAAACGATATCTCTATCATCGAGCATCGCTTCAGTAAAACTACCTTTGGTTAGCTTTATACCATCGAAATCCTGAAAGCCATCATCAAATGTTTCAGCCACGACTTCAATGACCGGCCCGTAAGGCAGAAGCTTCTCGACCTTTTCAAGGATATGCTTATTCCCGCCTATCATGAGGCATTTCTTATTCTCAAGATCCATGAATAGAGGAAAATACGCCATAACACTATCCTATTCGTCGTAATAATACTGCCAACCGGAATCAGTCTGAAAACGTCTTAGCTTGGTTTCAAAGACCGTATCGATCAACCCGCAACTGAACACCTCTTCAGGCTGCCCCTCACAAACCAGCTTTCCGTCATGCATAACGATGATCTTATCTGCAACTTTCATTGCCATCCTCAGATCATGCAGGACCAATATGACGGCTTTCCCGGAATCAGCCAAAGATCTGGCAAGTTTCATAACATTTATCTGATGCTTTACATCCAAAAAGTTTGCCGGCTCGTCCATGAAGATAACCGGAGTGGTCTGAGCAAGAGCCATAGCAAGATAGACTTTCTGCTGCTGGCCTCCGGACAATTCAGAGACATAACAGTCAGCGATATCTTCGGCATCAGCCCATTCCATAGCCTGATCAGCAATCTGATAATCTTCCTTGGTATACCTTCTGCTGAATGTCATATAAGGGAATCTGCCGTGAAGAACCATTCGGCGTGAGACGATACTGGGAGTATTTCGGTTCTGAGCCATGTATGCCATCTTTTTAGCTCTTTCCTTGGGACTCATTGTATCAGTATCCACCCCATCGATGAGGATCTGCCCTGAGTTCTTCTCATGCAGTCCAAGTATCGTTTTCAATAATGTTGTCTTGCCACTCCCATTGGGACCGATCAGAACAATGACCTGCCCCAAATCGAATCGAGTCGATACACCGTGTACCACTTCGAAATCATGGTAACCTGCTCTGACGTCTTTTATCTCAATCATGGGTCCTCCTTGATTTCTGTCTCAGGAGGAGCCAAATAAAGAACGGACCTCCGATACAGGACAGAAGGATACCTACCGGCATCTCATAGGGAGCGAACACCAGTCTGGTCACCACATCACAGATGGTCACAAGCACAGCCCCGCCCAGACCGCTGGTAGCAATAAGATGCAGACTGCGTTCTCCGACGAAGTTACGCATGATATGCGGAACGATCAGACCAACGAAGCCCAAGAGCCCTGCAAAGGAAACAGCAGCGCCGGCAAGTGCTGCAGCCAGAGCCAGGAGGACGATCCTCCACGGCTTTATCTTGAGTCCGAGGCTCTTCGCAGTGTCGGTCCCAAGTGCAAGGATATCTATCTCATTATTCATGATAAGCAGTACTGCGACCGCCCAGATGATCACACACATGCCGGGAATGATATTCTTCATAGATACATTGGCAAGTCCACCGATCCTAAAGCTTGTATAACCAATCAAGGAATCAGGAAAAAGTGTTACCACTGCATCAATCATAGCAGCAAAGACTGCCGCAACTGCCACACCAGCCAGAACAGTCGTTATTTTCGATGCTCCGGCTTTTTGAGATATGAAAAGCACCAAAAGTACTGCTACAAGGGCTCCGATGAATGCCGCAAAAGGATGCAGAGAAACCTGTAAGGGATACAACGCTCCGCAGATCGCAATCGCAAGGCCTGCACCGGAATTAACACCAATGACGTTTGGTGCAGCCAAAGGATTCCCCAGCACTGTCTGAAGCACAGCGCCGGCTACCGCAAGACCTACACCGGCTACGAGACAGCCTAATGTCCTTGGCAGTCTGGAAAGAATGATGATGTTATACGAGGGCGTTCCGACGGAACGCCCCAATATCGCATCAAAGATATCCCCGAGAGATACATGTACTGATCCCTCGATGATACCAAGAATAGCAGCCAGTACAAGCAGTGCACAGAGCACTGCATATACTAACGGCATCTTATTTTTATGTGTTCGGATAGAGGACATCTGCGATGACTTCATAAGCTTCGGCCCATCGAGCATTGGGTTTTAGACCAAAGAGCGCGTAGTCTAAGATTACTACATTTCCTTCCTTAACGGCTCTTAAGCTGTTCCATGCATCATTCTTGAACAAAGTTTCTTCAACGACCTTTTTACCATCGACCCCAACGCCATAAGGAACGAGGAAGACATAGTCAGGATCATCCTGAATGATCTTTTCCACGCTGAGGTTATCAATAAGAGAAGTATCTGAATCAGCAATATTGATAGCGCCAAGTTCTGCCGCCATCTCTCCAAGCATGAAATTGACACTGCTCTTAACGTACCATTTGCTTCCCATCTGCCACATAGTAAGAATCTTGGCATGGGAACCATCGGGACGTTTAAGCTGTTTTTCAATATCCTTACGGACATCCGTACCGTGTTTCTTGTAGTTATCTTTCAAACCAGTGATCTCTGTACAATGCTTGAGCATGTTCAGATAATCATCGAAAGTGTCGACCCGGAAATAGATTGGGGTCAATCCAGCCTGGATAAAAGAATCTCTCAAATCAACATTCGAACCAGTATTGGCACTGCAGATGATCAGGTCGCCAGCTGCAGAATAGATTGCTTCTGTGTTCGGTTTCTGAATGGAACCGATATTGATTACATCTTCGCTCAGACCCAGATCAAAAGACGTGAATGTATTATCGGATGTTGCAACGATCGAGTCCTTTCCGCCGGCCAGACACCATACTTCGGCAAAGCTTCCGCTCATGGTGATGACCCTATCGGCGGATGTAACAGTAACTTCTTTGCCAAGATCATCTACGAACGTGTAAGACAATTTGCCTTCTCTGGTATTCCCGCCGCCGCAGGAAACCAGAGAGAGCATCATGATCATAGCTAATAAACACCCCATTAGCTTCTTCATAATTACTTCTCCATAAAATACTTCATTTTTATCTTCTTCAGTTCCTTCACAGTACGTAGTACTCCATACTTCTTAGGAACGATCATTGAAGCTATTTGTTCCACCAAAGAAGATAATTCATCTTCATCATGGACATGGACCATGGTATAGAAGTTGTAATCAAAATCGATATCACGATTACGGATATAGCAGTGAGTAATATTAGGAATCGAAACGAGTTCATCCTTCTTTTCCCGTAATAACTTTTCGTCGGCATCCCAAACCAACATTGCATTGATGCTATATCCAACAGATGACTGATAAAGCAGAGCGCCGATCCTGCGCAAATAACCTTTATCATGGAACGTATTAATCATTCGCAACACATCGTCTTCCGTCGCTCCGATCCTTGAAGCTATCACTGCATAAGGGTCTGAACATACCGGAAACTCTTCCTGAAGCTGGCGGATCAATTCGATCTCAAGTGCAGAGAGTTCGATCATCTGTCACCTCCGAGATCGAATGACACACCGATTTTAAACTGTTCGCTCTGTGCAAGACGAATGACACGTCGGGTGAGTTTACTGGCCTCGATTCTGTCCACGACGCTTTTGAATGAATCTTCACTATCAACAGTCAGAGTGAACCACATATTCAGTTCATGTGTCCTGATATAGTTGTGTGTTACGCCCGGGATAGTATTGAGAAGTTCAGCCATTTTTTCGATGTCTTGTTCTTCAACATGCATAGCCAAAAGTGCTGAAGTATAACCTAGGCTCTTGGAATCAAAAAGCCGGTAAGACGTCGGATGATATGTGAATCCTTGAGTACAGCGATGCGTCTCAAGACC
>JAEEOC010000045.1 GCA_016284035.1 Dehalococcoidales bacterium
GAGGTGCGGTGACCGGTGAATATGCCATGCTGCCCCGTGCAACACTTACCAGGACTCCCCTGGATTCCGTGAACGGCAAGATCTCCGGCAGGAGCCATGAGATACAGCGTCTTATTGGCAGGTCCCTGCGTGCCGTAGTGGATATGGAGAAACTGGGAGAGCGGACCCTTTACGTCGATTGCGATGTCCTGCAGGCTGACGGAGGTACACGAACTGCTTCGATCACCGGTGCTTATGTTGCAGTTTATCAGGCCCTCCATAAAATGGTCGGCATGGGCATGCTCAATGCTATCCCAATCAAGGATAAACTGGCGGCTATCTCTGTAGGTATCAAGGATGGGCAGGTACTGACTGATCTTTGTTATGAAGAGGACAGCACAACAGACTGTGATTTCAATATCGTGATGACAGGGAAGGGTGAGTTTGTTGAACTTCAGGGCACTGCAGAGGGTGCCACATATTCTAAAGCTCTTCTCGATCAGATCATCATCAATGCTGACAAAGCGATAAGGGAACTGTTCGAGATCCAGGACGCGGTCATAAAGACCTTCAAATAATCGATTAAACAAAGAGCCCGAAGGATCAACCTCGGGCTCTGTCATTTCTAATTCGCGCCTAGTGGGGTTCGAACCCACGACACCTGGTTCCGAAGACCAGTGCTCTGTCCGCTGAGCTACAGGCGCATGTATTAAATTGTCGAGTGGGGTGGGTAGAGAGATTTGAACTCTCGATCTCCAGGGCCACAACCTGGCGCCTTAGGCCTCTCGGCTATACCCACCACAGACGAAATGTAATTATAGATGAAATCCCGCTACCATGCAATTCTGGAGGTTGACACATCGTTTTTCTTTCTCTAGAATTCCAATAGTCCATTAAAAAATAGATCGACTGCTATCGAGAGTGGCGGTGAGGGTGATGGCCCAGTGATCCGTCCGGCAACCTTTTTTCTGAAGGTGCCAAAGCCATCCCGGAGCGATTCGGGGAACGATAGGTCGCAATGCGAAAAGAAAAATATATGAATGTGCTTTCTGGCCGCATTGTGATGAAATACAGTGCGGTTTTTGTTTTTTATAGAGAGAGGCGTAATGCATTACTTGTTCAGTTCTGAATCAGTTTCAGAAGGTCATCCCGATAAGATGGCGGATCAGATCTCTGATGCCATCTTAGATGCTTATCTTTCCAAAGATCCCCATGCCCATGTCGCTTGTGAGACCATGCTGGCTAAGAATCTTGTCATCATTGCTGGTGAGATCACGGCCAACGACGCGGATAGTGTCGACTGTGAAAAGATCGCTCGAAGTGTCATCAAAGAGATCGGCTATACCTCAAGCGAGGACGGTATCGATCCGGATAATTGCCGTGTGGAGCTTTCCCTGTCCAAACAGTCTGCCAATATCAACGCAGCTGTTTCCCATGATGACGGCAATATCGGTGCCGGCGATCAGGGTCTTATGTTCGGCTATGCCACAAATGAGACTCCTGAGCTGATGCCGCTACCTATCTATCTTGCACATAAATTGATGTCACGCCAGACGGAACTCAGGAAAAAGGGTGCCATTCCTTGGCTCAAACCTGACGCTAAGGCTCAGGTCACTGTCCTTTATGAGAATAACAAGCCTGTTTGTGTAAAGAAGGTCGTTCTTTCGACTCAGCACGATAAGAGCGTTTCTCACAGCGAGATATTCTGGACCGTCAAAGACCAGATCATCGATCCCGTTATTCCCGCTGAATATAACAGGGGGGATATCGAGTATCTGATCAATCCCTCCGGCGATTTCTTCATCGGCGGTCCGATTGCTGATGTCGGCCTGACTGGCCGAAAGATCATCGTCGATACCTACGGCGGCAGCTGCCCGCATGGCGGAGGTGCTTTCTCCGGCAAGGATCCCACAAAAGTCGACCGATCATCTGCCTACATGGCCAGATATGTTGCCAAGAATATCGTTGCATCCGGTATCGCATCTCGCTGCACTGTCCAGATTGCCTATGCCATCGGTTGTGCTGAACCTGTTTCGGTCATGGTGGACTCAATGGGTACTGGAAAGTATTCCAATGAGGAACTGGTCGAGATGGTTAACAATATTTTCGATCTTCGTCCCAAGTCTATCATCGACACTCTGGGACTCGCCAAGCCTATCTATCGAAAGACTGCTACTTGCGGACACTTCGGCAGGACCGATGTCGATCTTCCTTGGGAACATACCGATAGGGCAGAAGACATCAGATCCTTTTTGGCTAATAAGAATCGATAGTCTAAAATAGAAAAAACTTACTTTGGAGTTATCCGATGACGATTTCGATGAATCCTGTCCTGCTTTCTATCGGCAGCTTAGAGATCCGCTGGTATGGTATCTGTGTCGCACTTGCGATCGTGACGGTTGCTTTTTGGACTTATATGCAGGCCAAAAAGGGCGCTAAGATATCTCAGGATCAGATCCTTACTGGAGTCATCATCGGAACTATCTGCGGCATCATCGGGGCCCGTCTTGTACACGTCATCGATGAGTGGAGCTACTATAGCAATCATATGGATCAGATCATCGGCGGCGCCGGTCTCGCTATCTATGGCGGTATTCTGGGCGCAGCTCTTGGTCTCTTCATTTACAGCAAGTTCTCTAATTTCAAGGCGCTTTACCTTTTCGATGTCATGGCTCCCGGTATCGCGCTTGCTCAGATCGTTGGACGACTGGGCTGTCTCATCAATGGATGCTGTCATGGCGTGACTTGCGACCTGGCTTGGGCTGTGACTTATACGCATCCTGAGAGCTATGCTGAAGCACTTAATACTCCTTTCCATCCTGTTCAGCTCTACGAGATGATCTTTCTCCTGATCCTGGCAATTGTTTTGATCCTGTTAAAGAAGAAGATCCGATTTATCGGATCCCAGTTCTTGATGTATTTCGGATGCTATTCATTGTTCAGGATTGCTGTTGGTTTCATCCGCGAGAATCAGGAAGTGTTCGGCGGCCTCGTACAGTCTCAGGTCATCGGTATCATCGTAGCCATCGTTTGTTTCAGCGGACTCATCTATCAGTTCATCAAATACAAAAAGAATGGTGATTTCGATCCCGAATTGGATGCTATCGAACATCCTAATTACATTATCGAGGACAAAGCTCCCGATACTGACGAAAACGAATAATCTAGAGGTAATACCAGTTCATGGAAGTTGAAAACTTAAAAGTCATGATCGAGATCCCTAAGGGATCCCGCAACAAATATGAATATGATCACGAGCATCATTGCATCCGTTTTGACCGTATGCTCTTCTCATCGATGCATTATCCCAATGACTATGGTTATATCCTGGATACATGGGGAGAGGACGACGATCCTTTAGATGCCATGGTCATGGTCTGGGAGCCGACTTTCCCTGGCTGTCTCATCGAAGCAAGACCTGTCGGTGTCTTCAAGATGACCGATGAACACGGTCCTGATGCTAAGATTCTGTGCGTTCCTCCCGGTGACCCTCTTTGGAACCATATCCACACTCTTGATGATGTTCCTCCTCATATGCTCAAGGAGATCGAGCACTTCTTCAAGGTCTATAAAGAACTGGAACATAAGAAGACCGGTATCGAGGGTTGGGCAGGTCTTGATGAAGCTATTAAGACTATCAATGATTCCAGAGCAAGATTCAAAGAAAGACAGAACAGTCTTTTCAAGTTTAAGGTCTAACCGTGTATAAACTGCTGGTCACAGATCTCGATGGTACTCTCTTCAATAAAGAGGGAAAGATTGGCCAGCCCGATATCGATGCCATCCGGGATCTGATCGGTCGGGGAGTCAATTTTGCTTTTGCGTCCGGCCGTATCACTATGGCCTGCCGAGATATCATTTCACTGCTGGGTATTAATTGCCCCGGTGTCTATTGTGACGGGGCACTCGTGTATGATTCCGCGAAGGATGAGGTCATATATCAGAATCTCCTGGATAAAGAACTCCTGCGTGAATTCATCACTTTTTCTCATGAGAACGATATCTACCTTGAGATGTTTTCGAAGACTCATTTCTATGCAGAGAGACCGAATTGGTCTGACCCCATCCACACGGAATTCTTCAGCTCTTTCCCGACAATGGTGAAGCTCGAGGATGTCATTGAGACTGACGGTATCCTCAAATCTGAACTTCTCTCTCACTCACCGGAGGAAGAGGCTTTGGTCGAGCGATTTCGATCCAGATTTGAAGACAAGTGCCGTTTTTCATTGGCTACATCTCCGTCATTCCCGAATGTTAGGTTCTATAACATCCTTAGCAATGGTACTTCCAAAGGAAATGCTGTCCGTGCCTTAGCGGATCATCTCGGTGTTTCGATCGATGAAGTCGTAGCTGTTGGAGATGGGTACAACGATATCAGCATGCTCAAGGAAGTGGGGATGCCGGTCGCCATGGGCAATGCCTATGATGCTGTGAAGGAAGTCGCCAAGTACGTCACGAAAGATGTCAAAGACTGCGGCGTCGCAGATGTCATCAGGAAGTTCTTCTAAAGATACTGTTTTATCTTAAGAGCCAGCACTGTTCCCACGGACTTAGTAAGATCGTCTAAGGACGCATTCTTAATGCCTTCGATTGATCCGTATTCTTTGAGGAGCTGTGCTTTTCGTTTCTTGCCGATACCAGGGACTACGTCCAGCAGGGAATCGAAGGTGTTCTTGTTTCGCAGGCTCCTGTGGAATCCGATGGCATAGCGGTGAGACTCGTCGCGTACTCTCTGCAGGAGCTGCCTTGCCAGTGACGATTCAGGGAGCTGGATGCTTTCGACTTTTCCCGGAACGAATATCTCTTCATGTTGCTTGGCGAGACTGATGAAGGGGATAGTGATGTTTCCCAGTTTTCCGACGGCTTCCATGACTGCGTTCAGTTGCCCTTTGCCGCCGTCGATCAGGATCAGATCGGGCGTCTTGAAATCGGGATCGCCCAGTCGTTTGAGCCTGCGGGTCAGTACTTCCTGCAGTGAAGCAAAGTCGTTGGGGCCTTCCACTGTCTTGATCTTGAACTTTCTGTATTTTTGATTTGCAGGTTTTCCTTCTTCGAAGACTACCATGCTGGCTACGCTCTGATTTCCTTGGGTGTTTGAGATGTCATAGCCCTCGATGCGATGCGGGATATCCTTAAGTCCCAGAAGCTCCTGGAGTTCCTTGAGAGCAGGAATGGCCTGGGAGGGAAGGTGAGTGTTCTTGATGCGCATCTGTACCAGGCCTCGTTCGGCGTTCTCTTTGACGATACCGATGAGTTCTTTGCGGGGACCTCTTTGAGGAACGGTCAGTTTAACAGAAGCATTCCGCCTTTGAGACAGGTATTCTTTGATGATCTGAGGGT
>JAEEOC010000046.1 GCA_016284035.1 Dehalococcoidales bacterium
GGTCTCCATAGTGATCCGCTGATCAGGGAAGATCGGGGTCATCTGGGAGAATGTCGGGCGCAGTCTTGAAACGTCCGGAGCAAGATCATTGATCATTTCCACACGGACCAGGTTGTAATACTTTTCCTTTTCCTTGGAAGGACGGGCGATGCCGATGATGGAATCACCATTCCTCAAAGCAAATCGCTTGATCTGAGCCTGAGATACATAGATATCGTCAGGACCGGGGAGCAAGGTCTCCTGTCTGAGGAAACCATAACCATCATTCAAAATATCCAAAACACCAGAGCAAAGTTTGAAGCCCATGCCCTGCTTATTCATATAAGCAGTCATGAGCTGTTCGACGACATCATTCTTAGAATGTGTCGCGATATCGGTGATCCCTTCCTCGACAGCCAGTTTTACCAATTCAACAGCTTCCATATCGAAGAGCTGGACCATTGTCGGGAAAGGTACTTCCGGATTCTTATGGAAAGAGTCGAAAGAATTGGACTGGAATCTGCCGAAACGCTTCTGATGCTGATCTCGAGGAACGAACTGTCGTTTTTCCTCTTTTGCCTCAGCCACCGGTTCAGCAACGACCTCTACCGGCTTTGCCGGTTCCTCAGCTTTCGGGGCTTCAGCAGGAGCAGCTGCTTCGACGACCTTTTTCTTGCGTCCTGGTCTCTTAGCTGCCGGCTTTTCTTTTACATCAGCTTTTTCTGCCGGCTTATCAACAGCAGCTGTAACTTCTACTTTTGCAGGCTCTTCTGCCGCTTTCTTTCCTGGTTTGCGTCCACGTCGGGCAGGTTTTACCTCTGCTTCAACGGCTGTTTCCCGTTTTTTCACAGTAGTCTTCTTTTTTTCTTCGACTGGGGCTGCCTCTTCGGCTTTTTCAACTTTTTTTGCTCTTGGTGCCATTTATGATTCTCCTATTTGCCAGATACCTTATGCCAGTCTTCCATGAACTTGGTCTGACCAGCGTCGGTAAGCGGGTGCTTCATCATCTGCTGCAAGACCTTGAAAGGAACCGTAGCAACATCAGCACCGGCTTTGGCGGACTGTAATACATGCATCGGGTGTCGGATCGATGCTGAAATGATCTGAGTATTGAATTCGGGGATGTGAAGGATGTCGACGATGTCTTCGATCAGTGCGATGCCGTCGGTCGAGATATCATCGAGCCTGCCGACAAAGGGGCTGACGAAATATGCGCCGGCAAGTGCGGCCAAGAGGGCCTGGTTGGGAGAGAAGCAAAGGGTCATATTGACCTTGACGCCCTCTTTGGCAAGATGAGCGGCAACTTCATAACCGTCGACCGTGCAAGGGACCTTTACCACGACATTGGGATGCCATTTTGAAATGGCAAGACCCTGTTCGAACATATTGTCCTTGCCTTCGGCGGTAACTTCAGCAGAGACCTCGCCGGGAACGATCTCACAGATCTTCTTGATGACTGATTCGTAATCAGAGATGCCTTCCTGGGCAACCAATGTCGGATTGGTGGTCACACCGCTGACGACGCCCCAGGCTACACCCTGTTTGATAAGATCGATATTAGCTGTATCTAAGAATAATCTCATTTTGATACTCCTTAATGATTATTTAGCTCTGGCGGCATCGATGAAAGCGCTGAAAAGCGGATGCGGTCGGTGCGGCCTGGAGACATATTCAGGATGGAAGAGACAGCCCAGCATGAACGGATGATCCTTCACCTCGCAGATCTCGACATATTCGTTGTCGGGAGAGAATGCAGAGAAGATCAGACCGTCATCCAGGAGCTTTTCTCTGTATGCATTATTGAGTTCATATGAATTGCGGTGTCGCTCGACGATGTCTTCTTTTCCTTCATAGGCAGCTGCCGCTTTCGTACCGGCAACGACCTTGCAGGGATAATCACCCATCCTGAGCGCCGCAACATGTTCGAGTTCAGCCTTCCTGCCCTGAGGGATATCGATGATAGGATACATGGTCTCAGGAACGAATGCTGTAGAATTGACGTCTTTGGAATTGAAGACGATACGTCCGGCATCGATGAGCATGGCCTCCATACCGAGACCGATACCGAAGAACGGGACTTTATTGGCCTTGGCGTACTCGACGACTTTGATCATGCTCTCGATGTTCTTTTCGCCGAAACCGCCGGCAAGACAGATGCCCTGAACGTCCTTAAGCTTTGCGGCGGCATCCTCAGCGGTATGGATATCGTTGGTGCCGACCCACTCAAGTTTGATCTTGCAGTCGTATTTGAAACCAGCATGATAGATAGCTTCTCGGATAGAATAGTAGGCATCTTCAAGAGCCACATATTCGCCAACGAGAGCAATCTTCACGATCTGTTTGTAATTGATGGCCTTGTCAGCCAGAGTCCTCCAGAGTGTCATATCGGGAGTGACCTGGGGAAGTCCAAGGAGCTTAGTAATAAGGTCACCTGCACCATACTGTTCAAGGATCAGAGGTACTTCGTAAACGCTCTTGGCCGTAGTCATAGGGATAACGGCATAAGGTTCGACATCAGTGAAGAGCCCGATCTTTTCACGAAGGCTCTCGGAGATCTCACTGTCAGCTCGGCATACCAAAATATCCGGCTGGATACCGGCGCGTCGGAGCTCATTGACCGAGTGCTGAGTGGGCTTAGTCTTCAGCTCTTTAGTGGAACCGATATAGGGAAGTAAGGTCACATGAACATAGACCACGTTCTCTCGGCCTACAGTCTTCCTCATCTGACGTATTGCTTCAATGAATGGCTGTCCTTCGATGTCGCCAATGGTTCCGCCGACTTCGACCATGACCACGTCAGCCTTAGAAGAATCTGCCAGCTTGAATATCCTGTTCTTGATCTCATTGGTCAGATGCGGGATGACCTGAATGGTTCCGCCGATGAAATCGCCCTGTTTCTCGCGATCGAATAATGTCTTATAAACCTGACCTGAAGTGATATCGGAAGCGGCTGTGAGCTCGGTATCAGTGAATCGCTCATAGTTGCCGACGTCGAGATCTTCTTCGCCGCCGTCACGAGTGACGTAGACTTCGCCATGCTGCAACGGAGACATATTTCCGGGATCGGTATTGAGATACGGATCCATCTTCAAAGTAGCAACAGAAAGACCTCTTGCCTTTAAGGTCGCACCGATTGAAGCGACGGTAATGCCCTTGCCTACAGAGCTGACCACGCCGCCGGTCACAAAGATGTACTTGGCCATGTTAAATAAGTCCCTCTCTCTCTAAAACAAAAAAAAACACACATAAGGACCTAAGTCAGGGAAATAAAATTGTGAAAAATACGAATGGAATCAATCAGACATTTTTGGTGTTTTTTTTATTATCGGACGGATTCAGACCGGTGTCAAGACACTGTTAACAGGGAAGATTGCGAAAGCTTTATTGCTAAAAATGGCTCGACATACAAGTACAATAGAGTTACGAACGAATTTGCTATCATAACTTCAGATGGATATGTCGTAACCTACTATTGCCCAGATAATCAAAGAAAGTACTACCTTGAACAAAAGGAGAAATACCGAAAATGATCAACAAAGAGAATTATGTCCCTATGCTTTGCCCAGTTTGCGAAGACTTTTACTTTTCAGAACTGGAAGATGACGAGTATTCCAGAACACTGCAATGCTCACGTTGTGGGTGGATCTATGACCCACGTCAACACGCTGACCATGATTTGAGAAATGGTGAAAACGAAAAATCTCTCACCGAATATCGCAGATGGTTTGCATCAAAAATTGCAGAAGACCCCAACTACGATTATCTCGATGAACATCGTCCGCCAATGACACCTCATCTTTGTCCGGTATGTGACAAGTATGAATTCCCCGACCACTATTCATCCGATATATGTCCCTTCTGCGGATGGGAAGATGATGGCACTGACGAAGATGACACTGATATCATAGGCCCTAATGATCTGAAGTATTCCGAGTACAAAAAACGATATTTTTCATACATAAACAATAATCCCAATTACAAATGGGAAGACGAGCAGAAATACTAAACCTTCACTCAAAAAAAAATCGTTGGTGCTACCAACACCAGCGATTCTCTTCAGAGGATATGATAATCCTTCAAACAAGTGCTTTGATTTTCGTTTCTTTTTAAAGTTTGTCAAGAAAAACCGGTTTTTATGGATACTTATCGGGATTTATTGAAACTTATTGGAACTTATACATTTGTAATGGTCTCGGGTGAAAGACATTGCTGTTTAATCCTCTTTTGAAGATGGCCGAAATAGAAAATACAAGCAATGATACCTAATACGGTCGCAACAGGCACAGCAAAACCGATCCAAGTTAAGGAAGCATTCGGCTGGATACTCATGATATATGACAGCGGCAGTCTGATCCCAATAGCCTGTGAGATACCAAGGATCATGACGAACATTGATTTCGAATGGCCGTTAAAATAGCCGTTGAAACTGAACAGGAAACTGGTCAGGACAGCTTCAGGAGCAAAGCCCTTAAGATAGTCTGCTGCCATTTTGATGACATTGGGATCATCTGCAAACCAGGATGCCAGAATGTCCCCTCTGAAGAAACTCATAAGAGAAATTATGATACCGACGGAAGCACCTATCCCCATGCCGCATAGCATCGCTCGCTTGGCACGGTCTTCTTTCTGTGCGCCGACGTTCTGTGCAACGAACGGAGACATGCTCTGCATGATCGATATCGGGATCAGCATGATGAATGCAATGATCTTCTGGGCAACACCATAACCGGATGAGGCATCAAGTCCCAGTCTGTTGATGAAGGCACAGAGAGCCAGAAATGTCAGACTGGTAAGAGCGCTCTGAATAGCCAGCGGCGTGCCGATAGATACGAATCCTAGATTATGGATATTAAGTCTGATGTCTTTGATACTGAAACTGAAAGGCGCCTCTGCTCCCCTGATGATCAAAAGAGACAATACCACGCTGACTGCCTGAGCGATCACAGTAGCCCAAGCCGCACCAGCCACATTCATATTGAAGACAGCAATAAAGAGCAGATCAAGACCGACATTGACGACACAAGAAATAAAAACGAAGAGCAGCGGTAAACGTGAATTCCCGATACCGCGGAAGATGCTGCTGATGAAGTTATAAAAGACGATAAAGATAAAACCGTAGCCGCAGATCCTGACATATTCCACGGTCAGATCGAGCGCTTCGTCAGGAGCCTGCATAACGATGGCCAACGGCCTTGCAAATACGACAACGACCACCGTCAGCACCAATGCCAGGATACCGAAGAACGCCACAGCATTACCAAGGATTGGACCGATCCTCCTGGCATTACCGCTCCCGATCATCTGTCCCATGATGACCGTGACACCAACCGTAAGGGACCCCAGCACCATGATGAAGAGATTCATGATATTGCCGCCTGTGGCAACGCCGGATATGCCGGCAACAGTACCGAACTTACCGATTATGAGAAGATCTATTGCACCATATGCAGCCTGCAATGCCAATGCCGCAAAGACAGGAAGCATATAGATCACGAGCTTCTTTAAGATGCTCCCTCGAGTAAAATCCTGTGAATTATCCATTTTCTGAATTCAATCTATCCATATAGTCTTCTTTTACAATATCGCGTCTGTAGATAGGATTATTACCATATTCATCTAACCATGCTACAACTTTCTCGATCTCACAGAAGCTCTTACCATCAAATATTTTAGCTTCTAGAAACTTCCTTTTTATCAGATCTATATCATGGTCAAACAATTCAAATACACACTCTACATCAACAGTATCGTCATCCTCAATTATCATTCGGTAATACTGTTCCTCGACAACTATTGCGGGAAATCTGTTAACAAAAAAATGACAAGTACCGCTCTTGTCCCATTGACCTTCACACCAATAGATGAACCCTTTATAGAATAATTCCGCCTCAGAATACCATCCGGTATCTAAAAACTGATCCAAGTTTCCGTTTATCATAATCCATACGCCTCCAAATATTTTTTGTATATCCCATAAAGCTCCGTACAGGATGTTGGTGAAAGAGGCACCGCATCCTCTCTGTCTAAATTTTTTTTAAACAAATGGTAGTGAAGTACGGGAGCGTTATTTTTCGATAGATGAGATTCAAAATGATAACCTATCTCCAAAACAGGGTAGCCATCACTATCATAAACCCTAAGTTGCCTCAACATGCCATTGTTCTCTTTTGTATAAACAGCATTAGGCGAGTGAGAATAATCAGGTAAGTTATGCCTACTTCCAACCCAAACTAAGACCTTGGCGTCATATATTTTTTTAGGATTATCATACTCATCCAAGGCATATGTATACTCATCTGTAGTAACATGCCCGTTTCTTATTATTGCGCCTCGTGAAGACATAAGTCACTCCTTTCTTGTTTTATCCCAAAATTCCAATCAAATACTCTGGGTTGCCAATAATCATGATATCTATCCCAATTACCATGGGAAATCTACGTCATAAAATCTAAGAACAATTCAAACCATCTTTCCAAATTGATGAGTCAACATTAATTAAGGTATGATATAAGTTCATTCGCTTTTTTCAGAATGATTTTTTTGCAGGGAGATCTTATGACCATCAAGATCACAATCAACGGAATACCATTAGAAGTCAAAGAAGGAACAACCGTCTTAAAAGCGGCTAAAGCAGCCGGGATATACATCCCGACATTATGTTCACATCCGTCTCTTGAGTCCATCGGAAGCTGCAGGATGTGTGTCGTCGAAATCGAAGGAACTCGCAACCTTCCCTGTTCGTGTACGACCATCGCTGAAGACGGCATGGTGATCACTACCGAAAGCCCCCGTATCACCGCTTTCAGAAAAACACGTCTTGCCGAATTCATCGAACCGCATCCCCGCGATTGTCTCACCTGCAATGAGAATATGCGCTGTGAACTACAAAAAGTTGTCGCTCACGTTGGTGCAGAAGATATCCCCTACAAACCCCGAGAGAATCAGCTGAAAGAGACCGGTCTCTTCTTCAGCCGCGACTATAACAAATGTATCCGCTGCGGACGCTGCGTCCGAGCATGTCAGGAAGTCCGCAAGAACAAAGTCATCTTTATGAAACAGGCAGATGAAGGCCTCGAAGTCGGTACCGCTCTCGACATGTCATTACAGGACGCAGGATGCGAATTCTGCGGTGCCTGTGTCGACGTCTGTCCTACCGGCGCTCTCATGGCTAATTCCCAGAAAGGCCTTGCTGACAAGACCGTGACCACCACCTGTCCGTACTGCGGCGTCGGCTGTCAGCTCATCGCCGAAGTCAAAGACGGCAAGATCATGCAGACTTATCCCGATCCCAAAGCTGCCGTCAATCAGGGTCAGGCCTGCGTCAAGGGACATTTCGGCATCGCTGATGCTGTCTATAACCCCAACCGGCTTTTAAAACCTCTCGCCAAAGTCGATGGCCAGTTAGTCGAAAAGGACTGGGAGACCATCTACACAGAGATCGCCGAGAAATTATCCAAGTTCAAACCTGAAGAAGTCGCCTTCGTTGCATCTGCACGATGTACGAACGAAGATAACTACGTATTACAGAAATTCGCACGATCGGTTATCGGCACTCCCCACATCGACCACTGTGTCCGTGTCTGCCACGGTCCTTCCGTCGATGGTCTGTATCTGACTTTGGGATCAGGCGCCATGACCAACCCGATCAGCGATGTATTCAAATCAAAGTGCATCATGCTCTTCGGTTCCAATCCGTTCCATGCTCATCCGGTGGTCGGCATGAAGATCAAGCAGGCCGTCAAGAACGGCGCCAAACTCATCATCGTCAACCCCATGAAGATCAAAAATGTGGATCTGGCTGATCTGTGGATCCGACCACGCGCCGGTACCAACATTGCCCTCGTCATGGGCATGATCAAATATATCATCGATGAAGGTCTCGCAGACTGGGACTTCATCAATGAACGCTGCGAGAATATCGAAGCGTTCAAGGAATCCCTCAAGGCTTTCGAACTTGATGAAGTCTCTAGGATCTCCGGAGTACCCGTCGAAGATATCAAAGCAGTTGCCCGCATGTATGCCACATCCGACCCTGCTGCTATCTACTACGGAATGGGCGTCACTCAGCAGTCCTACGGCGTCGAAGGCGTTTGGGCTCTTTCCAATCTCGTGATGGTCACCGGCAACTTCGGTAAAGCCGGCGCCGGTCTCAACCCTCTCCGAGGCCAGAACAACGTCCAGGGCTCCTGCGATGTGGGCGCACTCCCCCACTTCCTCCCCGGCTACAAGAAAGTCGACAATGAGGAAGCCCGCGCAAGACTGCTCAAGGAATACGGCAAGCTGCCTCCTCCAATCGAAGGCTACAAATTGACCGAGATGCCCGACCGCATCAAGGAAGGCAAGATCAAGGCACTCTTCGTCATGGGTGAAGATCCCGCTATGACCGATCCCAATGCAGGTCATATCCGCGAAGCATATGAAAAACTCGATCTCCTGGTAGTCCAGGATATCTATAAATGCAAGACTGCAGAATATGCAGATTACGTATTGGCCGGCGCCTCCTTTGCCGAAAAGGACGGCACCTTCTCCAATACCGAACGACGCGTACAGAAAGTACGACAGATAATCGAACCGCTCGGTGAATCCAAACCCGACTGGAAGATCGTCTGTGAACTGGCCCAGCATATGGGTGCCACCACTTTCAATTACGATTCCGCCTGGGACATCACCCGCGAGATGCAGAGGATGGTCCCCGGCTATGAAGGCATCTCCCCTGAAGCCATCGACAAACAGGGCATCCCCTGGCCGTGCAAAGAAGGCGACACCGTAGGTACTCCGATGCTCCATATCGGAAAGTTCTCCCGTGGCAAAGGCCTCCTCAAAGCACTGGAATACAAGGCTCCCAACGAGGTGCCCGATGATGAATATCCGTTCTACCTGATGACAGACCGCAGTCTCTTCCACTACAACAACGATACGATGACCGGCAACGTCAAAGGTATCCGCCTTGTCGAATCCGAAGAACGCTGTGATATATGTCCGGAAGACGCTGAAAAGCTCGGCATCAAAGATGGCCAGCTGATCAAAGTCACTTCCCGCCGCGGTTCCGTCAAGGTCAAGGCCCGTATCTCCGACAAGTGTTATTCAGGCATGATCCACATGACCTATCACTTCTCGGATGTTCCCGTTAACCTCTTATTAGGAGCCGGCACAGATCCTATCTCCGGAACTCCCGATTACAAGACATGTGCTGTAAAGATCGAACTGGAAGGAGAAACAGCAAATGTTTAAGGTCTTACGAAAAACTCAGATCGCAGATAATCTGTATCGATTAGATATCGAAGCTCCGGCCATCGCCGCCAAGGTCAAGCCCGGACAGTTCATCATGCTCCTCGTCGATGATCACGGCGAGAGGATCCCTATCACCGTATGCGGCTGGGACCGCGTGCTCGGCACCATCTCCATCGTCGTCAGCAAAGTCGGTACATCCACCACTAAACTGACCGCTCTCGGTGAAGGCTCTGAAATCGCACACATCACCGGCCCTCTCGGCAAGGTCTCCGAGATCAGCAATTACGGCAATGTCCTGGTCGCAGGCATGGGTTACGGAGCCATGGCCATCCAGCCTCTGGCTAAGGAACTCAAAGCTGCCGGATGCAAGATCTATTCCGCAGTAAGCGGCGGTACCAAGTCAGAGATCGTCCCCATCGATGCTCTCAAAGAGATCTCTGAATCATCTTCCGTCATGACTATGGACGGCACTTCCGGCGAGACCGGATGGATCACCGATGCCGTAGAAAAGATCATCAGTGAAAACAATATCGACCGCATCATCATGGTCGGCTCTCTCTGCGCCATGGAGGCCGTAAGCGGAATCGCCAAGAAAGCTGACATCGAATACCGAGTAAGTCTCAATCCCATCATGGTGGACGGCACCGGTATGTGCGGCGCCTGCCGATGCAATGTAGACGGCAAGACCAAATTTGCCTGTGTAGACGGCCCTGAATTCGACGGACGCAAAGTGGACTGGGAACAGATCATGATGCGAAGATGCCCGTATCCTGCACGACAGGCCGGAAGCGTAGATATTTATCATTGTCGAGCCTGTGGACAGTGGTAGGAGGTAAGAAATGGAATTGAATTTGAACAGAACCGAAATGCCCTGTCAGGACCCTCAGGTCCGATCCAATAACTTCGATGAAGTAGCCCTCGGTTATACCGAAGAGATGGCTATGACCGAAGCCAGCCGCTGTATCCAGTGCCCTAAGCGACCCTGCACCACCGGCTGCCCTGTCGGCGTCGATATCCCCGATTTCATCAAGGCTCTCCGCGAAGGCCGCATGGAAGAAGCCGTTACCATCTTAAAGAAAAAGAATTCGCTTCCCGGCATCTGCGGACGCGTATGTCCTCAGGAATCACAGTGCGAAGGCAACTGTGTCCTCGGAAAACGCGGCGCACCCGTCGCCATCGGACGACTCGAACGATATGTCGCAGACTGGGCCAATAAGAATATCAGCACCACTCCTTATATCGAACCTGCAGCAAATGCCAAGAAAGTCGCTATCGTCGGTGCCGGCCCAGCCGGTCTCACCACCGCAGCAGACATCGCTAAGGCAGGTCACAAAGTCACGATCTTTGAAGCTCTGCATAAAGCAGGCGGCGTATTATCTTATGGTATTCCCGATTTCCGTCTTCCCAAGAACATCGTCGACAAAGAAGTCGAAGAGATCAAGAAGATGGGTGTCGAGATCAATCTCGATTGGGTCATCGGCAACACTCTTTCCGTCGATGAGCTCTTCGAACAGGGCTACAGCGCCGTGTTCCTGGGTTCAGGCG
>JAEEOC010000047.1 GCA_016284035.1 Dehalococcoidales bacterium
TGCTGGAAGACCATTCCCATCTTCTGACGATGAAGATTGATATTCACTTTAGGGTCAGTAATGTCTACACCATCCAAGGTGATCGTACCGCCTGTTGGCATCTCCAAAAGGTTCAGACAACGAAGAAAGGTGGATTTACCAGAACCGGAAGGTCCGATGACCACGACGACTTCTCCTCTTTTGATTGTTGTCGAGATGCCGTCCAACGCTTTAATGGAGGGGGAGAAATGCTTCTCTAAATCTTTAACTTCGATCAATACATTATCAGTGGGCATCTCTGCGTAACCTCTTTTCGAGTTTTCCGACCAGCCATGTGAAGAACATGACTATGATCAGATAGATCAGAGCAACGCTGATCAGCGGGAAGAACGCGATATATGTGTTGCCACGAACGATATCTCCGGCTTTCGTGATATCCATGATGGCGACATAACCGGACACAGACGTTTCTTTAAGCAATGCGATAAATTCGTTCGCCAGCGCCGGAAGTACGGCTTTGATGACTTGAGGGATGATGATGTACCGCATGGTCTGGACATAATTGAAACCAAGCGAACGTCCTGCCTCGAACTGACCATTGTCGATGGCCATGATACCGCCGCGGATGATCTCAGCGACATAGGCGCCGGAGTTGATACCAAAGGTGATACAAGCCACGATGACGCCATTACGGGTCGAGGCCATGATGATGAAATACATTATGAGGAGCTGGACCACGACAGGGGTACCACGGATCACTGTCAGATAGATATTGGCAATGGTATTAGCAATCTTGAGCAGGGTCCTGCCCAGACTGGGACGCATGGAAGAGATATTCTTATCATGGCTCGACCTGATTGCTGCCACGACAATACCAATCGTAAGGCCCAACAGCAGAGCAAACACTGTGATGATCAGCGTATTTCCCAGGCCCTTTGTAAAGAACCTCCATCGATTATCTTCAATGAACGTTCTGTAGAACTGGCTAGCGTATTTGTTATATAAATCTATAAGTGTCTGCATCATCTCAATGCACCTAATGAAAACGGGTAACACCTTTTAAGTGTTACCCGCATATACTATCACGTTTTGGCGACTAAGAGTTAGTCGTGGATATATTTTTTGACGATTTTGTCGACGGTGCCGTCGTTGATGAACTTGTCGAGAGCCTTGTTGACCTTATCGAGAAGTTCGGTATTGCCCTTGGCGATAGCGATGGCATAGGATTCTTCGACGTATTCAGCATCAAGGATCTTAAGACCAGCGTTGGACTCAACATATTTCTTGGCGGGTTCGTTATCGATGATGACGCAGTCAACTTTGTTAGCGATAAGAGCCTGAACGGCATCGTTACCAGTCTTGTAGGCCAATACATTATCTTCACCGAAATCATCAGTGCAATAGATGTGGCCAGTGGTATCCTGCTGGACGCCTACTTTGAAATCGCCGACATGGTCATAGAGCCAGTCGCAGTCAACGACTTTGCTGCCGTCTTTGACGATGATGACCTGCTTGGCGGTGGCATATTCCTTGGAGAAATTAACTTCCTTCAATCGGGCTTCAGTGATGGACATGCCGGCCATACCGATGTCGTATTTGCCGGTCTGGACACCAGCGACGATGGAGCCGAATTCGGTGTCGACAATGGTGAGTTTCATGTTGAGTTCATCAGCAATCTTAGCAGCAAGTTCTGCATCGATACCGACGATATTGCCGCCCTCGTAGAATTCATACGGAGGGAAGGCTGCATTGGTGGCCATGACCAATTCTTCCTTCTTACCACAGCCGGTAGCAACCATGGCGAGGACTGCGATCATGGAAAATACGACTAAAAGTGCTTTTTTCATGTTGTTTCCTCTTCTCTAGAATAAAAAATATAGAGTCCTCACGGGCTCTTTATTTTTCTTGTGTGTGGTTTATGTTAACACACGCCTATTACGATTGCAACGCACAGAAATGCTGTTTTATGCGGGAAGATACAAGCCTTTATCCAAGATAAATGCCTCGACAGCCTCGGGGACTAAATCACTGATGGGGCGTCCTTCCTGTACGCGTTTGCGGATCTCAGATGAACTGACATCGATGATCGGCTGATCCAAAAGGATGACACGTTTACTGAACCCGGGGATGAGAGCGTCAAGTTCTTTCTTTTCCGGAATGGCATAACCAGTCCTGGGAATAGCTACTAGCTTGCAAAGCTTCAATATCTCTTCCGGATCTCTCCAATATGGAAAGCTGATGAGGTTGTCCCAGCCGAGGATAAAGTACAACTGGTCATTCTTCTTCATGCCCTGTCTAATCTCTCGGATAGTGTCAATGGTATACGTGAGTCCCTTACGGCGGATTTCGATACTGGAAACCGTCATTCCGGTCTTGCCTTTGATAGCTAATGACACCATCTTCTTTCTCTTCGATGCCGCCGTTACTGGTTTCATGATCTTGAAATACGGAGTGCCGGCCGGCATGAAGATGATCTCATCGACTTTGAGTTCTTTCTGAACGTACTCGGCAATCGTCAAATGGCCGTTATGGATGGGGTCAAAAGTACCTCCGAGGATCGCTTTTACCACTCCCATTCGAAATCTCCGACCCTTACTCTATCGCCTGGTTCGACGCCGGCTCTCGTAAGCTGTTTAGTCATTCTGGGCCTTGTCATAACAGATATGATCTGTCGTTTGACTTCAGGATTAGTAATATCAGAACCGTAGATCATCCTCTCCAAGAACGGATATCTGACAACATAGACATCGCCGTCTTTTTCGATGATCGGTTCGGTATTCTTTTCGACTACGTGTAATACCGGCAGTTCCTCTTCATCTTGCGGCTCTTCGGCAAGACTCTCCTGTACTAAGAAAAGTGCTTTGCTCATTAGCTCCGGAACTCCTTCACCGGTGAGTGCTGAAATGAAAGCTACATGCTCATATCCAGCCTCTTTGAAGGAGGCTTCAATATCAGTCATGCGTTCACGGACTTCTTCGATATCGATCTTATTGACTGCGATGATCTGGCGCTTCTGAAGAAGAGTGTTGTCATACATGTACAGTTCGTTATTTACATCAATCATGCTCTTCAAAGGGTCTTCCGAATTACCATCAATCAAATGGATCAAGACACGGGTACGCACAATGTGCCTTAAGAATTCAAAACCGAGTCCTTTTCCTACATGTGCATCTTTGATGAGACCAGGAATCTCAGCCATGATGAAACTCTTATTATTGGTATCTACTACTCCTAACATAGGTTCAAGAGTGGTAAACGGATAGTTAGCAATCTTAGGATGTGCTGCAGATGAAGCTGTGAGTAATGATGATTTACCGGCGTTAGGATAACCAATGATACCTACATCGGCGATCGTCCTCATCTCCATATCTACATAAACTTCTTCACCTTCTTCTCCCATTTGGGCAAGTCTGGGACTCTGATTTGTTGATGAAGAAAAATGCGGGTTACCAAGACCTCCGTTGCCACCGTGAGCAACAATCACCTGCTGTTTATGGGTCTTGATATCGCAGATATGCTCATCTTCAGATTCAGGAAGTTGATATTTTATTACCGTTCCAAGAGGAACTTTCAGTGTTAAGTCTTGTCCGTTCTTACCAACTTTTCTTCCGCTGGATCCATGTGAACCGCTTTGAGCTTTGAAATAACGTCTGTGCAGGAAGTAATTCAGATTATTTAAACTTGAATCACCTTCTATGATCACATTTCCGCCTTTTCCTCCATCGCCACCATCAGGACCTCCTAATGGTACGAATTTTTCTCTGCGGAAACTTACAGATCCATTACCGCCATTACCGGCAATCACACATATCGAAACTTTGTCTAACATCGTATTTATCGTCTTATAAAAGAATAGATTAAATGATTAATGAATTCTTCTTTAAATCAATAACAATAATATCATAATATTTTGATAACTCATTTTATGTGTTCATATTTTTATTTATGTAAATTCGATAATTCAAAAGCAAAGCTAAAAGTTATCAAAAAAAAGTGAGTTATCGAAAGAAAGAGTATGAAAATGATAAAGATACCTGAAGATTTAGACCTCTCAAGATTCGAAAGCTTAGTGTGGATAATCGCAATGCTCCGAAGCGATGAAGGATGCCCCTGGGATAAGAAACAGACTCATGAATCATTGAAACAGAATCTTCTTGAAGAGACATATGAAGTCATGGAAGCACTGGATTCAAAAGATCCGAAAGAAGTGAACACTGAATTAGGAGACCTTCTGATGCAGATAGTACTCCATGCTCAGCTAGGAAAAGAAGACGGTGAATATGATATCGCATCAGTCATCAAAGGTATCAACAATAAACTCATATCAAGACATGTACATGTCTTCGGTGATGAGAAAGTCAGCGATGAGATTGAAGTCTTAAAGCTTTGGGAAAAACAGAAGAAAAAAGAGAGACACGGAAAAGGAAGTATGCTGGAAGGCGCACCTAAATCCATGCCGGCACTTGCTTACAGTCAGGCTATCCAGGACCGTGCTGCCAGAGTCGGATTCGACTGGAAAGATGCCGACGGAGTCCTTGAGAAGGTCAATGAAGAACTAAGAGAAGTAAAAGAAGCCAAAAATCAGGAAGAAAAAGAAGAAGAGATTGGTGATCTTTTATTTGCTATCTGTAATTATGCTAGACACTGTGAAATTGACCTGGAAGAAGCCCTCAGAAAGGCTAATTCCAAATTCTACAGGAGATTTACGGCAATGGAGTCCAAGTGCCAGGATAAAGGAAAAAATCTCGCAGATATGAGTTTTGATGAGATGAATGCTCTTTGGGATGAGGTCAAAAAAGAGGGCAACAACTAGTTGCGTGTAATGGAAGAATATCTGTATTAGAATGGTCTCAGAGGTGATAAAGATATGAAGACTCAGGATGTTTTGAAAGACTTAAGAACAAAGACCGGAATGTCCCAGGACGATCTTGCTGAAAAGGTCTTCGTGACTCGGCAGGCCGTATCCCGTTGGGAGAACGGAGAAACAGTACCTAATACTGAAACCTTGAAACTCTTGTCGAAGATATACAACGTTTCGATCAATACTCTTTTAGGTTCACCAAGACAACTGCAGTGTCAATGCTGCGGTATGCCATTGGACGATTCCATAATCGGCAAAGATAGCGAAGGTTTTCCGAATGAAGACTACTGTCAGTGGTGCTATGCCGATGGTACTTATACCTACAGCGATATGGATAATCTCATCGATGTCTGTGTCACTCATATGGTTGGGGAGAACTTTACCGAGGAGCAGGCGCGTTCCTATATGAAGCAGATGCTTCCCACGCTGAACTACTGGAAGAATCAGAAGGAACTCGGCGATGATGGGAAATTCGAAGCATTCAAGAAACAGCTTATCGACGAGATAAATGCTCTCCACATCGAGGGAATGCCGAAAGTAGAACAGCTGAATGCGCTCGTCGGAAAGTTTGTCAATCTTGAGTACCCACTCCCCAGCGGCGAAAAAGCAGAGTTCTTGAATGATGGCACTACCTA
>JAEEOC010000048.1 GCA_016284035.1 Dehalococcoidales bacterium
GGCATCCACTGCATTTTTCTGGAGGACAGTGTTCTGTTCTGTGGTCAGACCGAACTTCTTTTCTATGTACTTGAATTCCTTGGCCATGGTGGTGCGTTCGATGCCCATGTCATCGGTATTGATGGTCACTTTGATGCCCTGATCAAGATATTCGATCAATGGATAGTCGGCCATATCTTCGACAGCCTTGGTCAGTCGGTTGCTGGTGGGGCACATCTCAAGATATATCCCTTTATCTTTGATCATCTGCAGTACTTTGGGATCTTCTTTGCTTCGGACGCCGTGTCCGATACGGCTGGCACCGTATTCGATAGCGAGTTTGACGCTCTCCGGACCATCGGCTTCGCCGGCGTGGATAGTGAAAGGGATGCCGGTATAATGTGCTTTCTCGAAGATAGTGCGGTAATTCTCTGTGGGGAACAGTCCTTCTGCTCCTGCGATGTCTAAGGCGACTACTCCGCCGTCTTTAACAAGATATTTCTTGGCGAGCATGAACGTTTCTTCGTTCTCATCTTCGTTTTCTTCACCGCGCATGAAACAGAGGATCAGATTTGTCTTCAGTGTTGTCTTTTTTATTCCTTCGAGAGCAGCCAGAACTGCATCTTCCTGTGTCATGCCCTTCTGGGTGTGATTCTGAGGAGCGAACCTGATCTCGGCATATACGACTCCCTGGGACTGGACCATGTCGGCAATCATCCTGACTGCTTCACTGATGCCTTCCGGGGTCTGGAGAAGGATGAGAGGCTGTTCGAAGCATTCCAGGAATTCATTCAGATCTTTGCAGTCCTCAGATACGGAAAGGATCTTTTCCAGTTTTCGGTTGCTGTTGGTGGGGAGTTCTATTCCCTGTAGCTCGGCAAGTTTCTTTGCGATATCAACGGTGATGGCACCATCTAAGTGCAGGTGCAGATCGATGAATTTGTCCATGTTGCCCCTTCCTGCATTCTGTTTCTTTAAAAATTCTACCTGCTTGTTATAGCTTTTCATAGTTTTTTATTTGTCGCCTGAAAAGCGACCTTAGCCATGTCTTTGACCAATAAACTGTAGTCATCAAAACCATTTGGAGGAAAAAGACATGAAAAAGAATCTGACTGAACTCGTAATGATCCTGGACCGCAGCGGTTCCATGGGAGGACTCGAGGGCGATACTATCGGCGGCTACAACAGCATGCTCGAGAAACAGAAGAAGGCCGAAGGAGAAGCATACGTCTCGACAGTTCTCTTCGATAATGAGATAGAGACCATCCATGACAGAGTTTCCATCGATAAGGTCTCTCCCATCACCGACAAGGAATACTATGTCCGCGGATGCACGGCCCTCCTGGACGCCATGGGAAGCACCATCGAACACATCAAGAAGATCCACAAATATGCCCGTGAAGAGGACCGACCTGAAAAGACAGTCTTTGTTATCATCACCGATGGCATGGAGAACTCCAGCCGACATTACAGTTTCAAAGACGTGAAGAAGCTCGTGGAACAGCAGAAGGAAGCAGCCGATTGGGAATTTCTGTTCCTCGGAGCCAACATCGATGCCATCGAAGTTGCAGGCAGATGCGGTATTGCTGAAGATAGGGCTGTGAACTATAAATGTGACAGTGTCGGCACAGCTCTGAACTATGAAGTCGTCAGCGAAGCGGTATGTTCCATGCGATCTGCTGGCGGCAGGATCGGAAAGAGCTGGAAGAAGTCTATCGAGAAGGATTTTGCAGAGCGAAAGTAATCAGTTTGTCTTCTTAAAATAAGTGAAATAATTCAATTACGTGGGATGGGGTAAAAATGCTCCATCCCATGTTGTATTATTACGTCAAGGCTTTTTTAGATTAATGCGCCCAAAAAGAATCCATATAGATTTGTGGAGATTGTGGATAAATGAGTAATAAAGTTTTTTTGGATAATGTTGAATATACTCTAAATAATGAACAGTATAAAAAAGTAAAGGAGATATGTTCCCAACAGGCTTTTCTTGGAATAAGGGAGATATCAGAATTATCGAACTGTAGTCTTTTGATTATGGATTACCAGAGAGGGTATAGGTGGACAGAGACAGAGATTCAAGCGTTACTAGAGGATATTTTGAATGTTAGTAATGGTGATGACGGCTATTGTATGCAACCCATAGTGATAAAGCCTAGAGCCCATATAAATAATAACTGCTTTAAACTTAATGGTTTTAACAATGATGAAATACTGTCCAGTGTGAATGTGATTCCGGAAGGATACGAATTAATTGATGGGCAGCAAAGGTTGACCACGCTTTTTCTAATCCATACTTTTTTAAATGAGAATGAGCCGTATTCAATCTATTATGAACTTAACAGGAATATTGATGGACACTTTATCAAGAAATCCAAAGAAATTATCAAAGAATGGTTTAATAATAAAAAAATAGATCCAAAAGAGTTTGAAAAGAAGATTTCTAAACTGTTCTTCATATGGTATGAAGTTAGGGATACTAATGAAACTGCTGAAAAGATATTCAAAAACATAAATGAAGGGAAAATAGAATTAACGAATGCCGAACTGTTTAAGGCCCTACTATTAAATCCTGACAATTATGACAGTAATAATACATATGCAGAAGAAAGCCTCCAAGTGATCTCATTTGAATGGGATAAGATTGAATCTATTTTGCACGATGATGATTTTTGGTTCTTTATTTCTCGGGATAATG
>JAEEOC010000049.1 GCA_016284035.1 Dehalococcoidales bacterium
CAGTCCCACAGCCCTGTATACAACTTCAGCGTGTTCGATATGGTACTGATGGGTACCACCAGTCAGGTATCAAACATATCTTCTCCAGGTCCAAAACAGAGGGAACTGGTAATGGCAAGTCTCGAAAGAATGGGCATAACCCATCTATTCAACCGTAGCTACAATTTCATCAGCGGCGGCGAGAGACAGTTAGTGCTCATATCCCGTGCACTAGCTCAGCAGGCAAAGATACTAGTGATGGACGAACCCACTGCCAATCTGGATTACGGAAACCAGATGAGGGTGCTCGATCAGATCAAGTCCCTGTCAAAAGAAGGGTATACGATCATCTTGTCGACACATAATCCCGATCAGTCATATCTGTTTGCAGACAGGATACTGGCGCTCAACGGAGGAAAACTGATTGCAGACGGAACTCCAAAGGATATCATCACGACTGAACTGATAAGAACACTTTATAACGTCGATATCACAGTCGAAAGTCTCCATGATGATAATATCAGGTTCTGTGTCCCCAACAGTCTCATAAAATGATATTTCATTTAAAACTATTTTATTGAAGTGCTTGCAAATATCGTAATACTATTTATAATATATTGATAACAGCTAAAAGCTAAGAAAAGAGGAGAATAATGAAACAAAAACTACTCAGCTTGATCGCAGTCACATGCCTGATCATTTCAGTACTCTGCGGCTGCACCCAGGGCGGAAAGACCTCCACCACCACAACACCTGATAAACCGACTGGAACCTATACTTTTACAGATTCAGTTAATCGAAACGTCGAGATTCCATACGATATCAAAAAATACATCCCATCAGGCCCTGTATCACAGATGATGCTCATTGCCATCGCCCCTGAAAGGATGGCAGCACTTGCAACCAAGCTCGATGATGCACAAAAAGGATTCCTCCCCGACTACCTTTTCGATCTTCCTTATGTCGGCCAGTTGTATGGCAGTGCAGATCTCAATAAGGAAACTCTTGCAGCCTATAATCCCGATCTGATCATCGATCTGGGCGAACCTAAAAAGACCATCGTTGAAGATATGGATAACCTCACCAGTCAGACCGGTGTTCCCGCCATCCACATCACAGCCACCATCAATCGAAACGGCGAAGCATACAGGACCCTTGGCAAGATCCTTGGATGCGAAGAACGAGGCAATGCTATCGCTACATACTGTGATCAAATCGCAGGCAATCTGTTGGATATCACACGCGCTGTAGCCAATAACAAGGTCAGTATTGCATATATCAGCGGTAACGGATCCAACAGTGCAAACGTCATTGCCAAAAATTCATACCACGCAGAAGTGATCGATCTCATGTTCGACAACATAGCTGTCGTCGACAATCCTTCAGGAAAAGGTACCGGCAACACGGTTGATCTTGAACAGCTCTTGCTCTGGGATCCTGAAGCACTCATTATCGGTGATTACGCAACATATGACCTTATCAAATCAGGAAAAGCTGATGCACCTTGGTATGAACTTTCCGCTGTTAAAAACGGAAAATACTACGGCATCCCGACAATCCCTTACAATTGGTTCGGTGTTCCTCCCTCTGTAAACAGATACATCGGTATCGTCTGGATGAGCAACAAATTCTATCCAGAATACAGTTCTTTTGATCTTAAAGCTGAGACAGTTAAATTCTATAAATTGTTCTATAACATCGACCTTACTGATGCACAGTACAATGATCTGATGTCACGATCATAATTCATCATAGTTAATCAAACGGAGGCGGGCCATTAGCCCGCCTCTTGTTTTTCCTTGACGCTGAAGTGTCAAAAATGTATGATAATAAAGTCGCTTTCGGGCGGTTAGCTCAGTTGGTTAGAGCGCAGCGTTGACATCGCTGAGGTCAGAGGTTCGACCCCTCTACCGCCCACCATTTTATCCCACATTCGCATAGCATTAAGACGTATCACGCCTTTACTAAAACTTGTCTTCTTGTAATGCTATATTATTCAGTAGATACATTTCAGGAAAGGAGACGCCATGGAAGAGACTAAGACCCCTTACTCTGTTCAGTTATTTGCATATGGCTTCCTTCCTGTCGGACTGGTATCTATCACTCTTAAACTCTTCAATCTGGTCGATTGGAGCTGGTGGTGGGTCCTGGCACCATTCTGGGTACCAGTAGCTCTTCTCTTAGTGTTCATCCTTCTGCTTGTAGTATTCGGAAGAATCAAGATCATCAAGAAATAAAAAAGCCAGACGCGATGTCTGGCTTTTTTGTTAGCACAGGTTTATATAAACTAGACCTTTTTGAGTGCATCCAGAAGCATGTCGTTATCCTCTGGTGTACCGACGCTGAATCGGATACATCCCTCGAGCCACTTACCGCCGAAACAACGGGTAAGGATACAGTATTCTTCCAGTTCTTTCTGAAGCTGAGGAGCCGGTTTTCCGTTGAGGATACGGCAGAGGATGTAATTGGATTTAGAAGGATAGACCTTCAGCCAGCTGAATTTGGCAAGCTCGACCAACAGTCTGTCACGTTCGTCACAAACTGCTTTGACATTTGCAAGGAGCGTATCGATATTGGCCATGGAAGCCTTGACGGCAGCCAAAGCAGGAACATTGATGTTATACGGATCGCGGATAGCATGAAGTCTGTCTGCAATCTCCTTGGGGAAGATACCAAAACCAACTCGCAGACCGGCAAGACCGGCAAATTTACTGTAAGATCTGAGGACCATAAGGTTCTCATATTTTTTCATCAAAGGAAGAGCAGTGACACCGGTGAATTCATAATATGCTTCATCTGAGACGGTGGGGATACCGAGTTTCAAAACTTCCTCGATGATCTCAAGAGGAGTGACATTGCCGGTGGGATTATTGGGTTCAGCAATAAAGACAAGCTTGGTCTTTGGGGTGATAGCCTTCTTCAGTGCCTCAACATCGATCTCAAAATTCTCATCTCTGGGAACATTGACGATATTGATTCCGTTGACTTCACCAAAGAACTTATACATAGCAAATGACGGAACCAGATTGATCATCTCGCCGTCTCTGTCCACAAAAAGCTTGATGATATAGTCGATAAGCTGTGATGAACCGGCACCGCAGACGATCTGATCGGGATCGCAGCCACAGTATTTGGCTGAAATAGCACGGATCTCAGCCTGAGTAGCATCAGGATAGATGCTCAGTGTATCGATCTTACTGATAGCTTCCATAGCGGATTTGCAAGAACCATATGGATTCTCGTTAGCATCGAGCTTAGCGACATGTCTTCCGCCGAAAGAATCAATACTCTTGCATGCTGAGTAGCCCTGTCGATCCAAAAATTCAGGTCGTACCCAATCGATCAATGGTTTAGTCATCTTTACTTACACCTCAAATGAATTAGATAGAATTTTACTCTTATGAATATCAATCGTAAAATCGCATAAAAAAGGATTAATAGCTATATCTCAGAGACATCGCCGGCCATGATCTCAACGATGCGTCCATCCGGAAGCTCCAGCATGAGATAACCTTCATCAGTAAGACCATTTACAGTGCCCTCATAGGTCTCATTACTAGTGACAATTACTTTTCTTCCGATGGTCCTGACATTATCTTTCCAGAGCGAGATGACCCTATCCGGATCGTCTTCCAGATAGTCTTCAAAGATGTCGAGAAGGTCACCTATCACAAGATTGAGATCAAGCTCACATGCAATGAAATCATTGATGCATGTCGCAGTATCCAACGCAGGAGTGATATTCACATTAAGACCGATACCAACGATAACGATGTCATCCACTTTCTGCATACAAACGCCACTGATCTTCTTCTCATCCAAGAGGACATCGTTAGGCCACTTTATCTCAGGAACGACAGAAGTATACTTTTCGACCACATCGAATACCGCCAGTGCAGAGATAGGAATCAAAGCTTTCTGCTGATCCCCACCACACTTGATCGCCATAGACATATATACATTTCCCTTGGGAGACATCCATGAATGATCGACACGTCCGTGTCCGTTAGTCTGAGCTCCGGCAATTATCACATCCCCATGACTCAGGTCATCGATAGATCTGGCGTAATCCATGGTGGAATCGACAGTATCAAGGATAAAGAAACGGCTCCAGATCGAGTCTTCTCTCAGATGGTTCTTGATACGTTGTTCGTCTATATCGTCCATATAGAAATCATTGTACTACAACTGCACATGAATAATCGAAAATGTTATCATTAGGCTATCTTTTGAGAAGCATAGGACACAGAAGATGGAAAAAACTATTGAAGAGATCAATGAAAAGATCAAAGCCGGAAAGGCTGTCGTAGTCACAGCAGAAGAGATCATCGGCATCGCCAAAGAAAAAGGTCTGAAAGAAACAGCCAAGCATGTCGATGTCGTGACAACAGGGACCTTCGGAACCATGTGCTCTTCAAGCGTTTATTTCAATCTCGGACACGCATCTCCAAGGATCAAACTCGGAGGCGGAAAGGCTACTCTCAACGGAGTTCCCGCTTACTGCGGTTTTGCTGCAGTAGATCTCATGATCGGTGCCAATGCCCTGCCTGATGACGATCCTCGCAACAGGATCCATCCGGGAGAATTCAGATACGGCGGAGGACATGTCATCGAAGATCTCGTAGCCGGAAAAACACTGCATCTTTCCGCACAGGCCTATGGTACAGACTGCTATCCCAGAAAGAGCATCGAGACAGACCTCACCATCGATGACCTTAACGAAGTCGTCCTCTTCAATATGCGAAATGCCTATCAGAATTATAATGTCGCCACTAACTCGACTGATAAAACGATATACACCTATCTCGGCATGCTGAAACCGCATTACGGCAATGCCTGTTATTCCAGCGCAGGGCAGCTTTCACCACTCCTCAACGACCCTTACTATAAGACAATAGGCATCGGCACCCGTATCTTTCTGGGAGGCGGCATCGGATATGTCGCGTGGAACGGCACTCAACACAACCCCTGCGTCCCCAGAAATGAAAAAGGAGTCCCTACCGGTGGAGCCGGAACGCTTGCAGTGATCGGCGATCTTAAACAAATGTCACAGCAGTATCTCAGAGGCGTAAGTGCCCTGGGATACGGTACATCTCTTGCCGTCGGTATCGGCGTCCCCATCCCCATCCTTAACGAAGAGATTCTCGAATATACAACAGTTACAGATGCCGATATCAGCGCAGCAGTGATCGACTACGGCACTAATTATCCCGCCAACCGGCCTGCACCGCCGGTAACGAACGTCACCTATGCAGAGCTTAAGAGCGGCGAGATCACTATCGAAGGAAAAAAGGTCAAAACATCGCCAATGTCCAGTTACGTCAAAGCAAAAGAAGTGGCCGAGACACTTAAATCATGGATCAACGAAGGCAAATTCGAACTGTCGGTACCGAGCGCTCCCCTGCCTGGTGCTGAGTCGGGTATCCAAATGAAAGCATTAAAGGAGCGCAGATAGTATGAACAGCCATCGAATCGTCCTGCATTTCAGTAACGATGTCACCAATCAGCCTATCATTTACACGCTCTGCCAGAAATACAATCTGATATGCAGCATCATCAAAGCTTCCATCGAACCAAATCAGGAAGGGTATGTAGCACTGGAGATATCCGGTGAAGATAAGAACTACGATCAGGCATTGGAGTATCTCAAAGAAATGAAAATCCGTGTCGAGGATTTCAAACGCCGAATCATTAGAAACGAAGAAAAATGTACAGATTGTGGTGCCTGTGTAGGTTTCTGCCCGACCGGAGCTCTGGCAATAGATATCGACACGCGGAAAATAAGCTTCAACGATTCAAAATGCGTTGCCTGCAGTTTATGCACCAGAGCATGCCCGTTCAAGGCAATGCAGACCAATTTTTAGCTCGTCGATGTATACCGAAAGGACATACCGTTCCTGGACCGATAATGACGGCATGCTTTCATATGTTGTCAAAGAGGATGAATCGGATCTTTTCGTGACATCAGAAACGGACTTGAGCGGAGTAATTTCAAAACATCTGATCCAAATTCGCAAAATCCTAACAACATTCATAAATGCCCATCCCGAGTTCCGATCATCGCTTGTACCGCTCGATCTTAAAAGTGATGACGAAACTATCACATTAATGTTAGATTCCGCCCGATCAGCCGATGTAGGGCCTATGGCAGCCGTTGCCGGTGCTGTCAATGAATATATCGGAAGAAGAATTCATGAAGATCTCATCATAGAAAATGGCGGTGATATCTACATACGCGGCAATGGCGAGAAGACCATCGGACTCTTTGCCGGAGACAGATCTCCTTTCTCTCACAAGATCGGACTCAAAGTCCAAGTCAGGAATAAGATGGGGATCTGCACCTCATCAGGAACTGTCGGACATTCACTCAGTTTCGGACACGCCGATGCCGTCACGATCATTTCGCAATCCTGCGCACTGGCAGATGCCATTGCCACATCGATATGCAACATGGTCCAAACCGATGCAGACATAGAAAAAGCCCTTGAACGAGCTATGTCGATCAAGGGCATCGATGCATGTATCATCGCAATCAACGATAAACTCGGCGTTCTGGGTGACGTCGAGATCGTGGACCTGTAATTACTCTGAAGTGCTGCTATCTTTAACGAAATCTATGAATTCCCTGAGGATCCTGGAATTCACTGAATCATCAAGGTAAACACAGTAAAAATCTCTCACGAGATTTAGATCTGAGATCTTGACTGTCTTGATATTGCCACAGGCTCTAGAATCAGCCAGAGCATAACTAGAGACGAAAGCGCTGCCAGAACCGGAGGCAACAGCAGTGATCTGAGATCTGGCACTTCCAAGGGTAATACGATTGTTCATCAAGGCAGGATCGAAACCGGCCTGCTTGATCATCCTCTCAAGGCTCTGTCGGGTGCCGGAAGACACATCACGGGTGATCATCGGTTCGTTTTCGAGCATTGAATAAGTGATGCTGTTCATCTTAGCAAAAGGATGATCAGGGCTGACAATCAACTTGATTCGGTCACTGCCTACTTTGAAATACTTGAGATCTTTGTTCTTAGGCGGAACCGATCCACAGAACCCGATCTCATATGTACCATTGGAAACACCTTCCAGAACTGTTTGAGAATCCATAACCTCGACAGAAGATGTAATTGCCGGATGTTCATTTATAAATTTTCCTAATAATGCAGGAACGATATATTCACCGGGAGTAGAAGAAGAAGCAATAGAGAGTTCACCGACAAGCTCTTCCCTAAGGATCTCCAGGTCCCGCAGGAGCTTCTGGTATTCGATGTCAGCGATCTCAGCATACTTGAGTACACGTTTGCCGGCATCAGTGAGGCTGACCTTACGCGAAGAACGATTGAGCAGGCGTACGTTCAAGGTCTGTTCGATCTTCTGGATCTGGAAGGAGATAGCGGGCTGGGTCATGCCTGATTCTTTGGCGACAGCGGAAAAACTACCCAGTCTGACTAAAGCTAAAAGAGTCTGCATATAATCTAGGTTCATGGCAGTGATCCTATCCAAAAAATTTATTTATAATTTAATTTTATAACAAATCTTTTGCAAGTTTCAAATACTTTTTATAGTTGCAAGTAAATAATTTTATAGATATTTTTGCTCAGACAGGTATGATAGCCGATTTTATCGGCCTCATTTTTGTTTTATAATTTGAGTGCGCTATTTTTGACTGATGGAGAGAGAAGTATGACTAGTGAAGAAGACCTTTTATGCATAAACACCATGAGATTCCTGGCCACTGACGCCATCGATCAAGCGAAATCCGGACATCCCGGAGCTCCTCTCGGCGCATCTCCTATCGCATATACTGTATGGAAGTATTTCCTAAAACATAATCCCAACAATCCTAAGTGGTTCAACCGTGACCGCTTCGTCTTGTCCTGCGGTCACGCTTCAATGCTGCTTTATTCTCTGCTGCACCTGACCGGTTATGACGTTTCATTAGATGACATCAAGAATTTCCGTCAGTGGGGATCTAAGACACCAGGACACCCTGAATACGGTATCACTCCCGGCGTCGAGACCACTACAGGCCCCCTCGGTCAGGGATTTGCGACCGCAGTTGGCATGGCTATCGCTGAAAAACATCTGGCTGCCAGATTCAATCTCAACGGCTACGATATCATCGATCACTATACTTATGTTCTCTGCTCCGACGGCGACTTGATGGAAGGTATCTCATCAGAAGCTGCATCCCTTGCCGGTCACCTCGGACTTGGACATCTCATCTATCTCTATGATTCCAATGATATCTCCATCGAAGGCTCCACCAACATCACCTTCACGGAAGACATCAAAAAACGTTTCGAATCCTGTGATTTCCAGGTCATCGGTCCCATCGACGGCAACGACGTCGAAGCTATCAAAGACGCAATAAAACTGGCACAGAGCGATGAGGCTCATCCCAGCATCATCATCTGCAAGACTGCCATCGGTTTCGGTTCACCCAATAAGCAAGGAAAGGCATCATCTCATGGCGAACCTCTGGGATTGGAAGAGACTATCCTGACCAAGAAAGCACTGGGATGGCCTACCACAGACCGTTTCTTCGTTCCTGAAGAAGCTGCCAAAGCCATGGATGCCAAAGTTATTGGCGCAAAAGCTGAAGCAGCCTGGGAGATGCTCCTCAGGATCTACCGAGCTGAATTCAAAGAGAAGGGTGCCGAACTGGATGCTCTGATCAACGGCGATATCGACCAGTCATATAAAGATGCTCTAGCCGCTATTCCCAACAACGATTGTGCCACACGTGAAGCATCGGGTGCAGCAATCAATGCCGCAGCACCGATCATCAAGGAACTCATGGGTGGCTCCGCTGATCTCGGTCCTTCATGTAAAACTGCTATCAAGAACGAAAAAGACTTCTCGAAAGAGACTCCTGTCGGCAGAAATATCCACTTCGGTATCCGTGAGCATGCCATGGGCGCCATCGCCAACGGCATGGCGCTGCACGGAGGCATCATCCCATTCGTATCCACTTTCATGATGTTCTATGACTATATGCGCTCTTCCGTCAGGTTATCAGCACTGATGGGCCAGCGTGTCATCTACGTCTACACCCACGATTCAATCGGTCTTGGCGAAGATGGTCCTACCCATCAGCCTATCGAACAGCTGATAGGTATGAGATCAGTACCCAATCTGATCGTGATACGACCCTGCGATGCCGCTGAGACCGTATCCGCTTGGAATTATGCCATCAACCGCACCGATGGTCCTACCGCCTTGGTGCTCAGCCGACAAAAGCTCCCTGCACTTTCCCACGATGCCGGCATCGAACTCATCAATAAAGGTGCTTATATCGCTAAAGATTGCGACGGAAATCCAGATGTTCTCATCCTCGCAACCGGCTCAGAGGTTAAGCTCGCCCTTGATGCTCAGGACAAACTGGCAGCAGACGGCATCAAAGCACGCGTCATTTCCATGCCTTCCTGGGAGCTCTTCGAAAAACAGGATGCCGCATATAAAGAAAGCATCCTGCCGAAGGAGATCAAGAAGCGAATCTCCATCGAAGCCGGTTCCACTATCGGATGGGCCAAGTATGTCGGAGATGAAGGCGTTTCCATCGGTATCGATCACTTCGGAGCATCAGCTCCGGCATCTGAACTCTTCAAGCAGTTCGGAATAACCTCCGATGCCGTCATCGAAGCAGCCAAGAAAATGAAATAGGAGTCATTAGCCGAGCGAAGTTGCTCGGCTTTTTTATTATTAAAAAAGGAGCACATCAACCGAATGAAAAATCTCAAAAAGCTGACTATCCTGCACTCGAACGATCTTCACGGTGACTTCCTGGCCGAAAACGTCGACTCGAAATTGGTCGGCGGTGTCTCCATGCTGTCAGGCTATGTCAACAAGGTCCGAGATGAAGAAGAGAACGTGATCTACTGTATTGCCGGCGACATGTTCCGAGGATCCCTCATCGACAGCGAGACCCGCGGTGTCGATACCATCAACATCATGAACATGCTCGCTCCTGACGTAGTCACACTGGGCAACCACGAAGTCGACTACGGTCTTGCACACCTCCTCTTCCTCGAGAAATACGCAGACTTCCCCATCATCAATGCCAACATGTATATCAAGAATTCCAGAAGCCACAAGAGGATCTTTGCCCCATATAAGGTCCTTCGCGTGGGAGGCATGAACGTCCTCTTCATCGGTATCCTTACCGAAGACGTTCTTGCCAGCACCAAGAATGAAGGGCTTATCGGCACATTGGTCAATATCGAAGACGCCGCTGCCGAAGTTTCCAAGATCAATGACGGCTTCAAGAGCATGGACATCGATTTCACAGTCCTTCTGACTCACATCGGTTTCGAACAGGATAAGAAACTGGCCGCAGCTCTGGATCCTGCCTGCGGTGTAGATATCATCATCGGCGGTCACAGCCATACTCTCATCCATGAACCTGCTATCGTCAACGGCATCCCTGTAGTCCAGGCTGCCATCGGTACTGACCAGATCGGCCGCTTCGATATCATGGTCGACATCGACAACAACTGTATCGATTCCTACAAATGGGAGCTCATCCCCATCAACGAGCATACCTGTCCTGTCGATGAAGAGATGAAAGCGATCATCTACGCTCTCCGCGACAAGACTGATGCCAAATATGGCGAAGTCATCACCTCTTTCCCGAGAGTCTATACTCATCCTCGACGAAACATGGAGACCGAACTTGGCGATATCTTTGCAGAAGGCATGCGTGAACAGCTGGGTGTCGACATCGTATTCCTGGCTTCCGGCAGTATCCGAAAACCGACATTGGGCAAATATGTGACTCTCAAAGATTACATGGAGATATTCCCCTTCACAGATCCCATGTATGAATTCAAGATGACCGGCGCCCAGCTCAAAACCGCCATCAAATTCATGTTGCGTGATGAAGCATTCCTCGATGGAGACCATACTGAGTTCTATCAGATATCCCGCGGTTTCTACTGCGAATATGAGATGGCATCTCATTCGATCAAAGAGATCAAGATGAACGGCAAAGACGTTGCCGATGACGACATGTTCACTGTCTCTATGCAGCGCTATCACTTCGTCAGCATCAAAGACTTCCTCGGCGTACCCATGGAAGATATCGAAAAGAACGGCAAGCCACGTATCATTGCCGTCAAATCCCCCAATGTCCTTGAAGAATATTTCCGTGCTCATGCTGTCGTAATCTGGGACGAAGAGAAACGACTCAATATCAAATAATCCCATCTTAAACTAGAAAGAGGATGCGGAGATGTCCGCATCCTCTTTTTTTTCTGAAAAATAGTTGCCCTACTTTGCGTTCCATGAAGACATCGCTGTTTCAGTTAAAGTCTTGAAAGCGGCTGCCTTATCTGCCTGGGCAAAAACTGCAGAACCGACACAGATCTCTTCTGCACCGGCATCGGCAACTTCTTTGACGTTGGCTAGTTTCACACCGCCGTCGATGCCGATAATGATATCGTGACCTTGCGTCTTGAATTCACGCATCTTATCAAGGACCTCAGGAACGAAAGGACGTCCGTAATAACCGGGATATACCGACATAAAAAGGATATAGTCCATCTCAGCTAGGATCTCAGGAGTAAGGACCGAGAGAGGAGTATCGGGATTGATGGCAAGACCTGCTTCGCATCCCAATGCTTTGATCTTCTTCAGCAGCTTTGGTGCATCGTCAACTGCTTCGACATGGATGATGATCCTGCGGCATCCGGCTTTGGCAAGTGCACGGAAATGCTTTTCTGGGTGAACCGTCATCAGATGGGCTTCCCAACCGCAAGCAGGAGCAGTCTTAACGGCATCTTTGACTTTGACTGATTCACTGGGGACGAAGATCTTATCCATGATATCGTACTGCATCCAGGAACAGAACGATTCGGCTTCCTTGACCATCTTCTTCATGGCATCAAGGTCATCACTCAGGATTGCGGGAACGATTCTTCTCATATCATTGAACCTTTCTCAAGGAAGTTGCACCAATATGATACCACCGAAGGATGTGAGTTTGACAGAAAAAAAGACTGTCTAATAGAATAGCTACGTTCAAGGACAGATACACGATGAGTAAGACAAAGAAGAAAAAGGAATTCCCGTTCAAGACACTATTTGTGGTGATCGCCATCATTCTCATCCTCAGCTGGATCCTAATACCAAGCCTGATGGCTGCATTCGAAATCTTCTAGTTCGATTTCTTCCAATTATCGGCAGCATCGATGAGCTGTCTTGCGACTTCCAGTGCACTATCTTTAGTTCCCTGTCCGCCTACCATCAATGCTAATTCCTGCATGCGTTCATCGTCATCAAGTCTCGTCATATGGCTCGTCAGTCTCTCATCCGTAAATGCTTTGCTGACACTGTAATGCGCATCGGCATAACACGCTATCTGAGCAAGATGGGTCACACAGATCACCTGATGATGACGTGAGAGTTCCCACAGTTTCTTTCCCAAAACGTCCCCGGTCCTGCCACCTACGCCGATATCGATCTCATCGAAAATGAGGATGGGAACCTTATCAGACGAAGCAAGCGCAGACTTGATAGCCAGTGTGAATCTGGAGACTTCACCGGTAGATGCGATCTCGGCCAAGGGCTTCATAGGTTCGCCGGGAATAGTCGAGACTAGGAATTCAACGTTATCGATGCCGTTTTCACAGTTATCAGATGAACGCTTGATATCGACACTAAATACCGTATTCGGCATATCGAGGTCTTTGAGTTCCTTCATGACGGCCTTATTCATTTTTTCAGCCGTCTTCTTGCGCTTATCCGAAAGGACTTCTGCGCAATCAAGATATTCTTTCTCTGCGCGCTTGAGATCTTCTTCAAGATTGGTCAGATCGTATTCAGCATTATCAAGAGCTGAAAGTTTTCCTTCAGCCTCTTCAAGATAAGCAAGAGCGTCTTTGATCTCAGGGCCATACTTCTTCTTGATGTTCTTGATTATCGTCAGCCGTTCTTCGATGCTTTCAAGTTCACGAGGATCGAATTCTAATGAATCTCCGTAATCGCTTACTCTGTATGCAATGGATGTGACGTCCTCGGTGATAGATTCCAACTGATCGGCCAAACTCTCGAGAGAACTGTCGAAAGAAGAGATCTTGCGCAGTGCCTTGGCAGCTCTACCCAGTGTCGATTCAGCACTGCCAGTTTCACTCTCTGTAAGATATTCACCTATCTCGTAGACATAGCCCTTTATCTTCTCGGCATTGGCTAAAATGTCCTTGCGCTCACGTAAAGAAGTCTCTTCATCTTCATCCAGATTGGCTGACCTGATCTCTTCCACCTGGAAGGACAGGAGATCACGGTTATTTGCAGCAGAACGCGAAAGAGCTTTAAGTTCTTCTATCTTCGTTCTGATCTCATTCATTGCATGATACTTCTCGGAGACAGACTTTAGGTCAGAAGCAAGATTTCCGTAGTCATCCAGATATCCCAGATGATTGCGTTTGTCATAAAGAGAAAGATGCTGGCTCTGGCCATGAATGTCCACAAGGAGCTCTCGCAGATCCCTCAGCGCGCCGCGCTGGGTGATATCACCATTGATACGGCTGACGGAATGGCCATGACGCTTGATATCACAAGAGAGCAGAAGTGTGTCTTCCTCAACACTAATGCCTTTGTCTTCGAGTAAAGTCCGGATATCGTCTTTGATCTCGCTCTCATCCAAATCGATGAAGGCTTCGATCTTACAGGAATCATCGTTGTAACGGATCTCATTGTCTGTGATACGTCCGTCAAGGAGAGCTTCGAATGCAGACAGGACCATAGACTTACCGGCACCTGTTTCACCGGTAATCACATTGAGCCCCTTCTCAAGCTGCCAATTAAGGCTGTTGATGAGGCCATAAGACCTGACATTAAACTCTGAGAGCATACTGCCAATAATTTTAGATATTTATTAGATACGGTGCAATCATCGTAAATTGAAAATAGGTTTATTCGTTGTTATGATTATTTCCATGTCTGAAAGCAAAGTAAAACAGAGTACATTTCAAAGGTATCTGATGGCAGGAAGAGCCGCCTTCCCTCACACCATCCCCGTGATGGCCGGGTATGTATTTGCCGGTATTTCTTTCGGCCTGCTCATGAACCACGCCCAGATGCCTGCTTGGCTGACCATCGTGATGTGTATCACCATGATCTCAGGTTCCTCCCAGTTCCTGGCCGTCGATCTATTACAGTCTGCCTTCAACCCGCTTTCAACTGTCGTCATCAACCTGATGGTAAACTCTCGCTACTCTTTCTGCGGTCTTACACTTCTCGATCGCTACAAAGGAACAGGCAAGAAGAAACCCTACCTTATCTGGAACATCACTGATGAGACCTTCGTCATCAACCTGACATCCAATCCGCCTGAAGGCATCCATCTCACCGATTACATGTTCATGGTCGCATTCATGGATCATATGTACTGGATCATCGGAGGTTCCATCGGCGCCCTCATCGGTGAACTGATCAAATTCAACATGGACGGCATCGGCTTCGCCATGACAGGCATGTTCACCTGTATCTTCCTGGATCAGTGGGGAATCAATAAGAATCACAAACCAGCTGTCATCGGTGTGATAGTGGCGATCATAAGTCTCTTGATCTTCGGTGCACAGAGCTTCATGCTTCCGGCCATGCTGGTGATCTTGGCCATACTGCTCATATTTGATAAGTATGTGAACGTAAAAGTCGGAGAGGAGGAGCAGAAATGACGCAGAGTCAGATCTATATCACTGCTCTCCTCATCTTCCTGGCTGTGATCATCCCCAGAGCCCTTCCCTTCTTACTTTTCCCGGAGGGCAAGGAACCTCCTAAGTTCATCAAGAAACTGAGCACGACACTGCCCTATGCCGTCATCGGCTCGCTCGTAGTTTACTGCTTCAAAGACGTTTCGGTGACCGACTACCCGCACGGTATTCCGGAACTCATTGCACTGGCGTGTCTCGTCGGCGTGCACATTTGGAGAAAGAACACCCTCATCTCCATGGCCACGGGAACGATAGTCTATATGCTCTTGGTCCAGCTGGTGTTCGTAGCCTAATTGACTACATATCCCTGAGATGAATAAGCGAAGGCTCCGCCCTTGAGCTCCATCACATAGGTATATCCGCTCTTGGCAAGGAACGTAGATACGATGTAGCTGTCGCGTCCGGCAGCACAATAGACCAGGATCGGAGCATTGTAGTTCTTGGGGAACTGGTTCAGTGAACCTTCGATCTGAGTGTACGGGACATAAAGATCAGTACCGGGAAGCTGCATGGTCGGGACAGTATCGACACAGACGACCAGGACGTCCTCGGCAAGAACTGAATTGCACTTTGCCGGAGTAATCTCATAATAAGCGACTCTCTGCGCATCATCTACGAAGACTGGATCCCCGGGATATTCGACATGATCTACGGGGCCTCCGCAGCTGCAGACTAAAACGGCAAGTAAGGCAAAAACAACGCCACTAATCTTTTTCATGAATAAACCACCCCTTTTATTCACTTTTATTCAGTTATCTGAAGGATCTTGATACCTAACAAACTGCCAATAAAGACAGCCAAGCCAAAGATCCAACCATTCAAGCCAAATGATATAACACCGGAGAAGAATGCACCAATATTACAGCCTCCGGCAAGCCCAACTCCATAACCCATGATGACAGATCCGAGAAACACCCTGAGACCTGCTTTGAAAGTCCTGGGATATTTGATCTTAAAGTCACCGGAGAGGAGAGCCACGATAGCGGCTCCCAAGATGATAGCAAGGTTCATGACCAGGCCCCAGGTTATCTCTGTTGCTGACGCAGTAATCTTGCAGGCACCAGGGATAGCCGCAACATCAGGGAAACTGATACCGATAGCATTGCAGATGACTTCAGACCAGCGGTTATATTCACCCGACACACCGATAGGACGCTCAACGATCTTGTATGCAAGTATGCTCAAAACACCGATGGCCACACCACCAGCCGTAACCGGCCAGTGGCCAAGAAGTGCCTTCCATGAGAACTTCTTCTTTTCAGTCTTTTCCGCCGGCTTCACAGCCTGTTGAGCCTTACTGGAGGCTTCAATTATACGGATAACATAATACATAAAAGCCAATACCAGGAGAGTTACAACAATCGTAAGAGGCCAACCGATATAGGCAGGAAGCCAAACCTGCTTGGCATTGACAATGAAGTTATCATACCAGAACTCTCCCTGCAGTTCATAGAAAGAAATACCGACTAAAAGTCCGGCAGTAAGGATGATCACTGAAAGAGATCCTTCTCCTAATCTGCTAAGGCTTCCGACAACACATCCGCCGGCAAGGATAGATCCTATTCCGAAGAGAAGACCGCCAAAAACGATAGTCCAACTCAAAGGATATACATGGGCATTTACAGGAATGGTTCCGAGATCAGGATCAGGTACTTGAAGGAACATCATAAGGGCAAAGCCTACAGATGCAATCATAAGACCGGTGATGACGCCTCGCATGAGACGTCCGTCTTTCATGAGAACAAGGTTACTGACAGCTGACACGAAACAGAATCGGCTTCTCTCGAGAGCAATACCGATCAAAAGCCCCAGGATCATGAAGAGAGCCAGTCTGGGCATATTGCCCTGCAGATAGATGAATTCGACTATTCCCAGTGCAATCAAAATGATTGCGGCAATGATCCTCGGCTGTTTGAGATACTTCAACATATCTTTAATTTTAACACTTATCAATTGAACGCACATTCCTACTTTGTTATACTTACAAAGTGGTATGTCTATACGTAAATAGCCACAGCAATATATAGGGGTTATTCAATGAAAGCAGTAATTTTTGTTGGAGGGTTCGGAACCAGACTCCGACCTTTAACTTGTAATACACCTAAAGCAATGGTTCCCGTCTATGACGAACCATTCATCCATGTGGTCCTGGAAAGATTGAAAGCATATGGTATCACCGATGTCATACTGGCAATCAGCCACCTTTCCAACCAGATTGAAGAACACTTCGGTGACGGATGTGAACATGGCATGCACATCACCTATGTTCATGAGGATGAGAACAACCCTCTGGGCACCGGCGGCGCATTGAAAAATGCCGCAAAATACATCGACGGTACATTCCTCGCCATGAATGGTGATATCGTTTCTAATATCAACATCAACCGCATGCTCAACTACCACAAGTCATACAAGGCAAAGATGACTATTGCACTCCACAAAGTCGATAATCCGTCCCAGTATGGTCTGGTCAAGATCTCATATGACAACAAAGTAGAATCTTTCATCGAGAAACCCAAAGCTGACGAAGTCAATACCGACACAATCAATGCCGGCATCTACATCATGGAACCTGAGATCCTCGATCTGATCCCTGAGGGAGTCAACTGTTCTCTTGAGCACGAAACCTTCCCCAAGATTTTATCCGAAGGGCTGCCATTCTATGCCTATGTAGACGATTCGTACTGGCTGGATATCGGAACACCTGAAAAGTATTTCAAGCTCCTTACCTCATACATGACCGGTGAACTCAGGAACAACATCTTCCATAAGATCACAGACGTAGTCCTTCGAGCCGGATTCGTTTCGGCTGCCACATCGACGCTCAAAGGTCCTGTCTATATGGGTAAGAATGCACTGATCAAAGACAATGTCTTTGTCAGAGGGCCGGTCGTCATCGGCGATAATGTCATCATCGAAGAAGGTGCACGTCTTGAGAACGTTATCCTTTGGGATAATGCTCATATCGGTAAGAATGTAAAACTGAACGTCGTCGTCGGCGCAAATAACATCACCTTTGAAGACGATACTGAAGTAAGCGGAACAGTCATCGGAGACAATGTCGTGATCCGCAAAGGCTGTCCTAAAGTCGTCGACTGTGACATCCAGCCCGATACCGTTGTGGATAATTTGGATAAACTTACTCAGGGCTAGCAGTACTGCGTATTATTAGAGGGGACAGGTGTATACTGCCCCCTTTTTACATACTTAAGAGACTAAGGAAAAAGCTATGTTAGAACGACTTGAACAGATCAACCAAAGATTCATTAATATCGAACATGAACTTGCTGATGAAAAGACCATCTCCGACGTCAAACGACTGCAGGAATTAGGTCAGGAGAGGAGCAATCTCGAAGAGATCGTGACCTTATACCGAAAATACCGCGATACTCAACGCCAGATCGAAGAAGCAGAGGAGATGCTCAAAACTGAAACCGATGATGAGATGCGCAGCATGATCAAGCAGGAACTGGCCGATCTGGAAAAGTCTCTTGATCCCCAGATGACAGCCATGAAGATCGCACTTCTCCCTACCGATCCAAACGATAACCGCAATGTCATCATCGAGATTCGCGCCGGTACCGGCGGCGACGAAGCCGGTCTTTTCGCAGCAGATCTTTTCAGAATGTATTCAAACTATGCCAAGAACCGCCGATGGCAGGTCGAGATTGTCAACAGCAACGAATCAAGCATCGGCAGTATCAAGGAAATCGTATTTGAAGTCACCGGCAAAGGTGCATTCAGCAGATTCAAGTATGAACGAGGCGTGCACCGTGTTCAGCGAGTTCCCGTGACTGAGACCAGCGGACGTATCCACACATCAACCGCTACCGTAGCAGTACTACCTGAAGCCGATGAAGTCGAAGTCGACATCGATCAGAACGACCTTCGTATCGATATCTTCCATTCCGGCGGCGCCGGCGGTCAGAACGTTAACAAAGTCGCAACTGCTGTCCGAATCACTCATAACCCCACCGGACTAGTAGTAGTCTGTCAGGACGAACGCTCACAGCTCAAGAACAAACAGAAAGCCATGGCAGTACTCCGAGCCCGTCTGTACGAAATGGAACTTTCCAAGAAAGAAAATGCCGAAGCATCTGAACGTCGCTCACAGGTCGGCACCGGCGAGCGCGCTGAGAAGATCAGGACCTATAACTATCCTCAGGATCGTGTGACCGATCACAGGACTGGCATAACTGTACACAACCTTCCCAAGATCATGGAAGGTTATATCGACGAACTCATCGATTCAGTTGCCGCCAGCGAACAGGCACGCATGCTCGAAGAAAACGCGCTATGACGCTTTCAGAACTTGCAGGCATCCTGACTGATGAACTCAAAAACAATTCCATAGAGGAAGCTGTTCTTGAGGCGGAGCTTTTGATCAGGAGCGTGCTCAAATTATCCAAGGTCGAATATATTCTTGCTGATAAGAGAGTGCTTACCAACCAAGAAGAACAATCCATAAAGCATGCTCTTTCCCAAAGACTGTCTGGTATCCCGGCTGCATACATAATGGGAGAAAAAGAATTCTTTGGGCGAACATTCAGAATCACCGAAGACGTACTCATTCCCAGGCCGGAGACTGAACTAATGATCGAAGACGCTATGCGCACTCTCCCAAAGGGTTCAAAGACACTAGATATCGGGACCGGCAGCGGCGTGATCGCCATCTCGATGAAACTTGAACGAGATGATCTCACAGTCGATGCAGTCGATATCTCAGAAAAAGCACTCATCATAGCAACGAAAAATGCAAAAAAACTGGGGGCACGGATAAACTTCTTTCAGAGCGATCTGGGAGAAAACATCAAAGAACGCTATGACGGGATACTCGCAAACCTGCCCTATGTCCCTACCAAAGATATCCCGGATAGTCATGAACCACTGCTGGCACTGGACGGAGGAGCAGACGGCCTCGATACGGTCAGACGTCTCATCAACCAATTACCGCAGATGCTGAATCCCGACGGCATGGCATGGCTCGAGATTGCCATCGAACAGTATCCTGTCATCGAAAGATTTGCGAAACAGATATTCCCTTCAGCAGAGATCAAGGCAATCAAGGATCTGGCAGGAATAGACAGATTTATCAGAATAAAGCTGTGATTTCTCCGCAACATCACGAATGGTGATGCTGCGCTTCTGCTTCTTCTTCCAACTCTTCATGAGAGTGATGATGTCCATGTTTCTCATCGATCCAGTAATGATCATGACCATGATCATGAATGATAGTGTGTGAATGTCTATATCCGTCATGCACATGGACAAACGTGTGCTGATGCAAATGGGAATGGTTGCGAACCAAAGTGTCTATAATGGCGAGCACAGCACCTATGATCATAAAAAGAAGAGCAATGAAGAAAGATATCGAGAGATCCTCTTTGAAGATAAAGAAGGCCAGAACTGCACCGATAAAAGGATTGACTGCATAATAAGCGCTGGTCTTTGCCGCTCCCAGGATCCGCTGAGCCCTGACATACATAAAAATGCTGAGCCCATACGATACGAAACCTAACAGCATTGCAAGAGCGATGAATCTAATTTCTGGCAATCCTTCATGACGGATGAAAGCAATGATAAGAGCACCGATGCCGGAAAATACTCCTTTCAACATGACGATCTCATAGGTATCCTTGGATGAGATCTTCCTGGTACAGTTGTTCTCAAAGCCCCAACACACCATGGCCAACAAAACAAATAGTGAACCATAGGAAAGATCGAAACTATCAAAACCTTCAAAGGACAGTACGACACTTGCTAAAGTAATGAAAATGATCGCGATCCACAATCTTTTTGAGATCATCTCTTTAAAAACAAACAATGCAATGACAGATGTCGCCACGATCTCAAAATTCCCCAGGAGCGATGCATTGGATGACGTACCCATATCGATACCGAACATAAGAAAAACAGGCGCAGCAATATCGAGAACGATCATCCCAATCACAAATGGAAGATCTTTTTTAGAAAGATTGTCAGCTGTCTTTTCTGACTTATTCCTAAAGAGCGACATCAATCCTACTCCGATTCCCGCACCGAGATAAAGCAGAGCTGCCATGGCAGAAGGGCCAACATGATCAAGCAAAATCTTGGAAAAAGGCACGCTTACCGAATAAGCGACAGCAGCAAGAAGAGCCAAAACGACAGATCTCAGTTTATTTCTGGAGTCGAATTCTTCACTCATAACCAGTATTATATCTTTTCTAC
>JAEEOC010000050.1 GCA_016284035.1 Dehalococcoidales bacterium
ATTATGAGGGCTTTTTTTAAAGAAGGCGTGGACTATCCCGACCATGTCAAATCCATTAATCTTTCCGCCAGGATCATTAGTCGTGCACCTGCAATTATTTGGGTGCTGAAAGAAAGAGATCCTAACTGGGACACTAGTGATCTGTTATCGATAGGTGCTGCTATTGAGAATATGTGCCTTACTGCTGTTGATTTGGGTCTGGGGACAGTTTGGCTCAGAGATGTATGTTACACACAGGACGAATTGGAAGAGTTTTTAGGAACTCAGTACGAAATAGTGTCATGCGTTGCAGTTGGATATCCAGCAGAACAGCCAGAGATGCGTCCCAGAAAAACCATCCCAGAGTTGTTTCTGGGAAAAACGGGCGTTTACTGATTTGCGACTACACTCAAATCCGGAAGGATGACGATTTCCGGATGGTTAGAAAAAGCCATCTTATATAGCGTTTTGATCACGTCAATCACTTCGGGATAGCAGGCAAGCACCTGAAGGTGATAGAACGTTTCTCCGTCGTCTGAGACTGAAACAAACGGAGGCATTACAGGGAATCTGCTGCAGAAATCAGGGCAGAATTTCTTGATTGAGCATGATCCGTTTCGGCTGAACGGACATCCCTGGCTCATGTCAAGATAAACATCGTTCTTCGAGCGGACGATGTTTCTTATACCTGATCGGATATTCTCTTTCATGAACTGAAGTTCCTGCTCTGAAACAGGCACCTGTTTAAATAACGTCGGTACGATGCATTCCGAATATTTGGCACAGGCCTCTGCAAACACTGCCTGGTTAGCCTCTGTGTCAGGGAATGGAAGCGTAAACACTTTATTTAATAGCAATACTCGGCAATTGGCCCAAAAGTCCTCGTTATCGAGTAGGTTGCGTGTCGCATGCCATTTTGCAAACATCTTGGCTTCGCCGACGTCGTAATCTGCCATAATCGTTTTATCCCTATAATTCCAAGAGGTCTACGACAAAGCTTCCGTCTTTGTGCAGGAGCGTCAGATCGGGAAGGAGCAAAAGATCGAAATGGTCGCAGGCATCTTTAATAATTGCTTTGATACATTCGAAAGAGGTATCACACTTGATTCTCATCTGCAGCTGGTCAAATACAGACATATCTGATCGTCTGGTTGGGCATGGGCTCAATATCGGGAACAGGCGGCAGGTCGGTGGTCTTTTATCATACGCGGAACATGCTCCGTCCTTTAGGAATGGACAGCCACCGGAGATGTCCAAAATCACATCGTTTCCCTTGATCTCGTATTTGAGGTCAGGGTTGCCAATGATCGACATGGCCTCTGCTTCTTCTTTTGTCATACGCAGTTTCTCGTATGTAGTACAGCAGTCATTGCAGGCGTGAGGAGGGCAAACGATTCTTGAAGAGATGGTTTCCACAACTCTATCCGACATGACGATCGGCAGTTTTACAGTCTTGTCTAGGTAAAATTCCCAGCAGTCAGTCCAGAACTCTTCGTTATTCTGAAGATCATCTGTACCGTGCCATTTGGCAAACATCATTGATTCGGACTGATCAAATATAGGCATTATATGTACTTACCCCGTGCATATAGTAGCAGAAAAACGGATGCCGGTGTGAAGAAGCATGGTGAATTATGCAGATGGAAATGCTGCATCGATTGTATCTATGATCACATCCAGCGCAGAACGGTCGTAACCGCCCTTGATGAATGTGATAGGTGCGATAGGAACGACAGCTTCAGGAAGTGCGGGAGCTTCTCCGTTGAATATCACAAATGTTCCCAGCTTAGGATTGAGAGCTTCGTTCTGTCGCAAGATATGGGCGAGTCGTTCTTCGGTCAGGATATCTTCTTCGACAAGTTCAACGCAGACGGTCGGTCGCAGGATGCTGACATAATCGGCAACCAGCCGAATTCTTTCGGCAGATGTGTCTACATAGATGAGAATCGAAGGGAGAACGGCGTCCATTTCGTAGGAGCCCTTTCTGGTCATATCAGGTCGGCTGTTTCTGAGATCATAGCGTTCCTGGAGATCTTTGATACTGATGAATTCCAGGTCCACATCCAGACCCTTGGCTGTCCATTCAGCTTCCACGATATTATCTTTGAGTACGAGGAAATAAGGTTTTGCATCATTTTTCAGGATGTAATTTGGGACGTTAAAGGAAATAAAGGGGTTAGAGTTAAAGTTCACAATGTTGTTCTGCGTTGTAAAAGGTACGTTGCCCACATGGAGGCCGGGATTCTCGTGGCCCTCTCCGAG
>JAEEOC010000051.1 GCA_016284035.1 Dehalococcoidales bacterium
TCCAGGCTCCGCATGGGCATCAAAGATGCTCTCCTTTATGCGACAGCTCTCGTCTCGCTGAAGATGGAGACTCCGGGACCGTTCAAAGGCTGCCGTGAAGATGTCGGGAATTACATAAAACAGTTTTATTCTGAGGTCGACGGATAGATGAACACTAATATCAAAGTGAAGAGGATACTTACCAGGATTTTCAAGCCGATAGCAGGTATCATTATCGTGCTGATCACGGTATTCCCCATCTATTGGTTGGTTGCAATGTCAGTCCGTCCCATGAGCGAGATGACCGGTCATATCTCGCTTTTACCTCATTCGTTCACTTTGGAACATTTTGCAGAGCTCTTCGTGGAAAAGGGCTTTGGTACGGCACTTATCAACAGCATCGAGGTGACGTTGATATCACTTGCCGTATCATTACTCTTCGGGCTGTGTGCTTCCTATGTCCTGACCCGTAATCGTTTCAGGGTCGCCATCAAGAAGCCATTGAATACCTGGATCCTCATTGTCAGGATCCTGCCGCCCATCGCTTTCACGATCCCTCTCTACATCATGTTCAATAAGCTCGGTATCATGAATACCAAGATCCCCATCATCATGGCCTGCATACTGATCAATATACCTTTCATCATTTGGTTCATGGTGGGATTCTTCAGGAACCTTCCTGAAGACATGGAGAAGAGCGCCCGAGTCGACGGAGCCAACGAATGGCAGCTATTCACAAAGATCGTGCTGCCTTTGGTGCTTCCCGGTATCGCCGCTGTCGCCATGCTGAGTTTCATGTATGCCTGGAACGAATATACCTACAGTATCATCTTTGTCCAGTCTCCCAGTACATACACTATCCCGCTTAAACTGGCGTTGCTGAACTCTGATGATACTCTCACCAATTTCGGTCTGGTCGCTGCCGGCGGTGTCGTCTCAGCGATCCCGATGCTTTTGTTTATTATCTTTGCACAGAACTACTTGATCACCGGTCTATCAAGTGGTGCTGTGAAGGAATAATAAAAAGGTCAATAAAAGGAGAAAAAGGAGAAAAAATGAAAAAGAAACTGACCATCATTCTTTCTACCGTTCTCGCTGTACTGATGATCATGTCAGTTGCAGCCGGCTGCGGCAAGAAAGAAAGCAAGACCCTTACCCTTGCTCTCAGATCCGGTGCCTATGCAGAAGCTATCAAGGCAAGTCTCTCCGGTTTTGAAGCAAAATACGGCATCAAATGTGATGTTCTCGAGCTCGGTAACGACGAACTCCACGAGAAAGTCGCTCTCGATGCTTCTAACAAGAAGGGTGCCTACGACCTGGTCATGGTCGACGGCTCCTGGATGAGCGAATTCTCATCCAACAATGTCCTGGCCAATCTTTCCAAGATGGGCTACAAGTTCGATGATGATATCATCAAGGCTACCACTGCCATCTGCTACAAAGACGGCGATATCTATCTGGCTCCTTACTACGGTAATGTTACCGTCCTCATGTACAACAAAGACATCGTCAAGGCCGCTGGTTACTCCGGTGATGCCATCGATTCTGTCGAGACCATGCTCAAGATCTGCCAGAGCGCCAAGGATTCTGGCAAGACCGGTTTCATCTATCGTGGCGACAACGGCGACAATATCACCGTTGATTTCCTTTCTATCCTTCTTTCATACGGCGGCTGGGTTGTCGATGACAACAACAAGCCTACTGTCAACACTCCTGCTTTCAAAGAAGCAATGAACATGTACCTCAAGCTCGCTGCTACCGGTGCAGCTCAGTCCAAGAACGAACTCATCGCCTCCATCGGCGGTGCCAACAATAACGGCGCCATGGCCATCGGCTGGCCCGGTTGGTATTCTGCTGATACTCCCAATGCCGGTCTTACTGCTATCACCGGTAAAGCTGCCAAGAACAGTGCTACTGCATACAACGCCAACGTCTTCGGAGGATGGTGTATCGGTATCGCCAACAACTCCCAGAACAAGGACAACACTCTTAAGCTTCTTGAATACCTCATGGACAAAGATGTCCAGAAGGCTACCATCTCTGTCGGTGGTGTTCCTTGCCGTTATTCCAGCCTTAAAGCTGCAGATGTCCTGGCTGATCATCCTCAGTATTCTGTCATCTGCGATGCTCTCGAGGGCTGCGTTTATCGACCCAGCATGGACAACTGGTATGAATTCTCTACCACTCTCGGCACCGAGATCGGCAACATCCTGAACGGCGTCAAGACTGTCGACCAGGGTCTCGCTGATGCTCAGAAAGCTCTTGAAGCTCTTAAGTAATAAAGGTTAATCGATGTTAGATAAAGGATCTGCTGTTAATACTGAGAATTATCGTGATCAGTCAGCTTTTATCAGGCTGCTGGGCAGGCTTGGTATGCGCAACAGCAGATCCTTTGCTATCGCAATGGTCATTCCCACACTGATATTCATGGTTATTATGACCGTATATCCCATGATCTCGACAGTGTTTTATTCCTTTACAGATTTCAAGCTCCTCAAACCTGATACTGATTTCATCGGTCTTGAGAATTTTATCTCTCTCTTCCAGAACGAATACTTCCGCAAAGCTATCTGGGTCACAGTTAAATTCACAGCGCTTTCCGTGTTTTTCGAGATGATCATAGGGCTCCTTCTGGCACTCTATGTCAACAGCATACAGAACCGAATGATACAGAAAACGATGCGAATCACCATGCTCCTTCCGTATCTCTTCCCCACGGTGACCGTGGCATTGAGCTGGAGCATGATGCTTTCTCCGAATTATGGTGTCGTCAATCAATGGCTGAGCACTATCGGACTTCCTACATTCAGCTGGTTTGCTGACGTGGCTACTGCTTTTCCTATGCTGGTCGTCATCGATGTATGGCAGAACACTCCTTTCGTGTTCCTCCTGATTTATGCTGCATTGCAGTCTATCCCGCAGGATCAGTATAAAGCAGCCATGATCGATGGGGCAGGTACCCGCAACACGTTCAGATATATCACTCTGCCTAATCTCAAGACCAGTCTGGCCCTTTGTGCACTGCTCAGGACCATCGATACGTTCCGTATCTTCGATAAAGTCAATCTGCTTACCGGCGGAGGTCCTGCCAACAGCACGACCACCATTACCCAGTATATCTACAACTTTGGTATCAAACCTTTGAAATTTGGACTTGGGAGCGCAGGCGCATTGATCATGACGGTTCTGGTACTCATTCTGGCCGCCATCTATATCAAGAATGCCCTGAAATCTAATCCCAACTGATAGGTACGCTTATGTCTGAAGTGATTTTGAAACATGTGAAAAAGATCTACCCGATTACTTCGAAGGAAGAACGCAAGAGCAGGATGGCGGAGTCTAATCTCCACATCACTGACGAAGGCGTTGTTGCCGTTGAAGATTTCGATCTGACTATTGCCGATAGAGAATTCATCGTCTTGGTGGGGCCTTCCGGATGCGGTAAGTCCACGACTCTGAATATGGTTGCAGGTCTTGAATCGATTACTTCCGGCGAACTCTATATCGACGGCGAACTCATGAACGATGTTGAGCCTCAGCACCGAGATATTGCTATGGTCTTCCAGAGCTATGCTCTTTATCCTCAGATGACTGTTGCAGAAGACATGTCTTTTTCTCTCAGACCGAAAAAGTTGCCTAAGG
>JAEEOC010000052.1 GCA_016284035.1 Dehalococcoidales bacterium
TCCTACAAAATAATTTGATCTGACCAATTAAAATTTTTAGGCCCCGCCGGTGAGGCGGGGCCTGTTGTATAAAGGGTCTCCGACATAATTTGGGGTCGGCGTTTGGGGGCGGCACCCAACAAAACCAGCAAAAAAACGACAGGACTGAGATTTTTTCTCAGTCCTGTTTGATTGCAATTAAAACTCATCGAAAGGCATCCAGTCATCTTCCAGATCTTCATCGTATTCGATGTAGGGATCGTCCGATGGCTTGGGTGCATATGCAGCAAGATAAGTTTCTTCAAGCTTCTTAGGGACTCCCAGGATGGTGGCATTATGCCTTTGAGAGAACAGAAACCTTTGCCTTAAATATTCGAAATTTCTGTATCCCCGTCCCATACGCTTCATATCCTTAGCGATACGATTCAGCGATTCGATGGGCCCGTTTGATAATCTTGACTTGTCACCGCTCAGTTTTTCAAGAAGGATGAAGGAGTTGATGATCGGATCGAAATGTGATCTAAGCATTTCGGCTATCTTGTGAAACATCTCGTAAGGGCAGTCTTCGTAGATCTTGATCACTGAAGGGAGGGCTTTTCTTGCTCCTGCAGGATCACCTGCGTATTTGTTGTTGAACTTGATGTAGGTCTCTTTGAGATTACGGAGATCTTCAAGATATGGATCGATCTTGTACATCCAATCAAAGTAATCAAATGTATTCATCAGGCGCCCGAGTCTTTTATCATATCGGGGCTGTGTGTAGACTTTCAGGTGATCTGCATTTTTAAGAAGCATCCATTGGTACTTCTTCAGCACGAAATAGTCCTTAGAGTGTTTGAACTCGATCTTTCTGTGCAGTTCCTGTTCCAGCGCTTCATGGCGGGCTTTGTCACGATCATCAAGCTTCTTGATGTCTTTTAAGATATATCTGTGGAATTCTCTGTTGATCGCCTGGATAACATGGAAAGCATCTATCACATTAGTTGCATTTGGGAAGTACATGTCGGCATATCTGAGATATTGGTCATACATATCCGTTATCAGATATTTGACATGTTTACGTTCTTTAAGGCTGATGTTTGAGAAGTAGGGCTGAGTGACTGCTTTGCGCCTGCTTCTTACGAGGTCCACCGGCTCATTGTTCATAAAGTCCTGCAGTACAAGGGCATACTTTGCATAGGGGTCAGTATTGGTGTAGACTTCATCGATGCAAAGAGCTTCTGGAAGAGTGCGTCTTTTCATATCGACGTATCTGGCAAATGTCCTTATGACATGGCTGTCTGATACGTTGAACTTTTTAGCGATCGCTACAGCACTCATATTGGGGTCTTTAAAGGCTTCAAGTATCAGGATGTCTGAAAGATTGGTGTTCCTGCGTCCTTTGTCAACGAAACTGAATTCATCTGTTTCAATATTCCTGCAGTTTTGATTGCTGCAGATCCAGCGTCGCTGCCTTATGTGAAGGATCAGCATTCTGCCGTCCTGCATGATCGGGTGATTGACCTTCCTGAGATAGATGCCCTTAGAATGCATCCTGCATCCGCATACCGGGCAGAAGTGGAATGTCAGCTGTTTTTCAAGAACCACGATCTTAGTGGTTTTGGTTTCTTTGACCTGCAGAATGACAATGCCGGATTCTTTGATATCCAGCAGTTTTGTGATATCATTGTCCATACAAAATCGTCTCCTTTCTTTTTGTGTTAGTTGGCAGACTTAATGATAGAATGGGACGAAAAAAGGGACAAGAGAGAATGAACTCAATTGTCCCTTTTTCTTTTAAATGAGATAGCCCCCAATCCCCGCCCCCAAACGCCGCCCCCAAACGCGAAGACCGTTCAGGCGGGAATCAAGAAAAAATATTATGTTTTTCCAGACCCCAAAGAAAGTCGGAGTGCCATTTTAAGTGGGCGTCCGAAAGGACGCTCACTTTTTTCGTTATTCCGCCCAAAACACCGAAATATTGGTGCGTGTGACGTGTATAAGTGGTAAAATAATATTTGTGATATTGTGTTTATCAGTAAGCTGTATAAACATCACTATACGAATCAATCATCAGTTATATCTACGGAGGAACAATTATGAAGAAACGAGTACTTGCATTATTGCTCTGCATGATGATGGTATTTTCAGCCATGCCGAGAGCGATATTTGCAACCAACGACCGTGACATAGAATTCAATGCCACGGCCACTCCTGCAGTTATCGAGACAAGCGATGAACCGCAGTTCGTACAGGTTTCAGTCGATGCGAGCGAGCAGATGGAACTCGAAGGACTCTTTGCCAAAATCACTGTCCCGGCAGGATGGGAAATCGTTGCGATCGAA
>JAEEOC010000053.1 GCA_016284035.1 Dehalococcoidales bacterium
ATATCTATACTAGCACTTCAATCTTTTTTTTCGACACAAAAAGCTTTTCCGGCAACACGGACATTGTCCCGTCTCTGAGTAATAAAAAGCTGATCGAATTTAGTAAGGACCGCAACTGCCGGTCTCCTGCTGAGAGAAAACTCTGAGGCCAGATCCTGAATGGACAACTGTCCTTTTGTTTGGATCGTCTGTGTTACAAACCGCTTCATGTCTTTAAATCTGTTTTCCTCAACAAAGAACGTATCCGTAAGCTCGATTATCTTCCCGTGGTTCCTGAGGTAATAGACTGTATCCCTACTTCCGGAGATTTTGGAAAGGATATCTGCGAGAAGGACCGGCCCTGATGATTCTCTCAACAATTTTATGATCTTCCTGGCAACTTCGGCCTTTTCGGGTGTAAGGTCGTCCGTTACACCGATACGTCTTACCCCCTTTTCATCGGATTCAATCTCTTTTCTTGATATCATTGCACTCAACACGTCATCAAAGATCTCATCATCCAACTGTAATGCAGATCTTAATGTCGCGATCGGTACGTTTTTTTCAGTATCTTTCAGATAGGTTTTTATCTGTTTTTCCGCGTCCTCGATTACTCCTGCCATGAAGACCTTTTCTCCAGACTTAACCAAGACTCTTTCTTTGACCAAAGAATGGATTTCATCACACATCATTTCGTCAGAGAAAACAGTCCACGGGAGATCTTTCACCAAAAGAGACCCTCTCACAGCAGTCTCTTCCATGATGACTCTTCTCGGATCCAGCGGAAGCATCTTCCTGAGTCTTTCAGCTACAGTTTTCCTGTCGGTCTTGCGTATCCTGGATGCACAGTGGTGCAGGACGACACCGCCTCCGATAGTAGCGTGTCTTGACGTATCTCGCAGTATGCATCTTTCACCAATATAAGCTGATACTTTATCCTTCAGAATCAGCTGTGCAGGAATTCCTTCCTCGTTAGTGGCCTTATCATCTAACGGCACTATCCTGCCGAGAACGCTCAGGGTCTCGAAATAAATACGAACATCCCCTTTTCGCAGGTCTTCTCCGGGGATCATCCTGACCATGATATCAACCGTGTCTGATTCCGGCGGATCGCGGCGAGTAATCAGAGATCCTCTGTGAATCTCTGCTGAATCGATCCCAGTAATGTTGATGCCGGCACGGGACCCCGGACCTGCACCGCTGCAGCTTTCACCAAAACATTCGATCTTTCTGATACGGCCGGTCTTCATGCCGGGCCAGATATTGATCTCTTCACCGACTTTGAACATGCCATGCTGGACCGTGCCTGTAACGATAAGACCGCTGCCATGGACAGAGAAGACCCTGTCGCATGACAGGCGGGGATTGCCGATATCTGGTCGTTCTGCCACTGCTAACGACACCTCCTTTATGGCTTTTGCCAAATCAGAAATGCCCTCGCCCGTCTTCCCGCTTACCGGGATAATTTGGATGGCATCGTAACCGAAGATGGCCAGTCTTTTTCTTATGTCTTCTGTCTTTTCTGCCAGCACTTCAGGGTTGACAGTATCGGACTTATTGAGAGCGACCAGAACATGTTTTATATCCAAAAGACGGATTATCTGAAAGTGTTCCTCCGTCTGAGGCATCCAACCATCATCTGCAGCCACGACCAAGAGAGCAGCATCGCAGCCATACAGTCCTTCTACTACATGAGAAACGTACTGCTCGTGTCCAGGAACATCCAGAAGTCCGATCTTTTCTCCTTTACCAAGTTCCATCCAGGCAAAGCCCAGATCTGTAGTCATTCCCCGTTTCTTTTCTTCGGGAAGACGATCTGTATCTATACCGGTCAACGCACGCACGATACTGGTCTTGCCATGATCGATATGTCCCGCAAGGCCCCAAAGGATCATTTTCGTTCCTTCATGACAGTTGTTATGGTCTGGACAAGTATCTCATCCTGCTCCGGGAATACTGTTCTCAAATCGAAAAGCAAATGCCCCTTCTCAATCCTGCCGACCACCGGCGGATATGACAATCTGAATTCTTTTGCCAACTCATCTGTGTCATCGTACTTGATGGAGACAGCAACGCTGGGAAGCGTCTGATTCGGCATTGATCCGCCGCCAATCACAGATGCACATTCAGCGGTATAAAGGGGTATATCAGAGCATCGTTTGATGATGTCATCAGCCCTCTTTTTAAGCGTCTCGACATTTGTTCTGATAAGTTCCCACACAGGAAGCTCTTCGCCTTTGCCGTCGAGATAAGAATCTATGATATCCGTAAGGATCGCTTCTGCGATCTTATCCTGCCGGATGATCCTCAAGAGAGGGTGTTTGGCAAGTAATTCAATCAGTTCTTTTCTTCCGACGATGATACCAGCCTGACAGCCGCCTAATAATTTATCACCGGAGAAACAAACAAGATCACATCCATCTTTAAGAGCCTCGGAAACAGTCAGTTCATGTCTGAGACCAAACCGTTCCGTGTCGAACATGGCACCGCTTCCGAGATCGAAAACCAGCGGGATGTGTTTTTCCTGAGCAAGCGCAGCTAATTCTTTGACGCTGACAGAATGCGTAAATCCAACGATCTCGAAATTCGATGGGGCAACTTTGAAGAGCATCGCAGTCTTTTCCGTAACAGCCTTTTCATAATCCTCGATGTACGTCTGATTAGTCGTACCGATCTCTTTGAGGATGACTCCTCCCTGTTCGATTATCTCCGGAACTCTGAATCCGCCACCGATCTGCACGAGTTCTCCGCGAGAGACTACTGTTTCTTTATGATTGGAAATTGCCATGAGAGCAAGGAGCACTGCCGCAGAATTGTTGTTAACGACCAAGGCATCTTCGGCACCGCAGGCCAAGGCGATCTTTTTGCGCAGGCTTTTCATTCGATCTCCCCGTTCGCCTTTTTCCAAGTCGCTTTCAACGTTCACATATCCCGAACATCTCTCAGCTGCCTTTTTCAGCGTCCTTTTAGGAAGTGGGGCCCTGCCGTAATTGGTATGCAGGATCGTGCCTGTCGCATTGATGATAGGAACCCCGCTGTTGGCCCTTTCTTTTTCGACCCTTCGGACAATGTTTTCTACGATGGACATTTTGTCCGGTACGCTTGCGGACAAAAAAGATTCTTCACGGATCTCCTGCAGGATTTTCCTGATACTGTCGACTATGCTCGCTCTGGGGAAACGGAATGAAAGAGATGCTACCGCCGGCTCCTCCAGCAGTTCTTCGACACTGGGGAGGTCCCTTAGTATTTTATTGAGTTCTTCGTTCATCAGATGATTTTTATAACGGAAGAGTCGCCTTTGTTCTCCTTGATCCTTCCGATAACGAAACCTTCGGTATCGTGTCGTTTCAAAGATTCGATCAGCGACGGGGTCTGGTCGTGAGGACAGCACATGAGCAAACCTCCCGAGGTC
>JAEEOC010000006.1 GCA_016284035.1 Dehalococcoidales bacterium
TATGAAGTACACGAAAGAAGAAGTAAAACAGTATGTCATCGACGCGGATGTAAAGTTCATCCGAATGGCGTTCTGTGATGTTTTCGGAAAGCAGAAGAACGTTTCCATCATGCCTGAGGAACTGGACCGTGCTTTCGACTACGGCATCGCAATCGACGCATCGGCTATCGATGGTTTCGGCGGAAGCATCCACTCGGATCTTCTCCTGCATCCCGATTCCAGCACGTTATCAGTTCTTCCCTGGAGACCCGACCACGGAAAGGTCATCAGGATGTACTGTACGGTAACTTATCCCGACGGTCATCCATTCGAAGCCGACACCAGGTCTTTGCTAATCGATACAGTAGAGAAAGCCAAGAAAGAGGGATTGTCCTTCTACTTCGGTTCCGAGATGGAATTCTATCTCTTCAACAAAGACGAATCAGGCAATCCGACTAAGATTCCTTATGACAACGCAAGCTATATGGACATTGCCCCAGAAGACAAAGGCGAGAACGTACGACGTGAGATTTGTTTGACACTGGAACAGATGGGCATCCGTCCCGAGAGTTCACATCACGAAGAAGGTCCCGGCCAGAACGAGATCGACTTCCGATATTCTGATGCCATCAAGGCAGCAGACGACGCCATCACCTTCCGAGCAGTAGTCAATACCATTGCAGCAAGGAACGGGCTCCATGCCGATTTCTCACCTAAGCCTCTTGAAAACGAAGCCGGCAACAGCATGCACATCAACGTATCTGTCCGCCATGACAACGGCAAAGATCTGTTACCGCAGATGATCGCCGGCATCATAAAACACATCAAAGAAATGACGGTCTTCCTGAACCCGTCCGCCGGATCATATGAACGATTCGGAAGCTTCAAGGCTCCCAAATACATCTCCTGGTCTCCTGAAAACCGATCTCAGCTCATCAGGATCCCGGCAGCAGAGGGCGAATTCCGTAGAATCGAACTCAGATCCCCCGATACTCTCTGCAATCCATATATCGCATTCTCACTCATCATCAATGCCTGTATTAACGGCATCAAAGATAACCTTGCGGCACCCGACCCCGTCAATCTCAACCTCTACAAGCTGAGCGATGATGACAAGAAGAAATACGAGTCGCTTCCCGATAACCTCGTCGAAGCGAAGATGATAGCCAAGGACAGCGGTTTCATCAAAGACGTACTGTCGAAAGAGATAATCGAGTCCTATATCAGCTAATTACAACTGAATAGAAGAATCTTAGATAAGGAGGCAATGGAGTGGACCTTAAAGAGCGATGTTACAGTATCCTCATCGTATCATCGTCTGCAAAGTTCGACGACTCATTGCTTTCTATCCTGATAAACGAAAAATACCGTCCTATAGACAAAGTTTCGGATATCAGCTCTGCAAGGCGTGCACTTTTGGAGAAGGATTATGATATTGTGATCATCAACGCGCCGCTTCCCGACGAATTCGGGACCGAACTGGCGCTGGATGTCTGTGAGAAGACCTCATCGGGCGTCATGATGTTCGTGAAGTCCGACGTCTATTCCGTCGTCGATGACAAGGTATCGGGTTACGGAGTCCTCACAATCTCCCGCCCCACCACGATCCAGACCATCACCCAGTCTTTGGCACTCCTCTGCAGCACCCGCGAGAGGCTCCGAAAGATGGAGCAGAAGACGGCATCCATCGAAGATAAGATGGACGAGATCAGGATCGTGAATCACGCTAAATGGTTATTGATAGAACAGCTCAGGTTCAGTGAGAAGGAAGCTCACAAATTCATCGAGAAACGTGCGATGGACCGCTGCATGAGCAAGCGGGCCGTTGCCGAAGAGATAATCGCGACTTATAACAAATGAGGAGGAGAGATGGCTAAATACATATTTGTCACAGGCGGTGTAGTTTCAGGACTGGGAAAAGGCATTACAGCCGCATCATTGGGAAGACTCCTCAAGGCCCGAGGGCTTAAGGTCGCCGCACAAAAACTGGATCCCTACATCAACGTCGATCCTGGCACTATGAGCCCCTATCAGCACGGTGAAGTCTATGTCACAGATGACGGAGCAGAAACAGATCTCGATCTGGGACATTATGAACGATTCATCGATGAAGATCTCAACAAATACTCCAACCTCACCACTGGCAAGGTATACTGGAACGTCCTCAATAAGGAACGTCGTGGCGAATACCTTGGTTCAACAG
>JAEEOC010000054.1 GCA_016284035.1 Dehalococcoidales bacterium
ACTGGCACTTGTTATCCCGAAATGCCTCATTTAGCATTAATTATTCACTGCAATGATTCATCTTTACTTGAAAAGGCATTGCATAGCATCTTGAAACTCCAAGACAAATGGATACCTGACTCACCAGGCAAAGAATGGTTTATTACATCACCAGAAGAAATAGAGGCTATTTATAATTCAGTTCTTTCTAGCTTGAAATAATTGGATGATGATTAAATTAAAATATGCGCATAAATCCGTAGTAAAGAAGATTCATTTTGCTTAAGCTCACTCATTTGCACTTCCATTGTAAAATCATGCTATGAACAGTGTCCTTCCCAGTAAGCAGGCCGAAGCCCTCTGTCTTGATCTTATGCAGAGTTTCGATGCTATGCCGAAAATGAAAAGCCTCTTTTCAGACGGATGCGGAAAGCAGTTCGGTATCCTCATCTGCACTGATGGAACGGTCTATTCTGCTTATTCAGGCGCATACGACCCGTTCTTTGACGGAAGGGGTTTCGTCGGATCGCTCTACGACATGGAAGGATTCAAAAAACTGGAAGATGAATATGATCCACTCATCAAGAAAGAATCTGATCCAGAAAAAAGAAAAGCAATCTCCCAGGAATGCTGGGACAAGATCATCAGCCTGTATTCATTCCATTGCTTCGATGGACAAGTCCGAAAACTCCGCGATATCTATCCCAATGCCCCATCAGGTACCGGAGACTGCTGCGCACCCAAGCTCCTTAATGCCTGTTATAAAAACGGCAAGCACCCACATTCCATGGCAGAGTTCTTTTACGGCAGCGGTTCGATGCCCCATAAATGTTTCCAGACCCCTTGCGACAACAGGTGCCGTCCGCTCCTACAACACATTTGAGGGCTCGATATCATCTTTGCCGACCAATCTATCGTTGTCGTAAATAAACCCCACGGATTGCTGGCAATCGAGGGCAAAGGTCCAGACAAACAGGACTGCATCGCAAAACGTGTCAGAGATCTCTACGGGACCATCGATCAGCCATGTATCCATCGTCTCGACCAGGCGACCAGCGGACTCATGGTGCTGGCTATCACACAGGATGCACATGACAGACTCAGCCGAGATTTTGAAGAAAGACGAATCAAAAAAGAATACATCGCCAAAGTAAACGGCAAGATGGAGACCCACACCGGCACAATAACAATCAAACAGCGTCTCGATGTCGAAAACAGGCCTTATCAAATTGTGGATGACGTCAACGGAAAGATTGCTGTGACCGAATGGCGCAAACTCAAATACGATATCTATTCAGACACCAGCATCCTCAGCCTGACACCTCATACGGGCCGGACCCATCAGCTAAGACTGGCCTGCAAAGAGATGGGGCATCCGATACTGAACGACCCGTTGTACGGTAATGGGGAAATCAACGGCGACCTGATGCTTCAAGCAGTATCACTGTCTTTCACACATCCGGAAACTGGAGAGGAAATGAACTTTACTCTCGACAGAGAGTTTTAATAACCCTTGCCCTCAGCATAGGGTCTGGGTGTAAGCATTCGATTACCGATCTTCTTGGTATATGAATTGCCGATGATGACCAAAGTAGCCTCGGTCATCTCTTCAAATGGGAAGTTCTCAACATCCGTAATGACGATCTTTTCTTTTCCGAATTCGATGCAGATCAAAAGGCCGACCACGCTGTTTCGGATATTCCTGGCATAATCTACTATCTCATGAAGTCGTCCGTCACCCAATTTACCGATAGGGTTGTAAATGACTGTGACCATGTCAGCATCGATCGCTCTCTCTGCTCTTGATCTGATCTCATCCCAGGGAGACGCCTGATCAGTCAGACTGATAACGGAATAGTCTCGACCCAGAGGAGAACCCATCTTGGCCGAAGCATAATCCAGCATCGTCATGCCCGGAATGACTTCGACGTCCAATTCATTGTCGCCCAGGACATCCAAAAAAGTTGTAGCTACCGCATAAAAGCCCGGATGACCGACCGAGAGGATACCGACGACCGTACCATTCTCAGCCATCTCGATCGCTCTCTTGCTTCTGGCAATGGGCGACATCTTTTCAGTGATGAGGACCTTGCCCTGAAGCTCTTTTTCAAGGATGGGCAACGCATCAGGCGGAGAAATGATGACAGAACACGCGTCGACCGCCGCAAGTGATTGCGGTGTGATACATTCTTTTGTTCCCGGACCAAGTCCGATCAGATAGACTTTCCCTGCCATCGATGCCTCATATCAGATTCAGTACCTCAATGATAACACTTTTCCTGTCATATTAGTGCGAAAACATAATTAAAAAGGCGGTCTCTTTGAGAAGAAACCGCCTTTTTAATCGGAAACAAAAACCTATTTGGCAGGTGAAACGACGACTTTACGTGCGTCACCGAAACCAGTGCTCTGTGTCGTGACCTTGGGATTGTTGGCCAGGGTCATATGGACAATCCTGCGTTCATAAGCGGGCATAGGCTCAAGAGCGATGGATCGATGATTGACGACGACCTGATCTGCGACGTGTCGGGAAAGAGCCTGTAATGACTCATAACGTCGCTGTTTATAACCATTGACATCAAGAACCAAAGGAGCGTTGATGCCGGTCTTCTGTGAAGCGATCAATCTAGTGATGTACTGCAGAGAAGACAGTGTCAGTCCGCGTCTGCCGATCAGGATGCCAAGATCATCGCCTACGATATTCAGTACCATGGATTTTTCCTCAGTACCATCATTATCAGCGACTTTTGACTCTTCCATATCGATGGATGCCTCGATCTCAAGCTGGTTCAAGAGATCCATCAATACATCACGGGCAACTTTTCCATACTCAACTAATTCACTCATTCTAAAAAACCTCTGTAGTGCCAGTCCTATTTCTTGCTGATAGGTCCTTTGGAACCCTTATTCCCAGACTTTTTAGAACTGACGGGAGTCTGGGGAGTGTCTTTTTTCTTGATGTGTAATATACCTGCAATCTTGTCGACCCACGGCTGAAGACCGCCCCATCCGGTATAGAAGTACTGCATGACCATTCGGATTACGGCATTGACGATCCAGTATAAAGAAAGACCGGAAGGAAGCGTCATCGCCAAGAACACGAACATGGCAGGCATCATGACCTGCATCATCTGCTGTTGCTGCTGCATCTGCGGGTTATTACCGGCAGATGTATTAGTAGTCATCTTGGTCTGCAGATACATCGACAGACCGACAAGGATGGCCATGATGAAGTTTGATGTGGACATATTCATTCCGAGGAAAGTAGTCTTCAAAGGCAGTGCCTTGAAGATGATATCCCAGGAATAGACCATGGAGGAAAGATTGAGGAAGCTCTCAGGATAGACGGCCATGACTCGCATGATCGCCTGGTAAAGAGCAACCCAAACAGGCATCTGGATGAACATAGGCAGCAGACAACCGGTCGGGCTGATGCCGGATTCTTTATATAACTGCATCTGAGCCTGAGCGAGAGCCTGCTGATCATTAGCATACTTTTTCTGCAGAGCCTGGAGCTTGGGCTGAAGCTCTGCCGTCTTCTTGGTCGTCTTCATCTGCTTGATGGTCAAAGGAAGGAGGATCAAGTTGATGATGATGGTCAGGGCAATAACGGCCAAACCGAAATTGCCGAAGAGGACATCTGACAGGACAATCAAGAAGTTCGTGATAGGACGGAGGATTACGATATTCCAAATGTTACCCATTCTTTATTCCTCCCCCTACACTTCGTAATACCACGAGACCAATCCGTTAGCTCTGTTAACTGCATACAGGGCTTCCTTGGTCTGAGTATGTACAAAAATGACGTCGCCGTCGACAACCAGACCGGAATCGATAGTTTGTTCGAAATCATGCAGCTGAACAGTAGCGCCCGTGGTAAGGTCAAGAGACCAAAGAACGCCGGCTTCAGTTGCATAATAGACGATATCGCCGACAGCAACAGGACTGGATGAGAGCTGTGCATCATATTCGAATGAGTAAGCCAATTCACCAGTCTCGACCTTTAAGACAAACATAGTGCCATCCATATTGGGGGCACAGAGATAATCGGATACGATGATAGGAGTAGCCCAGAACCATTTTCTGGGAACTGCTTCACTGGAACCAGTGAAATTCCACTTGAGGGAACCATCGGAAGCATTCAATGCATGAATGGTCCTGTCGAAAGAGCAGACATATACAACGCCGTCTTTCACGACCGGAGAAGCCATGATCGGACCATTAGTCGCATAAGACCACTTCATGGTGCCGTCACTGGCATCCAGGGCATAGACCTTAGAGTCGAAGGATGCAACATAAAGGGTTCCATTGTCGAGGACAGGTGTCGCCCAGACTTTGTCACCGGTCTCGAAAGACCATTCTCTGGTCAAAGAGAGGGAGTTCAAGGCATAGACGCATCCGTCAGAACAAGGGATATAAAGGATATCTCCATCACCTACGATACCGCCGATGATAGACATTCCTTTATCCTCATCCAACTGAACAGAGTTGGAAAGATGGGTAGTAATACTATAGGTATAGACCATCCCGTCATAACCGGCGACAGAGATGAGATCTCCGTTTATGTAAGGAGTACCGTAGACCACGGTGCCCCTGCCGGCCATGCCGCAGCTGAGGATACCGGCTGCAGTATTTCCAGTATTGACCTTGATATCTTCAGCAGTCTTGTTGCCGTTAATCTTACTGAGGGTTACAAGAGTGCCTTCGGCCGTGGCAAGGTAAACACTGTCTTCACCAACCGCAACAGGTGCCCAGCCAGCCTGTGTGACCTGGGCATTGCAGGAACAACCGGCTCCGATCATCAAGACGACAACCAGAAGCAGGCTGGCTGCTGCAATCTGTATCTTTCGTATTTTCTTCATAGGCAAATTCATTTTCTCTCTATTTTTTCAGGGACTGGATCGTAACCGCCTTCATGCCATGGATGACAGCGCGCGATACGCTTCATTCCCATAAAAATACCTTTGATTACCCCAAAACGCTGGATCGCTTCCAATGTGTACTGGGAACATGTCGGGATATATCTGCATGTATCCGGGACCCATCGGGAAATAGTGCGCTGATAAATCCTTATCATCACTATCGCCAGTTTTTTCATTCTCAGTCCACCAAAAGATCACACTTCTTGAGGATGGTGTGTATGGTGCAATCTATATTTGAAAAGCTCTCACATGTTATAGACTGGCGTGCAAGTATCACGATATCGAAGCCTGGTTTCAAACTCTGCGCTCGCATTATCTCCCTAATCTGTCTTTTGACATGATTGCGGGTAACTGCGCCGCCAATCTTTTTACTGGCTACGATCCCCCACCTGGCATATCCCAAATCATTCTTGAGATATTTGACCGTCAGGATCTTGGAGCTCTGCCAGCGACCTGCGGAGTGCACTAAAGAAAAGTCTTCGCTTTTCTTTAGATAGCAACGTCCGTTCATCAGTCATTCCGTCCTCTGTCGTCAGGAATTAGACAACAGTCAGACGAGCTCGTCCCTTTGCACGTCGTGATTTGATCACAAGACGACCACCACGAGTGCTCATTCGAGCTAAGAAACCATGAGCTCTCTTGCGAGGAAGTTTTTTCGGTTGATATGTTCGTTTAGTCACAATAACTCCTAAGAATCACAAAAAATTAAACTATTCAGCAGCAGCTTCTTCTGCGGCAGGTGCTTCAGCAACAGGGGCTTCGGCTGCAGCTTCAACAGCTGGAGCTTCGGCAGCAGGTGCTGCTTCTGCAGGGGCCTTTTCAGCTTTCGGTGCACCCGTAGTCAAAGGAGGGACCATGCCCTGCTTGTGGATATGCTCGGGGACGAAAGGAAGCAATGCGATATGTCGTGCCTGCTTGATAGCAAGTGCGAGTGCATGCTGATGTCGGTTACAGGTACCGGTGCGTCGGCGAGGTTCGATCTTGCCGCGATCGGAGATGTAACGAGTTAACATTGCGATGTCTTTGTAATCGATGTATTCAACTTTATTGGCACAGAATGCGCAGAATTTGCGCTTTGCGGCAAATTTGCCGTTCCATCTGCCACCACGATTTCCCTTGAAGGGGGCTTTCTTAATTTCTGCCATGATATTCAAATGCTCCTAATTAATTTCTAGTCGAGTTCAACGATGCCACCATCGTCAAATGAGATGTCAAGCGTGCCATCATCTTCCATGATGTCAGAGGCTTTTCCGCCTTCGTTCGATTCCTGTCGATCCAGGAAAGTAACGACACTGGCCACGATTTCAGTTCTGTAGTTGGTCTTTCCGTCGCTTTCCCAGCTTCTAGTGTGCAGTCTGCCTTCAACATAGACGAGTCGCCTCTTAGAAAGGTAGTTGTTGCACTGCTCGGCAAGCTTGTTCCAGGCAACTACGGTAAACCAATCGGTATCCTGCTGTCTCTGACCATCGCTGGACGTATGAAATCTAGAAACGGCCAAACGAAAACTGACTACAGGGACTCCGGAGGGAGTGTATCTGCATTCAGGGTCGGTGCCAACACGACCGATCAGCATAACCTTGTTCAAACTAACCATGACTCTTAATCCTTTTCACTTATTCGTGAAGAACGATCATGTAGCGGAGTACTTCTTCTGTGATGTTGAGAAGATTCTCGATTGACTGGTTGACGGTTGATAACAGGGTGTAGTTAATCAAGATGTAAATACCATCGCCATGATGTTTGATGGGATAAGCCAAACGTCTCTTACCGAAGTTTTTGACGTCAGCTACTGTGCCCTGTCCGTTGATGATAATCTGTCGAACACTATCAGTAATAGCTTCAACTCGTTCATCAGACAAAGCTGAGTTGAGTACCAGCATGATTTCATAATTCCGTTGACTGCCGACGGTGCTGGTAGACTCTGCAGTCATGGACACTTTAGATGTTTTTCTGACCACTTTTTCTCCTAAAGCAAACGAAATTTTGACCATTTTATCATATTGGCCGTAAAAAGTGAATTTGATGTATACACTATTCGAAAAACGAATATATATCACTTCAAAGCAGTGAAATTATGTAAAACAAATAAGCTGTTCTGTACTGGGAAATACAAAACAGCTTATGCCTCGAAAAGAATGGATACTATTCTGCCTTTGTCTCACAATAACGGCAGCGATAAACTCTGTTCTCTTTGTCGGTGAGAATAAATTCCTGCTTGAGCTCCTGTTCAACAGTCGTGATACAACGGGGGTTTTTGCACTTCAAGACATTGGTAAGCTTTTCCGGCAGCGCCAGTTTTCGCTTTTCAGCAACAGCCCCATTCTTGATGATATTAACGGTAGCTCCGGGATCGACATACCCGATGATATCCAGATCGACTTCGATATTGGCATCGATCTTGATGATGTCTTTCTTACCGGATTTGGAACTGGGAACGTTTTTAATGATAGCCACAGAATTCTCAAGCTCATTCAGATGCAGCAGTTCAAAGATCGTGAGCCCCTTGCCTGCTGTGATATGGTCGATAACGATACCATTATTTATAGAATCGATCTTCATAATGCTTTTGCCTCCTTAAGGAGCATGAGGATGAGAGCCATTCTTATATATTTACCGTTCAGCACCTGCTTGAAATAACAGGCTCTGGGATCTTCGTCGACCGCAACACTGATCTCATTGACCCTGGGAAGCGGATGCATGATCGACATGTCAGGTTTGGCCAGCTTCAGCTTTTCGGGAGTCAGGATATAGTTCGCCTTGAGTCGCAAATAATC
>JAEEOC010000055.1 GCA_016284035.1 Dehalococcoidales bacterium
AGAGCGAAACTTGAGAAGAGCGGTGCTATCTTCCACACGTCTTCTGATACCGAAATCATCGCTTATATCATCACGAGAGAGAGGCTTACTGCCGATTCCATCGAGGATGCTATCTCATCGTCCATGGACATTATCGATGGAGCTTATTCCCTCGTCATCATGACCGATAAAAAACTCATCTGCGTCAGGGATCCTCACGGATTTAGACCACTCTGTTACGGTGTCACTAAAGAAGGCATATATGTCGTTGCTTCTGAAACATGTGCACTGGATGCGGTAGGGGCTAAATTCGTACGTGATATCGAGCCCGGCGAGATGGTGACATTCACGTCAGACGGTGTGGCATCACGTAAGGGCCACTGTGGAAAATGTCCTAAACGATTGTGCATCTTCGAATATATTTATTTTGCGCGCCCTGATTCCGTCATCGACGGAGTTTCGGTGCATTCAGCCAGGATCAATGCCGGGAGGATCCTGGCTGAATCACATCCGGTTGATGCCGATATCGTCATCGGTGTTCCTGATTCCGGTCTCGATGCGGCTTTAGGTTACAGCCGTGAAGCGGGCATTCCTTACGAGATCGGTCTCATCAAGAACAAATATATCGGACGTACCTTTATTGCACCTGATCACAGGCTTGATCAGGTCAGGATAAAACTCTCCGTCATCGAAGATGTTGTGAGAGATAAGAGTGTTGTACTCGTGGACGATTCCATCGTGAGAGGCACTACAAGTGGCAGGATCGTGAGACTGTTGCGTGAAGCCGGTGCCAAAGAGATCCATATGCGTATCTCGGCTCCTCCTTTCCTGTATCCATGTTTCTATGGGACCGATATCGATTCGAGGAAGGGCCTTATCGCCAATGAACATTCGGTAGAAGAGATCGCATCCATCATCGGTGCGGACTCATTGGGGTATCTGCCCGTGGACAAATTGTCCGGATTATGCGGAAACTATGACTATTGCTGTGCCTGTTTCAGCGGAGATTATCCGACAGGCGTCAGCGCTGAGATAAAGAAAGACGAATTCGAGAGTAAATAGAGGAAAACTATCATGCATTTCACTAAGATGCAGGGCCTTGGAAATGATTATCTCTATGTCTACGGGGAAGTTCCCGAAGACATAGTCGATAGATGCATAAAGATGTCGGACAGACACTTTGGTGCCGGTTCTGACGGCATGATCTTCATCTCACATTCGGATATCGCCGATTTCAAGATGCGGATCTTCAATGCCGATGGGAGCGAAGCCAAGATGTGTGGTAACGGCATCAGATGTGTCGGTAAGTACGTTTACGACAAGGGCTATACCGACAAAAAGATCATCACTGTCGAGACACTGTCAGGGATCAAAGAGCTCTCTTTGGATGTCGTTGGCGGAGCAGTAAAGATGGTTTCCGTCGAGATGGGACATGTCTCTGTCAGCAAAGATCTTGATATCATTGTCGACGGTCATTTCATGACATGTGTACCTGTGTCAGTAGGTAATCCACATGCTGTATTTTTCACCGATGATGCAGAAGGAGTAGCGCTTTCCCAGATCGGTCACATGATCGAACATGATCCGGTCTTCCCTGGTGGCGTCAATGCCGAATTCGTCCAGGTTATTTCGAGGAACGAACTGCGTATGCGGGTCTGGGAAAGGGGAAGCGGCATCACGCTTGCCTGCGGTACCGGCGCCTGTGCCAGTGTTTCTGCGTCTGTTTCGAAAGGTTATTGCGATATCGGTTGCCCTGTAGTCATTCATTTGGACGGCGGCGATCTTTCTATCACGGTCCGCGAAGACTATTCGGTCCTCATGACCGGTCCTGCCGAATTTGTTTATGAAGGAGATATGCTCTGATGGTCAAACTCAATGAACACTACTCAGAACTGAAAGATTCATATCTGTTCTATAACATCTCTCAAAAGGTTAAAGCCTATCAGGAAAAGAACCCCGATAAAAAACTCTACCGGATGGGTATCGGTGATGTATCCTTACCGCTCTGTGACGCCGTAATAAAGGCATTGCACTCTGCAGTGGATGACCAGTCGGCCAAAGAATCTTTTCACGGCTATATGCCCGAATGCGGCTCACCTTTCCTTCGCGAGACCATCGCTGATTTTTATTACACACGCGGCGTAAAACTGTCTGCTGAAGATGTATTTGTTTCCAGCGGCGCCAGCGATGAACTGGGGGATATTTTGGATCTCTTCGACAGATCCAGTTCTGCTCTTGTGATCGAGCCTGCTTATCCCGCTTATCTCGATGCCAATGTCATGGCGGGACGAAAGATCGTCCATCTTCCTTCCGGCATCGATAACGGTTTCCTGCCTCTGCCTGATGAAAAGGTAAAAGCCGATATCCTCTATATCTGTTCTCCCAATAATCCCACAGGTGCCGTTTTTGATAGGGAGAAACTGCAAAAGTGGGTGGATTTTGCCAATGCCAATGGATCTGTCATCCTCTTCGATGCTGCTTACGAAGCCTTTATCGACGATCCGAAACTCCCCAGAAGTATCTATGAGATGGATGGGGCGGAAACATGCGCTATCGAGATCTGTTCGCTTTCCAAGACAGCCGGTTTTACCGGGACCAGACTGGGTTATACCGTCATCCCCAGGACCCTCACACGCAACGGTATGTCATTGAATTCTATGTGGGTGCGTAACCGTACCACGAAGACCAACGGCGTCTCATATATCATCCAGCGCGGCGGTGCGGCAGTCTTCACTCCTGAAGGTCAGAATGGTATCAAAGAGAATATCCGCTACTATAAGAACAATGCTCGGATCCTCATGGATTCCATCGATAAGATCGGGCTGTGGTATACCGGCGGCAAGAATTCACCATATATCTGGATGAAGACTCCTTCCGGCATGAAGAGCTGGGAACTATTCGATCTTTTACTGAACGATTATCAGATCATCGGGACTCCCGGTGTAGGTTTCGGCGAGTGCGGTGAAGGGTTCTTCCGTTTCAGCACTTTTGGTTCGACTGAAGATACCGAAGAAGCGGCGAAAAGGCTCCTGAAACTCCGATAAAAACAATTCCAATAATCGTATAATATGGGCGATCATCTTTTTTGATGGAGACGTCTTATGATCGATTTTAATAACATCAGCGAGTACAGGGAAAACAACCGTATCGAAGCAAAGAAATCTCTCGGCGGTCTTCCGTATAGTATCTGGGAGACGGTTTCTTCTTTCGCTAATACTCTGGGTGGCGTCATCCTTCTCGGTGTTGTTGAAAAGAAGGACCACTCTTTCGAAGCCATCGATTTGCCTGATCCCGATAAGCTCATAAAACTCTTTTGGAAGAGGATGAATAATCCTCGATATATCAGCGTGAACATGCTCTCGGGCAGGGATGTTTATCCTCTTGAGGTCGATGGTAAGCACATCGTCGTCATTAATGTTCCAAAGGCCGAACGCTTCTTCCGACCTGTCTATATCGAAGGGAATCCTCAGCAGACTTATCGCCGCAATGGTGAGGGTGACTATAGGTGTACTCCTGCGGAATTTCAGGCTATGGTCCGTGACGCATCGCGTCAGACCCAGGACATGCTGGTATTGGAAGATCTTGATATGTCAGCTTTGTACAAGGGAAGTGTCCGTAATTACCGTAAAAGGATGACTTTCTTACGTCCAGGGCATGTCTGGGAAAAACTTGATGATCGTGAATTCCTTGCCAAGATCGGTGCCGCCGGATGTGACCAGGATGGAAACTACCATCCGACTGCTGCCGGGCTTCTGATGTTCGGCAGGACCAAGGACATCATGAAAGTGTTTCCTAACTACAGCCTAGTCTACAGGGAACAGCTCGGCAGGTCGTCCAAATTGACCGATACTGTCGTTTCTGCGTCTGGCGATTGGACCGGAAACGTCTATGATTTCTATTTCAGGGTCTATGAGCGATTATTGCATGAAGTTGAGATCAATGATCTGCCGCAGAGTGTTGCGCAGGCACTACGCGAGGCTTTGGCCAACTGTCTTGTCAATGCTGATTATTACGGAGATGTCGGCGTCGACATAACCAGGAGATCTAACATCATCATCCTCACAAACCCCGGGAGTCTGCGTATCGAGAAGAATGCGGCGCTGAGCGGAGGTACTTCAGACCCACGCAACAGCGCTTTGCACAAGATGTTCAGTCTCATCGATATTGGAGAACGCACCGGGAGCGGTATCCCCAATATCTTCAGGGTGTGGAGAGAACAGAAGTGGAGCGCTCCTGATTTCATAGAAGAATTCGGACCCGCCAGGATAACGTTACAGCTTCCTTTGTCCAACAATAAGGTGTTGAACAGCAACCGTCATAAGAGACTTGTCAGCAAAGCCGAAGTCAACGTCAGAGCCAAACAGAGTATTGCAATCTATCTGACTGACCATCCTTCTGGAAAAGTATCTGAGATTGCAGAATATTTGGGCATGGAGCTTCCGAAAGTCGAAAAGTATATGAGAAGTCTTCTTAATAGCAAGATGGTAGAGAAGATCGGTGAAGATGATGATCTTTCTTATCGATTGAAATACCGATAGTCATTAAGACCTGACTTTAGCGACCAAAGCTTCTTTAAGCGTCTGTGAAAAGTTGATATGTTTTTCCTGGGCAGCCTTGTTGAGCCATGCAGGGATAGTCACAGTCTTACGTACAGACTTCTCAAAGTGGATCTTTGCGTATTCATCCACGTCGACTGAAACCATGTTTACAAAAGCGTCTTTGGGATCTATTTCAAGTTCTTTGGCGATCTTTTCAAGTGATACGTCTTTCAACTTGGATGGAGATGGGATTTTATCTCCATCTGTTTTCAAGAGGTGAAGATATCCAGCCAGACATTCTACTGCCATTTCCATCGCTTCTCTTTCATTCCTGCCTTGAGTTGCTAACCAGTCAAGATCAGGAAAAATCACTGAATATGATTCCCCTTCCTTAAAAAAACAAGCTGGATAAATCGATAACATAGTATTTACTCCTTTTGCCGGACAGGATGTATTACTTTAGTCCAGCCTTTCTTCTGATTGATCAACACTCTTAGCAAGTTCCTTGTTATGGAATGGTATTTTCGTGTCTCACTTTGATTTTACTTTCATGATGCATACTAATACAATACGTATTTATCTTATATGCACTAATTGTTAATTCATCGACCATACTCCTATTTGAACATACAGCTTGGACAACTTTTTGCTGATTTTCACGTTTTCATGCCTTACAATAAAGACAGGTGATGTCTTATGGAGACAAAGAAGATCTATACATCGCCTCTGGGCGATATAAAGCTTCGATTCGAAGAGGGGGATCTTATTGCCTTGGACTTCATCGCACCTGACGATCAGGACGATCTTCCCGAAGAGAAATCTAAGTTC
>JAEEOC010000056.1 GCA_016284035.1 Dehalococcoidales bacterium
ATCCATGCAGAGCCTACGGCCTGCAGGCCGAAATCACCGAACGCTAAAGTGTTGCCGGAATGAGCGGCACCAGATCGGCGTCCCTTGTGTGTCTTTCTGTATTTAACTCGTTTTGGTTGTAACATTTAATTACCTCTAATCTGCTAGCCTGACCTAGGCTTCAGCTTCCTTTTTCTTGGTAGCTCGCTTGGGCTTTGCTTCTGCAGCAGGAGCTTCTGCGGTTTCAGCTTTGGCTTTGGGAGCAGCTTTTTTGGTTGCTTTAGCAGGTTTTGCCTCAGCGCTAGCATCCGCGCTTTCAGCATCCTTTGCTACAGCAGTCTTGCGTCGAGTCTTGGGCTTGGCTTCGGCAGCAGCATCTTCTGCTTTAGCTTCGGCTTTCTTTCTCGCCGGCTTCTTATCCTCAGCAGGACCTTCTACCTTTTCAGTCGCTGCTTCAGTTTCACTGGAAGCAAGGATATCAAAGGCTTCGACGGTCTTGGCTTCAGGCAAAATATCGCCGCGATAGATCCAGACTTTGATACCGATCTTGCCCATGGTGGTGGCAGCTTCGGCAAAGCCGTAATCTATGTCGGCTCGCATAGTATGCAGAGGAACACGTCCCTGATGCATCATCTGAGTTCGGGCAATTTCTGCACCGCCCAATCGGCCGGAGCAAATGATACGCATACCCTTTGCACCAGACTGGATGGTTCGGAAGATTGCCTGCTTCATCGCACGTCGATATGCGACACGACGTTCGATCTGATCAGCAACAGATCGGGCTACGAGATAGGCATCCAATTCAGGCTGTCGGATCTCGAAAGCATCAACCTGTACTTTCTTACCAATGATCTTCTCGAGCATAGCGGTGATCTCGCCTACGCGCTGACCGCTGCGTCCGATAACGATACCAGGTCGAGCAGTATGGATGAGTACGCTGACTTTAGTGGCATTTCGCTCGATCTCGATGCGAGAAATGCTGGCATCAGGATACTTTTCCATGATGGCCTTTCGTAACTTGTAATCTTCGTAGACATTGTCGGAATAGTCAGCTTCGCTGTACCACTTTGACTGCCAGTCACGAATGACACCAAGTCTAAAACCGATAGGATTAACTTTTCGTCCCATTAGTCTTCCTGCTCCTCTACTACGACTGTAATGTGGCTTGATCTCTTAAGGATCTGATCAGCACTGCCACGAGCTCTCGGCTGATATCGCTTCAACATAGGAGCATCATCAGCAAAAATCTTTACAATCTTTAAATTGTCATATTCCATTGAATAGTTGTTTTCAGCATTGGCGGCAGCACTCTTTACAGCCTTAGCGACGACCTGGGCTGAGGGAGAAGTGGCGTATTTGAGCATGACTAATGCTTCCTTGACGCTCTTGCCACGGACCATGTCCATGATTACACGAACTTTTCGTGCTGAAATACCTGTGTTTTTAAACTGTGCTTTAACTTCCATCATTTAGTTCCTTTGCACCATTAACTCTTTTCAGACTTATCGGCATGTCCTCGGAATGTACGAGTAACTGCAAATTCGCCTAAACGATGCCCGACCATATTCTCAGTAATGAAGATGGGTACATGACGTCGACCATCATGTACACCGATGGTGAGACCAACCATCTCAGGGGTGATAGTGCACCATCGAGACCAGGTCTTGATGATGGCCTTTTCGCCGCTGGCGTTGATGGCATCAACCTTCTTTATGAGCTTAGCATCTAATGCAGGGCCTTTTTTGATTGATCTAGACATTATTATTTACCTCGTCGCTTTACAATTAACTTATCGGAGGCTTTAGGCTTTCGAGTCTTATAGCCCAATGCTGGCTTGCCCCAAGGAGTCTTAGGACCGGGCATACCAACAGGTGAACGACCTTCACCACCGCCATGAGGATGATCACAAGGATTCATTACGGTACCTCGGACGGTAGGTCTGCGGCCCATGTGTCGGGCTCGACCGGCCTTGCCGAGTTCAACGTTCTGGTGATCACCATTGCCAACGATACCGATAGTAGCTCGGCATTCGCGACGGATCTTTCGCATCTCACCGGACGGGAGTCTGACGGTGACATAGTCGCCTTCTTTAGCGACCAGCTGAGCAGCATTGCCGGCTGATCGGACGAGGCTGCCGCCACGACCAATGGTAACTTCAACGTTGTGGATGAAGGTACCGGTTGCGATCGATTCAAGAGGCATGTTGTTGCCAGGAGTATGATCACAAGTCTTAGATGAGATGATAGTATCACCGACCTTCAAGCCATCCGGGCAGAGGATGTATCTCTTTTCGCCATCGGCATAGAAGATGAGTGCAAGATTTGCTGATCGGTTAGGATCATATTCGATTGCTGCAACTTTTCCAGGAATGTCGAATTTATCGCGTTTGAAATCGATGATTCGGATCATTCGCTTGGCACCGCCGCCACGATGTCGAACAGTGATTTTACCCTGATTGTTTCGACCACCGCGTTTGCGGAGTGCAACGACCAAGCTCTTTTCTGGCTTTGACTTGGTAAGATCTTCGTTAAGAAGAACAGAACCGCCTCGACGTCCAGGTGAAGTAGGATTATACGCTTTAACAGTCATTCTTTAGTTCTCTCCTTACACACCCTGGAACAGTTCAATTGCATCGCCCTCTTTAAGGGTTACAATTGCTTTCTTCCATGAAGGTGTAGTAGCAAGACCACGGCCGACTCTCTTGGTTTTGCCATGCATGTTGATAACATGAACATCGATGACAGTAACTTTAAAAGCGGTCTCGACGGATCGTTTGATTTGGAATTTGTTAGCTGATTTGGCAACTTCGAAAGCATACTTGCCTTCAGCCATAAGAGCGCTAGACTTCTCGGTTACAATAGGTCTGCGTAATACATCATAAACACCAAGAGCACCCATTATGCAGCACCTCCCCAGATTCCTTCGATCTCTCGTACAGCAGCCTCAGTGATGATAAGAGACTTGTATTTCAGGAGATCGGCGACATTAAGCTGACGTGCCTGCATGGTGACGACACCAGGAAGGTTGCGTGCAGACTTGATGATGTTAGCGTCGACAGATTCGATAGCGACGATTGCAGTCTGTTCGATACCGAGTGCTTCGACGACGGATTTCATGACTTTGGTCTTAGGTTCATCGAACTTGAGAGCATCGACGACCTTCATAGAACCGGTAAGGGCTTTGCTGGAGAGTACGCATCGGATTGCCTGTCTCTTCATTTTCTTAGGAAGAGCCATGGTGTAATCTCGGGGAGACGGGCCAAAGATAACGCCGCCGCCGCGTCGAGTACCACTCTTGGCGCTGCCGGCACGAGCTCGGCCAGTACCCTTCTGTCGGTACAGTTTGCGAGTGCTGCCGTGAACTTCGGAACGAGTCTTGGTTGAAGCAGTACCCTGTCGTTTGTTGGCATTGATAGTGACGAGAGCCTGATGGATGACATCTTCATTAGCAGGCTGGCAGAAAACACTATCGCTGATTTCGATCTGTTTGAGAACAGTGCCGTTCATATCGTAAAGATCGATATTCATTATTTGTTCCCTCCCATCTTAGCGATCAGAACGAGACCGCCATCGGCACCAGGAACAGGACCTTTGACCATAAAGATATTATTCTTGGCATCGACCTTCATGATTTCAACATTGCGTAAAGTGACCTTGGCACAGCCCATGTGACCAGCCATTCGGCGGCCCTTGAGAACTCGGCCAGGAGTGGCGCAGGCACCGATGGAACCAGGAGCTCGGTGTCGGTCGGACTGACCGTGAGTCTTGGGACCACCAGCGAAACCATGTCGCTTTACGACACCGGCATAACCTCGACCCTTGGAGGTACCGGTGATTTTAACTTTTTCACCAACGATGAAGTTGGAGACATCGATTTTATCGCCGACGGAGACGCCTTCGACGCTGTCCATGCGGAACTCGCGGAGTACTTCAAAATCACCAAGATTCTTGCAGTGACCTTTGACGGCCTTGGTGATATGCTTTGCAGTACCGTAGCCGAGCTGGGCGGCGTTGTAGCCATCGCTATCGGTGCTTTTGACCTGAACTACAGTGCAGGGACCGGCCTGAACCAGGGTGACTGCCTCGGCTTTGCCCTTCTCAGTGTAGATCTGAGTCATACCTAATTTACGACCAATTATTCCATTTAACATTTTATTTATTTACCTTACTAAGACTTAATATCGATCCCGACACCAGCAGGGAGGTTGAGATTGGTTAATGCATCAATAGTTTTTGATGTAGTTTCGACGATGTCGATCAATCTCTTGTGAGTGCGCATCTCGAACTGTTCCTGTGAATCCTTATCGATGAAGGAACTTCGGATGACACTGACCTTCTGGATACGGGTAGGTAGCGGAACCGGACCAACGACAACAGCGCCGGTCTTTTCCAAAGCTTCAACGATCTGTTTTGCAGCCTGGTCAAGGATGTTGTGATCGTAAGCCTTGAGCTTGATTCGTATCTTCTGTTTAGCTGTCATATTTCACCTTGTCTTGCTTAAAGTAGCTATTTACCAGCCGCTTCAGCTCTAATTTCTTCTGCCAAGTTAGCTGGCAATTCCTGATACTGTTTAAATTCCATTGAATAAGTGGCACGGCCCTGGCTCATAGAACGAAGGTCGGTCGCATATCCGAATGTATTGGCAAGCGGTAATATACCGTGCAGGGTCGAGGTGTCACCATGATTTTCGATGGATTCAACCTGACCTCGTCGAGAAGACAGATCACCGATAATGTCGCCCATATATTGCTCAGGAGTGACAACTTCAAGGCTCATTACAGGTTCAAGCAACACAGCTGATGACTTGCTGAATGCATCTTTCAGCGCCATCGAACCGGCCATCTTGAAAGCCATATCTGAGGAGTCGACTTCATGGAAGCTGCCGTCATAAAGTGTGGCACGAATGTCGACCACAGGATATCCGGCTCGCCCGCCTGCTTCCATGGCATCTTTGATACCAGCTTCTGCAGCTTTGATGTATTCTCGAGGTAATACACCGCCTTTAATCATATCTACGAATTCGAAACCCTTACCATGTTCGAGAGGTTCGAATTCGACCAAAACGTGACCGTACTGACCGCGGCCACCGCTCTGTCTAATAAATTTGCCTTCTGCCTTAGTAGTGCTCTTAAGGGTCTCTTTGTAAGCGACGCGAGGAGCACCAATGTTGGCTCCGACTTTGAATTCGGTGAGCAAACGGCTGATAAGAACATCAACGTGGAGCTCACCCATACCTGAAATAATGGTCTGACCGGTAGCTTCATCGAACTTGACCTTGAAGGTAGGATCTTCTTCGGCGAGTTTGGTCAAAGCATCGATCATCTTGTCACGGTCGGCACGGGTCTTGGGCTCGACTGCAACGGAAAGTACCGGTTCAGGGAATTTGATCGATTCAAGAAGGATAGGATGATCGATATCACAGAGGGTATCACCGGTAAGGGTATCTTTGAGACCGATAGCGGCGATGATGTTACCAGCTTCTGATTCTTCGATCTCCTCGTGACGGTTGGAATGCATGAGCAGGAGTCGTCCGGTTCGTTCCTTTTCGCCACGGGTTGAGTTGAGGATAGTACCGCCGGCCTGAATCTTGCCGGAGTACATTCGTAAATAAACCAATCGACCGACATATGGATCTGCAACGACCTTGAAAGCAAGGGCTGCAAAAGGTTCATCTGCGGTCAATTCACGATGGATAGGTTCTTCAGTCTTAGGATCGATAGCCTTGATAGGAGGCATATCGGTAGGACACGGTAGATAGTATGTAACGGCATCCAGCAGCATCTGGACACCCTTATTCTTGAGGGCAGAACCACACAGCACTGGGTAGCATAAACCAGTCAGTGTTTCTTTTCGGATCGCGGCTCGGATCTGATCATTGGAGATCTCTGCGCCGTCAAGATACGCATTCATGATCTCATCATCAGATTCAGCAAGGATCTCGATGAGTTTATTTCGGTTATCTTCATAGACTGCTTTCTGATCATCGGGGATCTCAGCAGTCTTGAAGGTGGTATCTTCTTTGTTTTCAAAGAGATAAGCTTTGCCTTCGATCAGGTCCATGACGCCCTTGAAGGTGTCTGCGGAACCGATGGGAAGCATGATAGGAAGAGGCTTAGCCTTGAGTCGGTCCTTGATCATCTCGACACAGCGGAAATAATCAGCGCCGGTTCGGTCCATCTTATTGACGAAACAGATTCGGGGAACGCTGTATCGGTTGGCCTGTCGCCATACGGTCTCGGACTGAGCCTCAACACCGGCAACGCCATCAAAGACTACGACACCGCCGTCCAATACACGAAGGCTTCGTTCAACTTCTGCGGTGAAGTCGACGTGTCCCGGGGTGTCGATAAGGTTTAATCGATAGCCTTTCCATTCACAGGTAATAGCGGCTGAAACGATAGTAATGCCACGGGCCTTTTCCTCTGCCATCCAGTCGGTAGTGGTGTTGCCGTCGTCTACATTACCAAGCTTATAGTTCTTACCGGTGTTATACAGGATTCGCTCGGTAACCGTAGTCTTACCAGCATCAATGTGAGCAATAATACCGATGTTACGAATCTTATCTACAGGGAAACTGCTTGACATTATCTTCTAATTCCTCCAAAAACTACCAACGATAATGAGCAAATGCTCGGTTGGCTTCAGCCATCTTGTGAGTTTCTTCTCGCTTCTTGACTGAAGCGCCAATGCCGTTGGCAGCATCGATAAGTTCAGATGACAGCTTCTCGGCCATGGAATGACCGGCTCGTGCTCGGCTGAACTTGATCAGCCATCGCATGGCCAGTGCGGTATCTCGACCTTTTCGAACTTCAACAGGAACCTGATAGTTGGCACCGCCGACTCGTCGAGCTTTGACTTCGATGAGAGGAGTGACATTGGTCATGGCCTGCTGGAAGACGGTCATGGGGTCTTTGCCTTCTTTTTCCTGGATCATATCTAAGGCATCATAGACCACGGTTGCGGCGGTGGATTTCTTTCCGCCGATCATAATCTTATTGATGAATACGGCAAGCAGTTCGCTGCCATATTTGGCATCGGGAGTGACTTTTCGTTTTCTAATTACACCACGTCGTGACATTTATATGCTCCTTATGCCTTCTTCTTATCTCGTTTAGCGCCGTATTTGCTTCGACCCTGCTTGCGCTTTGCAACACCTGAAGTATCAAGGGTGCCGCGGATGATGTGGTATCGGACACCTGGCAGATCAGGTACACGACCACCACGGATCAGAACAACAGAGTGTTCCTGAAGTTCATGGCCTTCACCAGGGATGTAGGCGGTAACTTCGATAAGATTGGATAATCGTACACGAGCGATCTTTCGCATAGCAGAGTTAGGCTTCTTCGGTGTCATAGTCTTGACCTGGACACAGACGCCTCGCTTCTGCGGAGCACCCAATTCGCTCTTCTGGGTCTTGCGTTTCAAACCGTTGTAAGTGAAACGCAGTGCCGGGGTCTTACTCTTCTTAGTAGCAGACCTGCGGCCTTTGCGGACTAACTGATTAATAGTTGGCAATGCTGTTCTCCCTCTTAATTTTTTTAACGACAAAACAACCAAGACAGATTTCCGCAATCCGCCCTAGTCGCTTTGTTGGTTTGAGAAGCTAGGCTAAATAGCCCTTGCTCCTCCAATTAATCAAATTTACGCAAGTGTGAATAGTACCACACCCATATACCAGTGTCAACACGCACGAAATATTTTTCTAAATAAAAAAAATCCCGCAAATTATTTTTTGACGGGATTTTTCTACATTAAATTTTTGTGGCTGTTATTCGATAATTCTGAAGTTTACACCCACTGATCTGAGGACATCCCAAATATTGGGGTAAACATTGGCAACGCATTCGCAGTTTTTGATCTTGAGACGACCGGTACAGGCCCCCAGAATGATGAGCGCCATCCCCAGTCTCTGTGAACCATGGGTATCAGCCTCGTATTTGTTGATCGGACCGCCCATGATCTGCAACGAGTCCCCTTCATCGATACAGCGGATACCAAGTTTGGTGAGTTCCGTGATCGTATTGTCGATATCATTGTTGAACTTGCGTCTCTCAAGTGCGAGTCCTCTTAGCGAACTCTGCTGTCCGCTCACCATGGACGCCATGACTGCCATAATCGGGAACAGTGTCACACAGTCAGAGAAACTGGCATTGAGACTGAAAAGACGACTGGCGGCGACCAGAACCGATGACTGTCTCATCGTAAAATTGCCGCCCATCTTCTGGATCATGTTGAGTATTCCCCTATCCGCCTGCTTGCTTTCGGCATTGAGACCGGTGATAAGGATATTGCCTGACATATTTCCGGTAGAGGTAGAGATAAGCTGGCGAGCCGAAGTAATGACCCCAAGTGCCAGAAGGCTCGTTGCAAAAGACCAATCGCCCTCGGGAGTATAAGTGGTCTCATGATAAGGCTGATTGGAAACAGCAACGCTAAGATAAGACTGGGGGATCTTGGTCCTGACGGAGAATTCCTTCATGCACTCACTGGTCATATCGATATAGGCGCGGGACTTCAGCGGTGTCGAGAAACGGATATTGATGCCGTGTTTGAAGCTAGGTCCGACCATCATCAACGCTGAGATGAACTGTGAACTGAGATCTCCAGGAACTGTGACATCTCCGCCTTCATAGCCGTTGCCGTCGACGACAACAGTACTGCCCTCTACACTGCACTTCACACCTAATTCACAAAGAGTCTCGACCAATGGGGCAACAGGTCGCTTGGCAAGTTTAGGCCCGGCAACGATCCGTGTCGTACCAGGAATGCAGGTCGCCAAAGCCACCATGAATCTAAAGACTGCAGCTGAATCATTACAGAAAAGTTCTGCTCCGGGATCTTTGAAGCATCCGCCCTCGATCTGATAACCATATTTCACAGGCTTGATACGGATGCCGCATTCGGCCAAAAGCTTGATCATGAGCACAGTGTCTTCACTGAATGAAGGGAGTCTCAAATAAGTCTGACCAGATGAGAGGCTGGCGCAAACCAAAGCACGCAGAGTCATACTCTTAGAAGGAGGAGCATCGACTTTTCCTCGTATAATGCTTTTCTCAATCAAAACATCCATACTATTTATCTTTCTTCCAGTACACGATCGATCAGATCGATGGTTATTCTTTCGTTTATGGCAGTCCTGCCGATCTTCTCCGGCAGGATATATTTCAGATATGATCCTTCATACTTGCGATCATGATAGATAGCATCAACGATCCTTCCATGATCACAGCTGCCGATCACGACCGGCAGACCGAACGATTCGATGAGGCCTTTGATCTGCCCGTATTCACTGACAGAGAGCATTCCCATATCACGGGCGACTCGGCAGGCAACCAAAGTACCGACACTGGAAGCATTGCCATGAGAAAGCTGAAAACCGGTATATGTCTCCAATGCATGTCCGATAGTATTGCCGAGTTCAAGATTGAGCTGAGCCTTATTGCCCTGTTCATCTGCTTTCATGAAAATAGTCCTTATCTCGACACAACGACTGATAAGTCGCGTCAGGACCAACGGATCCATCCCCTTGATCAGGGGAGCATTCGACAGCAGATAATTGAAGAGAGCTTCGTCATATATGATGGCATGTTTGATGATCTCGAGTATTCCCTCTGAGATAGCAGACTGGGGAAGCGTCTGGATGAAACTGAGATCAGCAAAGACTGCCGAAGGATAATGCATAACGGAGAGCTGATCCTTGTAACCATTAGCGTTTACGGAATGATAACCGGTTATGGCACTTGTGGTCATAGAAGCAAATGTCGTTGCTATATTTATATATGGTAGGCTGCCTCGATAATGCGCAGCGATAAAACCGACTAGATCGCAGATGAAACCTCCGCCGATACCCACCATTACAGTACTCGTGGGACAGTTGAAGCGGATCATCTCTAAAAGGATCTTACTGACCTGTTCGAGGGTCTTATTGCTCTCACGGGCGTCGACATTCAGACCGCGGACATCACACCCGCGCGCTCTGAGCTGAGCAACGATCTTAGAAGCATAAGGAGCATAAAGATTCTGGTCAGAAACGATGAAGAGCTTCTTTCCTGATGACATGCTGACCAGAGACAGTACGATCTCTTCAAGGACATTGGTCCCTATGAAGACCGGAAAGCTGTAAGTATTTGAACCAGCTATAAACCGCTGCATCCCCATGATGATTATCTTTATTCCTTATATATATCGTTAGTAAATTGCTATATCACGATTATATTGTATTGAGGCCAAAACTCCAAAACGAAAGCTATTTTTAAGAAAGTTTTATACAAATATGGGAAAAGAGTGGCGCGCGACGGGACAATCTGCTATAATAACCACTTGCAAGTTTATAACTTAGTACAAGTACTTGACGCAATCGATTCTATTTGGTTGACAGTAACAAAATAGGATTGATATAATGCGTTTTTGCAAGTCAATTGGAGGTGTCACTATATACGCTATCGTTGAAACTGGTGGAAAACAATATCAGGTCAGCGAAGGCCAGACCATCAAGGTCGAGCTCATGGCTGCTGCCAAGGGCGCAACTGTTGAACTGGATAAGGTCTTAGCTGTGTGTGATAATGGCAACCTTACTGTCGGCAAGCCGACAATCGAAGGTGCAAGTGTATTGGCTACGGTTCAGGATGTTGGTCTTGCCAAGAAAGTGATCGTATTCAAATACAAGCATAAGACTCGTTATCATCGAAAACTTGGTCATCGACAACCCTATACTGAGTTGAAGATCGACAGCATCAAGGCCTAGTAGTCTTTAGGTCACTAACACTGAGAGGTAATTAAAATGGCACATAAAAAAGGTGGAGGTTCATCCCGAAACGGCCGAGACAGCAAGCCTAAGATGCTGGGCGTCAAGAAATTTGGCGGCGAACAGGTCAATGCCGGTACTATCATCGTCCGACAGCGTGGCACTCAGTTCAACCCCGGCAACAATGTAGGTCTCGGACGTGACTACACTATCTATGCCAAGATTGACGGCAAGGTAGTTTTTGAACACGAAACAAAATATAAGAGAAAGATCAGCGTCTACGCTGCAGAGTAATAAAATGAAAGAAAAGATTCATCCTAAATTCTATGAAGATGCAGCAGTGACCTGCTCCTGCGGCAATACTTTCACTACCGGTTCTACCCGACCCTCTCTGAGAGTCGAACTTTGCAGCGCCTGTCATCCTTTCTATACCGGCGAAAAGAGAATGGTTGATACCGCCGGCCGAGTCGAAAAGTTCCGACAGCGATACGCAAAGAAATAAGTTTCTCGTTAGTGTATTTTCAGGAGGTTGTGATTGTTCACAACCTCTTTTTTTTATTTAATGAGCTATACTAGAGATGATTGTTAAAAGCATACATGGGGAGCATAGATGTGTAATGAACAAAAAGAAAATAATGACATGGATAGTGTGTATTATTTGCCTGCTCTGTTCTCTATTTTTTTCATCTTGTAAGTCAACTGACTATAACAAAGCAAAAGACTTTATGAATAATCAGCAATATGATCCAGCCATTGAGTTGTTTCGTGACTTAGGATCATACAAAGACTCCCCTGAACTCCTCTCAGAATGCGAGTTTAAAAAGGCTGAAGAGTTATATCTCAAAGGATACGATGAGTTTAAAAAAGAGGATTATAACAAGGCATTAGAATACTTCACAGCAATCGATAAAAATGCCCTTAAAGGCAATCCCTCTTCCAAAGATATTGATGAATATATATCAATATGTAACGAACAAATAGCGTTATCTCGAAAATATTCAAATGCTATGTCATTATTTAACGCTAAAGAGTATACCGATTCGTTGGCTCTATTTGAATCATTAGGGAACTATAAAGACTCAGTCCTTAAAGCTAATACCGCCAAATATAACATTGCAATAGAAAAGTATTCTAACAACGATTTTGAAGAATCGTTGATTATCTTTAACGCAATTAAAAACGCTATCGCAAGTTACACGTCCCTTTTCCCAGATCTTGATGAATATGTTGACGGCTGCATAGTCAACATAGGTGTGGCGGCCTACAACAATAGAGAATATACAAAAGCTATTGACTTACTCAAACCAATGATAGAGACAAATCTCACTGCATTCCATTATTACGAGGAAAGCTTATGTGCTGAATCATTGCTATCAGTTAACGCCAGTCTTGAAAGCGGTGATTACGCAGCTGCATTTGATACATATAAAACCGCTGCAAAGCCGAACAATGAATATGCGTCTGTATACGTAATTGATATGAATAACAGTATTCTTACTAAGCTTTACACAATTGCGGTGGATACGTTCCAGGACGAGTTGTATTATTCAGCCTACAATTATTTCTCAGTACTAGGCGATTACAATGATTCAGAACAGTATTTAGAACAGTGTCCTCAAGAACTAGAAATAAGTCCAAGCGAAAATCCATCCATCAAAATTACAACTAAAGCTTATGAATCAATACTATACTTCACAAATACATCCTCATATGGTTCACAAATGAAATATATTGCTATATGTGACCTAAACGGAGATCTAGTTTATGCCGTGGGCCTTGCTTCAATACCCTCTGGTATAGTTGATCCGACTAAAACATACTGTGTCGTGAAGGAAGGAAAATACATAATTAAGGAGTGTTCCGGGGAAACATGGTGGGGAGAAAAGCAAAAATTTGGCCCGGATGGAACTTATCATAGATGGTTTGATTCCGAGGAAAACACCAATGTCTTTGATATAAAACGCGGGTATGCCTATACTTTTACCTTCGGATCAGGTGACGGAGGAATCAATAACGAAGAAATTGGATATACCGATTTTTAAAACAACATGGTTGAGTTACAATACAAGAAAGAGATTAGTTATATATCAAGAAAACTTTTAAATTATGAGCAATAAAGAATCACAGATTTACAGATACGGCGGTCAGGCCGTCATGGAAGGCGTGATGATGCGTGGTAAAAAGAAGATCGCCACATCGGTACGCCGACCTAACGGTGAGATCGTCACAAGGACTCAGGATCTGAGTTCCTTCTATACCGGTTTCTTCAGAAAGACTCCCTTCCTTCGCGGCACTGTCGCTCTATGCGAATCTCTCCTTCTCGGCATGTCGTCACTGATGTTCTCTGCCGACATAGCATTGCAGGAGGATGACACTGAGGATAAAGCAGACGCAAAAGAAACATCTGAAGAAACAGCCGAAAAAGAAACGACTGGGGAAAAGAAAGACAAGAAAAACGGTATCATCGATGCCTCGATGTGGCTCATGGTTGCCCTTTCCCTCGCACTCTCTATCGCAATCTTCTTCATGGCCCCGCTCTTCATAACAAGGTTACTGGAGCCGCTTTTGGGTGGTTCATCTCTCGCTTTCAACTTAGTCGAAGGCGTCATCCGAATCGCTATATTCCTTACATATATGTGGTTAGTCGGCTACATGAAAGACATCAAACGAGTCTTCATGTATCACGGGGCAGAACACAAGACCATCAATGCATATGAAGCCGGAGCCAACCTAGTCCCGGAGGAAGTAAGGAACTACTCCACCTGTCATACCCGCTGCGGAACTGCCTTCCTTTTGATCGTAATGGTCGTTGCAGTCCTGGTCCATTCATTACTTGGCAAGCATGTTATGTGGATCATGGTCCTCATCCGACTGGGAATGCTTCCGGTAGTTGCCGGAATCTCCTATGAGATCATTCAGTTCAATGCAAGACATATCGATAATCCGATCATCAGAGTATTTATCCAACCGGGATTATGGCTGCAGAAGCTATCGACCCGCATGCCTACCGATGACATGCTCGAATGCGCTATCGCATCTCTCAAAGCTGTCCTCGAAGATGACGATCCTCAAAAAGGTGTAGCAGCAGATGGCGTTCAGCCTGTTCAGGAGCAATAATACCGCCAAAGGAATCCTCTTCAACTGTATCCGCGCCGCCGTCGGCCTGATGTGCTTTGGAGTTGGAACTTATATGACGATCCAGGCCGGCATCGGAGCAGGTCCTTGGGACACCCTCAATCTGGGTCTTTCTAACACATTCGGTATCCTTTACGGCACAGCATCGATCATCGTTTCGTGCGTGATCATTCTCATCGATGCGCTGATACTGCGCGAACCTATCGGGCTCGGTATGATCCTCGATGCCATCATCGTCGGAAAGACTGTCGACCTCTGCAATTACCTGGCATTCATTCCTAAACAGGATAATATCTGGATCGGCATCCCTATGATGCTGGTCGGTCTTTTTATCATGGGCATGAGCCAATACTTCTATATGGCAGCAGCCCTGAGCTGTGGGCCCCGCGACACTCTTTTCGTCGGTCTGAACAAACGATATCGAAAGATCCCCATCGGCATCTACAGCCTCATCATCCTCTGTATCGTGACATTCATCGGATGGAGACTGGGAGGACCGGTCGGAATCGGAACTATCATATTTGCTCTTTCGTCAGGACCATTGATGCAGCTGGCTTTCAAGATAATGCATTTCGATGCAGCCACCATACAGCATCAGAACCTGATACAGTCTCTGAAGGTCATTTTCAAGAAGCAATAACGTGTCATTCTTTTGCTACACGCATACCTGAATGATATACTGGTAAGTTACAAAGTGAGGTAAGAAACTATGAGTCTTAGCCGTGAAGAAGTATTACACATCGCAGCTCTATCTAAGATCAGTCTTGCTGAAGACGAGATAGAAACTATGAGGACTAATCTTTCCAATATCCTGGATAATTTCAAGGTCTTGGAAACTATCGATACATCTGAAGTACAGCCTACTTCACAGCCCAATGAACTATTCAACGCTATTAAAGAAGATATCGTTGCGCCATCTCTCCCTCAGGACGTAGCACTGGCAAATGCTCCGCACAGAGATGGGGAATTCTTCCGAGTCCATGCAGTCATGGACGAAGACTAGTCTTAGAGAGAAAGTTGGTAGTATCCGATGTCAAATTACTATAAAACAATCCATGAAGCCCATGACCTCCTAAAGAACAAGGAGATCTCTTCCGTCGAACTTACCAAAGAAGTATTCGACCGCATCGACGAAGTCGAACCGGATATCGAATCATTCGTGACGATTACTAAAGAGCACGCTCTTGAACAGGCCAAAGTCGCCGACACAAGGATCGCCGGTGGCGACATGACCCCGATCACTGGTGTTCCCGGTCTCATGAAAGATATCTTCTGCACCGAAGGTATCCGCACCACCTGTTCATCTCATATGCTTCACAATTTCATCCCGCCCTACAACGCCACCGTCATCTCAAAACTGAACGATGCCGGCATGGTCATGGTAGGCAAGGCCAATATGGATGAATTTGCTATGGGCTCATCCACAGAAAGCTCATATTTCCATCCCACCAGAAATCCTTGGGATACAAACTGCGTTCCCGGCGGTTCTTCCGGCGGTGCAGCAGCCGGCATTGCAGCCGGTGAAGCCATCTTCTCACTCGGCACCGACACCGGCGGCAGCATCCGACAGCCGGCAGCATACTGCGGTATCGTCGGTCTCAAACCGACTTACGGCCGCGTCAGCCGCTATGGTATGATCGCCTTTGCATCATCCCTCGATCAGGCCGGTCCTATGACCCGAGACGTTACCGACGCCGCTATCATCCTCAATCTCATCAGCGGTCTCGATGAAAAAGACGGCACATCCTGCCCCGTTCCCGTCCCCGATTACACCAAAGCACTCACAGGCGAAGTAAAAGGTCTGAAGATCGGTGTCCCCAAGGAGTACTTTGTCGATGGTATCAGCGATGACGTCAAAGTTGCTGTCATCAAAGCCATCAAACATCTTGAAGAAATGGGCGCAAAAGTCGACTGGGATGTTTCCTTGCCCAGCACTTCCGCTGCCCTTGCGGTATATTACATCATCGCTCCCTGTGAAGCATCCGCCAACCTTTCCCGCTATGACGGCGTCAAATACGGATATGTTTATCCTGATGCCGACACCATGTGGGAAACGATGTCACAGACCAGAGAAAACGGTTTCGGAGCAGAGGTCAAGCGCAGGATCATGCTTGGTACCTATGCACTTTCCGCCGGCTATTATGATGCATACTATCTGAAAGCACAGAAGGTCCGAACTATCATCAGACAAGAATTCGATAAGGCCTTCGATAAATATGACGTATTGATCACTCCCACCGCCCCCACCACCGCATTCAAATTCGGTGAGAAGATCAATGACCCCGTCGCAATGTATATGTCTGATATCTGCACTATCCCTGTCAACATCGCAGGTATTCCCGGCATGTCTATTCCTGTAGGTTTCTCGAACGGACTGCCCATCGGCATGCAGATCATCGCCAAAAGCTTCAATGAAGAAGCGATCTTCAGGACTGCGTTTGCTTATGAACAGACCACCGAGTGGCATAAGAAGCATCCGGAGATCTAAAAATGAAAAAGGAAAACTTTAACACTTCAATCGAATGGCCGAAAGAGCTTCAGAGCAAAATCGAAGCTGCGACCAAGGACATGCCAGAAAACATCCAAAAAGACTGGATGGTCGAGAGACTTCTGCATGTTGCCTATCACGTCAACCGCAGACCTGATTGTACTGTATGTCAGGAATATAAGCCGCAAGTCGAAGCGCTCTGCGACTACCTAAACGGAGCAGAGAACAAGTCTTATGACGAACAACGCGAATACCTGATCAAGCTGTCTCTCATCATCAAGCACCTCTCCGTCGATCATAAGATGGTCAACAAAGGACAGTTCCCGGTCGTAGGAACCATCGTCGGGTTGGTATTCGGTGTGATCATGGGCGCGATCAGACACAATTTCTATGCCTGGGTAATACCCGGCATCATTGTCGGACTTTTGATGGGCATCATCTATGAACGCAATCTGATGGCCAGAGCCCGTGTACTGTAAATAAAGGAGAACAAAAATGCTGGAGAATGAAGTACTTAAACTGCTAGAAGAAAATGCCAAGCTGTCAGCTAATGAGATCGCAGATATGCTCTCAGTGCCGGCTGATGATATCCATGCAGTGATAAAAAAGGCTCACGCTGAAAAACTCATTCTCGGCTATAAAGCAACGATCAACTGGAATAAACTCGGCAAGGATGTCGTATTTGCGTACATCGAAGCTAAGATCACCCCGCAGAAAGACGTGGGTTTCGATTCAGTTGCAGAGAGCATCTGCAAATTCGAAGAAACAGTCGATGTCTGTCTCATGAGCGGAAACATGGACCTGCTCATTTTGGTAAAAGGTTCATCGCTTCAGGACATTGCGAATTTCGTTACACAGAAGCTTTCGACTGTCGACGGTGTCACCGCCACAGCCAGTCACTTCATGCTGAAGTATTATAAAGAAGACGGCGTGATCGTATCCCAGAAAGAGGACAGCGGTCACCGACAGTCGGTCGTTCTATAGGAGCAGTCATGGACGAAGAATTCCTGTCAGAACGAGCCAAGAACCTGAAACCGTCAGGTATCAGAAAATTTTTTGATCTGGTCGCCAACACCAAAGGAGTCATATCCCTCGGTATCGGTGAACCCGATTATGTCACCCCTTGGAAGATCTGTGCATCTGCCGTAAAGTCCATCCAGCAGGGCATGACGATGTATACATCCAATGCCGGCCTTCCCGAATTAAGACACGCAATTTGCAACGACATAAAATCGAGATTTGGGCTCGATTATGAGATAAGTAATTGTCTGGTGTCAGTCGGTGTCAGTGAGGCCCTAGATTTGGCTGCACGGGCAACTCTCAATCCGGGAGATGAAGTCATCATCCCCGAGCCTTCATATGTCGCTTATCCGGCAGTAGTCGAACTGGCCGGCGGTAAAGTCGTACCCGTTCCGACTTATGAAAGCAACAATTTTGAGATAACAGCATCAGATATTGAAAAAAAGATAACCCCCAAAACCAAAGCGATCCTTTTGGGTTATCCTTGTAATCCCACCGGCGCCATCATGACACGCGAAAGAATGATGGAGATCGCCGATGTAGTAAAGAGACACAACCTCATCGTATATGCCGATGAGATCTATGAACGACTGACCTACGGAGCGACCCATGTCTGCTTTGCCTCTATCCCGGGCATGCAGGAGCGGACCGTCCTCCTGGGCGGTTTCTCAAAAGCATATGCCATGACTGGCTGGCGAGTCGGATATGCACTGGCACCTGATAAGATCCTGGCTGCCATGCTCAAGATCCATCAGCACACCATCATGTGCGCATCGACCGCATCTCAGATGGCTGCCATCACCGCTATCAAGGAATGCGGTCCCGATTCTGACCGCATGGTCGAAGACTATAACAAACGACGTCTATTCATAGTTGGCGGTCTCCGCCGCTGCGGATTCTCCTGCTTCGAACCTAAAGGCGCATTCTATGCCTTCCCCAATATAACCAGCACCGGTCTTACCAGTGAACAGTTCGCAGAACAGCTTCTGGAACAGCAGAAAGTAGCCGTCATTCCGGGAACCGCTTTCGGCGAGTCCGGCGAAGGCTATGTCAGGTGCTGCTATGCCACCGGCATGGACGATATCCACGAGGCGCTGAACCGAATCAAGAAGTTCGTCGACTCCCTGAAATAGCCTTTTTCTCCAACCAAAACGATTGACTTTTGGAACTACTGCTTATACAATACTATTAGTTAAGTATGTTTAACTCATCCTTTCTTCGAATACATGAATCATACGCTTACCTTGATTAAAAATACTTAACTTTATTTTTGTTTGTTAAGCCTTTATGACGGCTTTTAGGAGTTTAAATGGCAGTAGTTGAATTTCAAAATGTAAGCCGCGTCTACACCAGCGGCGAACATCAGCTCAAAGCTTTGGACGATGTCAACTTATCCCTCTCTGAAGGCAAGTTCATCGTGATATTAGGGCCCAGCGGAGCAGGTAAATCTACTCTTTTGAATCTTCTGGGCGGTCTGGATAGTCCTACAAGCGGAAGGATCCTTGTCGAAGGACAGGATATCGCAAAACTATCCAGTAACGAACTGGCCGACTACCGGGCTTCGAAAGTCGGTTTCATCTTCCAGTTCTATAATCTCATCCCTACTCTGACAGTTTACGAAAACGTAGCATTAGTCGGCGAAATATCGAAAGATGCCATGCCGGCAAAACAGGTCATCGAGGAAGTGGGACTTTTGGATCACCTCAAGAACTTCCCGCCTGAATTATCCGGCGGCGAACAGCAGCGGGTATCGATCGCTCGCGCAGTTGCTAAGAACCCAAAGATCCTTTTGTGTGACGAACCGACGGGAGCGCTGGATTCAGAGACGGGCGTATTGATCCTGAACCTTCTGCTCAAGATGGCCCGTAATTACGGCAAGACCATCGTTATAGTCACCCATAATCAGAACATCGCTAAAATGGCCGACGTCATCATCCGCGTCAAGAATGGAAAGATCGTCTCTCAGATCGAACAGGACAATCCTGCATCCACAGATGAAATCGACTGGTAAAAGGACACTTCCATGCTTTTCAAGAAACTGTTAAGAACTATGGGCCAGTATAAAGCCCAATTCATTTCGATGGTGATCATGATCGGACTCGGTATCGGAGTCTTCGTAGGCTTCAATATGGAGTGGGTCAGCATCATCGAAAATACTGATTATGTCTATGAAAAAACGAACTTCTCCGATTACCGCATCGTCTCAGAAACTGGCTTCTCAAAAGATGCTGTTTCTAAAATTTCTAAGATCGACGGTGTCGATGCGGCAAGCCGTTTCATATCAGTTAATGTCGATGTCAAAGACCGCCCCGGCGATCTTATCTCTCTGGCTGTAACCGAAAACTTCGCAGTCTCCAGCTTCATGGTGATGAGCGGAGAAGAGTATGACCCGACATCTAAAGACGGTATCTGGCTGTCCGATCAATATGCAGCCGAGAACGACTTCAAGGTCGGAGATGAATTAGTACTGAAATACGGAACGATGGAGATCTCCGGCAAAATCAAAGGACTGATCAAAGCCAGCGAATTCCTGATCTGTTTGATTGACGATACTCAGATCATGCCCAACTTCAAACAGTTCGGTTTTGCATACATCTCACCGGCAATGTACGAAACAGTCATGCCTTTCGTAATCTATCCGCAGATCAACGTTTTATCCGATCTGGACAAAGATGGATTCACTGAAAAAGTTTACTCAGCACTCGATGATAATCCTCTCATCGTACCTAAAGATGATGTGATCTCCTATTCAGAAGCCATGGGCGAAGCAGATGAAGGCAAGACCATGGGTGTCATACTGCCTGTAGTCTTCCTCCTTATTGCTGTCCTGACTATGATCACCACAATGCATCGCCTGACATCCAAAGAGAAGACCCAGATCGGGACATTGAAAGCGCTGGGATTCCATGATAAAAAGATCATGTTCCATTACACCAGCTATGCCCTTATGATCGGCATTTTGGGATCAGCAGTCGGCATCGGTATCGGCTACTTCCTGGCATGGTTCATCATGAACCCCAAAGGCTCCATGGGCACATACCTTGATCTTCCTGAATGGAGACTTCCGATGCCTTGGTTCTGTGTCGCAGTTATAATCGCTGTGATCATCTTACTGACCGTAATCGGATTCTTCTCGGTAAGAAAACATCTTCAGGGAACTGCAGCCGAAGCCCTCAGCCCAGACATCCCTCAGAACATCAAATCTCTTGCCATCGAGAAGCTTGGACTGTTTGATAAGGCATCCTTCGGCGTACGATGGAACCTGCGAGACAGCATGCGCCATAAGTCACGCACTCTGATGAGCCTCTTAGGCGTCATGGGCTGTACGATGATCATCATCGCAACATTAGGAATGGCCGACACTCTGAATGCATTCCTCGATATCTACTATGATAATTCGACCTTCTATGCTTCACGTATCTTCATTAACGAAAATGCCGACCGCAGCTCAAGAGAAGCCGTCGTAACAGAATATGAAGGCGATTGGAACGGGTCGATAAGCATCCAGATCGATGGAGAAGCATACCTTCTCGATATCTACCACCTCGATCATAAACTGATCAGATTCCCTGATGGTAAAGATAAGATCATCGACCTTGGAGATGATGGTGCATACTTATGCCGCAGGATCGCCGATCAATATGGTTTATCCGCCGGTGATACTGTTACGATCAACCCTTACGGTTCAGATGAACAATACACTCTAAAGATCGCAGGCGTTGTTGGAAGTCTCAGCAAGAACATCTCAATGACAACTGCTTATGCCGATTCCGTCGGTATTGCCTACAACATCGATTACGTCTATACGACAACCGCAAAAGATGATATTGCTCCTTCTGATATCATCAAGAGCGTCCAAACAAAAGAATCCATCATCGAGTCTTTCAACGCGATCATGGATCTATTGGATACCATGGTGACACTGCTCCTCATTGCAGCCATCATCCTGGGAGTAGTCGTTCTCTATAATCTCGGTGTCATGAGTTATACAGAACGCTATCGCGAGATGGCAACACTGAAAGTACTTGGCTTCCGAGACAATAAGATCGGCCGGATTCTTATCGGCCAGAATTTGTGGGTCTCCGTCATAGGTACGCTTCTGGGTATCCCGCTGGGGATATGGATCCTTGATTACCTCCTCCATGCCCTGGCTGGAGATTATGAGATGGAACTCATAATAAAGCCACTGTCTTATCTTTGGAGCGCCGCAATCACCCTAGGCGTGTCCTTGATCGTCAGCATAATGATATCAAGGAAGAACAAAAAGATAGACATGGTAGAAGCACTAAAGGGTACCGAATAAACACCTCCCTACAAAACAAAAAAAGCATATGCCGCTATGATGCATATGCTTTTTTGTTTTTAAGGTAAATGTTTGGATTATCTAAGGTTCATACGGGCACGGACTTCTTCGATAGTCGACTTAGCAATGACACTGGCACGCTTGGCACCGTCATTCATGACTTCCTTGATATAATCCGGCTTTGCTTCAAGGGCGATTCTGCGCTCTCGGAGAGGAGCAAGAGATTCATTGATGCAGTTAGCCAGTTTACGTTTGCATTCAACACATCCGATATTGCCCTTCTTACATTCCTCACAGATAGTAGGAACTTCGGCGGTATTGAACTGCTGATGAAGCTTAAAGACATTGCAGACATCAGGATGTCCGGGATCGTTCTTCCTGATCCTGGCAGGATCTGTCACCGCAGTCATGACACGTTTCTGAGTCTCTTCAGGTGTGGCTGATATCTCGATATGGTTATTGAGAGACTTGCTCATCTTGTCTTTACCATCGAGACCAACGACCAAGGGGAACTCTGTCAGCTTGGCCTGAGGTTCATCGAATGTATGTCCGAATCTCTGATTGAAAGTTCGGACGATCTCACGGGTAAGCTCAAGGTGCGGTTGCTGATCGATACCGACAGGAACGATATCAGCTTTATAAAGAAGGATATCGGCAGCCATGAGGACCGGATATCCGACAAGACCATAATTAACGTTTTCAGGATGCTGTCGAGCTTTTTCCTTGAAGGTTGGAACACGGAGCAACCAGCTCAAAGGAGTGACCATACCAAGAAGCATGGCAAGTTCATTGATCTCAGGGACATGAGACTGAACAAAAAGGATCGCTTTTTCAGGATCGACTCCGGCAGCCAGAAGATCCATGAACATATCATTGATGTTGGCCTGGAGCATGGGGGTCTCAGATAAAGTAGTGAGTGCGTGGATATCCACGACACAATAGACACATTTATACTCATCCTGGAGTCTTACATAATTAAGGACTGCTCCCTGGTAATTACCTAAATGGAGCTTGCCTGTTGGTCGCACACCTGAAAAAACACGTTTCATGCTATATAAATCTCCTTAAAACG
>JAEEOC010000057.1 GCA_016284035.1 Dehalococcoidales bacterium
TAGCATCGTCGAGTTCTTTCTGAGATACTCCATCAGGGATCTTTGACCAGGTTCTGATCTTATGATCAGCCCCAAACTCGGTGATAAAATCAAACATTTCTAGGGCTTCTTTAGCTTCCCCTTCGTCCATTTCACCGGCAGCAAGCCTCTTATCACAATCGGCCTTAACTTCTTCTCTGGTGAAAAAACCCGTATTGTCATTTATAAATGAAAATAGTTTTGCGACTTCGTATCGACCGACGATATCAAGTTTTGCCAAATCCTCGGCAGTCATTTCAATATCACCGATATCGGGATCTTTGGTGACAACGCCATCAGCGATCTTATTCATCGCCACAGCGAGGAAGGCAATACTGAAAACAAGGTGTCCATCCTGAACGCTTAGACTCTCGGCTGCCTCTTTGAAATCGCCTTCAGGAATCTTAAGAAAATCGCCAACGGTGTAATGGTAATCATACCTGTCCGTCTGTTCCCAGGTACCTTTTGACTCCACACCGTTTGCAGTATTCCTCATCAGCATGGTGTGATCTTCAAAGAATTCATATTGGATAGCTGTAAAATCAGTTCCGTCATCACTCTTAAATTCCGCAGCGGGGATATGTGCCAAATCATCCGAAAAAGCATTGACCAGGTAATCCACCTGCCAGGTACCGACGATATATTTCAGTCCGTCTTTGAGTTCTTGTTCATCAAGTTCCATTGAAGTATCCTTTCTTATTCTCAAAAGATTTCTTCGATCATAACCACTGGACTAAGCCAGTCTCGATATCATATACAGCGCCTATTATATCCAAATCCTTATGCTCTAATTCCGGATGGTCTTCAAATGTGTCCACGATCATCTTCACACCATGTTTTACATTCAAAACAGTGGCTTCATGATCGTCTGTCTCATCTCCGACTGCTTCCTTGATATCATCGACGATATATTTGATATACATATCCTCGCCGCCATGGCTGTGCAGAGATGCGCCTATCGCACCGCAATGGGTATGGCCCAGCATCACGATGAGATTGGCATCCAAATGCGAAAAAGCATATTCGATACTACCAAGCTGATGATTGTCGAGGACATTGCCTGCAACACGGATAACGAAAAGCTCTCCTATTCCTGCCGAAAAGACGGCTTCCGGAATAACCCTTGAATCTGAACAGGTTATCACGATGGCATAAGGATGCTGCCCTTCCGCCGCAGTCTTAAGACGTATCTCAGAAGACACATCGCCAAGTTGTTTTCCATTCTCAACATAGGTTTCGTTGCCCTTTTTCAGACGTTCCAGTACCTTTTGGTTTTCTGCATTCATATCGGTCACCTTTTAATTATTATAGACAAAACAACATGTCTAGAGCTTCAAAACAAAAAGGCCGTCACTTTGGTAGTGGCGGCCCTTAAAAGTATTTTTGGGAAGACTAATACCTGTTATCAAAGATTCTGCGGGACTTCTTCTCAGATCGGGGCAGTTCACCGATAGCAACACCCATAGGAACGATTGTCAGACCGACTTTTGTCTTGAATTCGGCACCAACTGCATCTTCAAGAGCCTTCTTGGAGTAACCAAGATCCATCTCGAAGAAGAGGGTCATAATGTCTTTGCCATTCATATGATCGATCATGACCTGATACTCGCTGGATACGCCTTCGATATGCTTCAGGACATCTTCGATCTGTCCCGGATAAATGTTGACGCCCTTGACCTTGACCATATCATCAGACCTTCCAATGATGCGGTCGATGCGGGGATATGTCATACCGCAGGAACATTTTTCAGGAATGATCCTAGAAAGATCGTGAGTTCGATAACGGATAAGAGGCGCGCCTTCTTTGACAAGAGTCGTAATGACGATCTCACCATTCTCCCCATCAGGAAGGACCTTTCCTGTCTTAGGATCGATGATCTCGAGATAGATATAATCGTCCCAGATATGCATAGGGGCATCTTTCGTACAGTTGATGCCGATGCCCGGTCCATAGATCTCTGTAAGACCATAGATATCAAAAAGTTCAACACCTAGTTCATTAGCGATTCGTTTACGCATGGTATCGCCCCAGCGCTCAGAACCGATGACGCCCTTCTTAAGATGGATCTGATTGCGGACGCCGCGCTTCTCGATCTCTTCCGCCAGGAGGAGAGCATAGGATGAAGTAGCACAAAGGACAGTGGATTTAAGATCGATCATCATCTTGATCTGTTTATCGGTATTGCCGGGACCCATAGGGATAGCCATTGCTCCAAGCCGTTCACAGCCAGCCTGGAAACCGATACCGGCAGTCCACAGACCGTAACCCGGAGTGATATGGATTCGGTCTTCCTTGGTGATTCCGGCGGTCTCATAGCACCTGCAGAACTGAATGGCCCAATCCTCAACATCTTTTTTAGTGTAAGGAATGATAATGGGCGTGCCGGTGGTACCTGATGAAGAATGGATCCTGACGATCTCAGAATCGGGAACCGCCTGGATGCCCAAGGGATATACGCTTCTGAGTTCATCCTTTTCGGTAAACGGGATTTTCTCAAAATCTTCCTGGGTCTTTATGGAGTCGATATCAATATCAGCATATTTCTTCTCATAAAGATTGCCTTTGAAGGCCTTGGCCCTCTTCATCTGTCTGATGACCTGTTCGAACTGTTTCTCTGATAGTTTCATCTTTGTGCTCCGTGCTTGATCTACATGTTTTGAAAGTGTGAATGCAATTATATTCTTTATCTATGATTAACGAAAACGATGCCCATCATCACCCAAGGAACGTATATCCCTCATTGAGTGCTTTCTCATTCAGCTCCCGGAACTTTTCGGGAACGATGCTGTCTACCGCCTTTTTCAGATCATCATAATTCCACACGATATAACCTAGGTAAGCTGCGACACCCAATATCGCAACATTGAGGACTTTTGATGAACCGCATCGCCTGCATAAAGCAACACCATCGATGACAGTGTTCCTGACCGGAAGCTTCTCGATATAACTGATCACAGCATCAAGATCATAAGATGCCGTCGATGTCGGGATCTCAAGATTATTAACGAGTACAGCTCCATCCTTAGAGAGATAAGGCAAAGCCCTGACTGCTTCAGCAGCCTCAAAAGCAATGATAAGGTCTGCTTTACCATAAGGGATGAGCGGAGAATTGACGAACTGTCCGTTCCTTACATGACTCATGACGCTACCGCCTCTTTGAGCCATACCGATAGTCTCGGCCGTCCTGGCTGCATCACCTTTGAGGATCGCACATTCGGCAAGGATACGGGAAGCCAAAACGATGCCCTGCCCTCCTACACCAGCAAGAAGAATATTCATTATCGTTCTCCTCCTTTGAGTGCATCGCTGGGGCAGATCTGCGCACACAGACCGCATCCGGTGCATAAGCCTTTGTCGATCACAGGTTTTCCGTTGTCCATCCTCATGGCAGGACACCCGATCTCCCGGACACATTTTCCGCACCCCACACATTTTTCTTCCAGGACATCCATGGTCTTAGAGCTCTTCACGATAGCAATGCAAGGCGACTTAAAGATGATGGCCTTGACACCAGGTCGTGAACCAACTTCTTTGACAGTGTCTATGGCCTTCGGCAGATTCAAAGGATCTACAGTCGGGACATCAGGGATGCCGATACCTTCCAGTACTTTAGTGATATCCAATTTGGTCGTTTCTTTTCCTCTGGCATTGCGTCCTGTCCCGGGATGAGGCTGATGTCCAGTCATGGCAGTCGTTGAATTGTCCAGGATCACAACGGTGAGATCAGCCTGGTTATAGACAGCATTGACAAGACTGGGGATCGCAGTATGGAAGAATGTCGAGTCCCCGATATAGGAAAAATACTTATGTTTATCACCATCGGCACGATAGATGCCTTGGGCAACCGTCGATGCCGCTCCCATACACAGACAAGTATCCACCATATTCAGCGGTCTGGCATTACCAAGGGTATAGCAGCCGATATCTCCGCAGAATACAGCATCCTGTCCTTTCATAGCCTTCTTGATAGCATAGAAAGCAGCTCTGTGAGGACAGCCGGCACATAAAGACGGTGCTCTGACAGGTATCTCGGGTGCTTTCGGAAGTTCCAAAGGTTCTTTCTCGGTCTCGATACCGAATACCTTAGACATCTCGTAAAGGACGATATCCGCAGATGATTCTCCAGCGTTCATGGTGTCTCCGGAAAGCTTTCCGCGGATGACAGTTTTGAGATGGTACTGCCCACAAATCCTGAGAAGTTCTCGTTCGATGAACGGGTCAAGTTCTTCGATCACCAGTACCTCGTCGACCTCTTCAAGATACTTTTTGGCAAGCTCGTCAGGGAACGGAAAAGGTGTTGACACCTTGAACAAACGGAACTTTTCGCCGCATGATCTGACCGCTTCCTTTACATAATTAAAACTGACACCGCTGGACACGATACCGCGTTTTCCTTCGCCAAAAACAGCATTCATGGGGTACAGCGAAAACTGCTCAGAGATGGTCTTGTTTCGCGCTTCGATCTTGATGTGGTTGTCATAAGAGAGCTTCGGGAAGATTACCCAGTTGGGACTCTTCATAAAACCAGGCTTCTCATGATCTCTAAAGTTTACATAATCTTCTTCAACATCAGCGCAGCTGTGACAGACTCTGGTGGTCGGCCTGACGATGACGGGAGTCTGGAAGAGTTCGGAAATGATGAAAGCATCCTGGATCATCACATAACATTCCTCAGGAGTGGACGGATCAAATACCGGGATCTTAGAGAACTGGCCGAATGTGCGGGTATCCTGTTCGGTCTGGGAGGAGATCGGGCCCGGATCATCGGCAACCACGAGGACCAGACCTCCACGGATTCCGACATATTCAAGAGACATCACAGGATCAGCTGCAGCATTGAGACCGACTTGTTTCATGGTAACGATGGCACGCTTGCCGGAATAAGCAGCACCGGCAGCAACTTCGACGGCACATTTTTCATTGGCTGACCACTCGACATAAACATCTTCAGGAGCTTCTTTAGCCAGGGTCTCCAGGACTTCCGTGGAAGGAGTTCCGGGATAACCGGCCGCAACCTGAACGCCGGCCTTCAAAGCGCCGTACGCCAATGCCTGATTACCCATCATGAGTTTATTTGACATAATATACCCCTCGGTTTATTACGATTTCTTTTCTTTATGTAATGCAGATTTGATCGTCTGGATCAAGCCATTGACATATCGAAGCTTAACAAAACTGTATGCGATATCCATCTGTGACTGCTGGACGGATCTGAAACTGTTGATCTCGTCCATTTCCGGTTTGAGAGCCAGCAGCTTTTCCTGATCTCCGGACTTCATGACATCAGCGATCTTTACTTCGAGCTCCTGCGTCATCCGGATGCGCTGGATCTGAGCCCTGGACAGCTCTTCTGTCAACTGTCCATGCTTTACTTGTACCTGCATGAGCCGAATGATGGCCTCATATGTCACATCTATGATGTCATCCCTTGTCATGAGGTCTGTCTCATAATTCAAGGCATAACGCCAGGACGGACCGGTCAATGCATTCCTGTAATCTTCAAGTGTTTTACGCAATAATCGGTATCCGTGTTTTTCCGGTTCTTCATATCCCATGGATCCTGGGTCAAGGAAAGGAGACAGCGGCCCGATATAAGCAAATATACGCTTGTCACTGTTGAACTTTGTCCATAGCTCATCACAGTAATCAATAGTATCCAGGACGGACTGTTTCGATTGTTTAGGAAGACCGATCATAAAGAAGACTTCGATTCGGCGGACGCCCATGTTCAAAGCATCTTCAAATGTCTTTTCCATGTCTTCATTCGAATAATTGATACCGGTGGCAAGCCGGACCTTGGGATCATGCGAGTTCGGAGAGATATCTAAAGAATAATTCGGGATCGACTGCGCCATCTTCTTTACATAATCTGTCGGCATCGGTTTGAAGATCTCAAACATTATCTGGTTCTTGATCTTTTCTTTGCCGAGGCGGTCAAGGAGCTCCCAGGCAAAATCTTCGCCGGCCTGGCGGATATCGCTCTCGAGTGCGATCTGTCCGCGGGATATCTTACTGGTACGGACGATATCGTTCACGATGTCATCGACAGTACGGTAGGCTGTCTCTTTTCTCGACGAATGTTTCTGCATGGCATACTTGCTACCGCCGCAGAACACACAATACTGATCACATCCTCGACATGAGAAAACACACGTTTCCGGCTGTTTCAGCCAGCCATTGAAAGGGATGATGCTCTTAAAATCTTTAAACCTCAACACCTGCTTGATCATGCCTTCATAATGTTCGTGCATGACATTACTGATATCGGTAGGCGTATTCGACATGGGATTATGAACTACTGTACCATCCGCCTTCTTCCAGGAAAGGTTTGGGATATCAGACACATCTCCTGACTGGTACTTTGAGACTAAAAGACGCATTGGTTCCTCGGTGGAGTCTCCGCTCAGTACATAATCTACAGTCGGGAGTCTGATAAGCTCATCTTTGAAATAAGATGCGCTGAAACCGCCCATGACGACTTTTGCATCAGGATGGTACTTCTTTATGATCTCGGTAAATGCGATCGAGCCGTTGGCATGGACAAGCCAGTGAAGATCAACACCAAAGAGCGGTGCATCTAATTTGCTGATGTACTTTTCAACATCAAAAGTCTTGCTCTCAACCATGCGGAGCGCCAGATTAATGATCCTGACTTTATACCCGGATCGTCCCAGATACTCCGCAAAGCTGGTGAAACCCATGGGATACATCTCAAAGGCAGGAGTCGATGGGACCAGGTCACTGACCGGCCCGTAAAGCTGCGGGAGTTTACGGAAATCGTAAACATGAGGAGCATGGAGGAGTATCAAATCACAGCGCATAGTTTAATTATACAAAAAGACCCGCAGAAAGGCTTTTCTGCAGGTCTTATCAGTTCAAAGTAATTAAGAAGAACTAGCTGATCTTGAGCATGACGATGGAAAGGATGATCAAGATGACGATCAGAATGATGGTCAGGTTGAACAAAAGCTTTTCAGTGCCGCGCTTGGTTCGATAAACACCGTCGCTCTGTCCGAAGATGCCGCCCAAACCGCCAGAGCCTTTGGCCTGGAAGATAAGGATCGCAATCACGGCAATAGAGACAACGATCTGTGCAATCGCAAAGAATGTTACCATGTCTACAGTTCTCCTAATTTCTTTGTAATCATATCCATGACGAGATTTGCGTTAGCTCGTCCTTTAGTCAGTTTCATGACCTGTCCGACCAGGAATCTGGCGGACTGAGTCTTACCGGCCTTGTAGTCTGCTACGGCCTGAGGATTGGCGGCGATAGCATCGGCTACGGCCTGATCGAGAGCACCTTCATCACTGATCTGGGCAAGGCCTTTCTCAGCAACGATATCCTTGGCGCTCTTGCCGGTCTTGTACATCTCATCTAAGACCTCTTTACCGGTATTAGCAGTGATGGTCTTGTTTGCAACAAGAGTGATGAGTCCGGACAGGCCTTTGACATCGACCTTCTCGGCGAAAGCTGCGATGTCAATGGTCTCATTGTTCAGGATAGTGCTGACAGAGCCGATTACCCAGTTGGCCGCATCCTTCGATGTGGCAGGGGCCTCAAGGACTGATACCAGTTTCTCATAATAATCTGCCATCTCACGAGTAGAGGTGAGCAGGGATGAATCATAGCTGGAAAGTGCATACTGTTCCATGAATCGGTCGCGTCGGGCGTCAGGAAGCTCAGGAAGCTTTGCTCTGACTTCTTCGACCCATTCGCGGGAAGGAGTAATAGGAGGGATATCCGGTTCAGGGAAGTATCGGTAATCGTTAGCTTCTTCTTTGCTTCGCTGGGAGACAGTCTTTCCTTCACCGTCCATCCAGCCGCGGGTCTCCTGGATGATTCGTTCGCCGGCAGCAAACATCTCGCGCTGTCGGATCTCTTCATATGCCAGTGCCCTGAAAACACCTCGGAAACTGTTGATGTTCTTGACCTCGACCTTAGTGAGGAGCTTATCAGTTCCCTTGGGTCGGATCGAGATATTGGCATCACATCGGAAGCTTCCTTCCTCCATGGATGCATTGGAAACACCGGTGTACCAAAGGATGGATCGGAGTTTAACCAGATACTGGCGAGCCTCTTCGGGGCTGCGCATATCAGGTTCGCTCACGATCTCAAGGAGCGGCATGCCGGCTCGGTTGAAATCGATAACGGTATAAGCGGAAGAACCATGTCCATGGTGCGTCAGTTTACCTACATCCTCTTCCATGTGACATCTGTTGATACCAATCTTTCGGGTACCCTCTTCTGTATCAACAGTCAACCATCCGTGAGATCCGATAGGAAGATCATACTGGGAGATCTGATAACCCTTAACAAGGTCAGGATAGTTATAGTTCTTTCGATCAAACTTGGTGAACTCTGCTACATGACAATTGAGAGCGAGAGCCGTCATCATTGCATATTCGACAGCCTGTTTATTGACGGTCGGCAAAGACCCCGGCATACCAAGACATACTGGGCATACATGGGTATTAGGTGCGGCGTTGACATAGTCAGCATCGCATCGGCAGTACATCTTGCTCTTGGTTTTCAGCTGAGCGTGGACTTCTAAGCCAATAATAGTTTCGTAATCATCAAAATTGTATGACATAACCTAGTAAGTATAGCAAGCAAGCGTGTGAGTAGCAAGAATAATATCTGAAATCAGGCTAAAGTTATTCACAGAATCGCGTTGACACCGTATTTACGCTATAGCTAGAATAATCGCTATATCTCTAAATACTAATGAATGGTGAATAAAATGAAACTATCGTTTTCTACTCTGGGATGCCCAGATTTCAGCTGGGACAACATATTTGCGATGACGAAGGACCTTGGATTCGACGGAATCGAAGTCCGCGGTCTTGGCAACGACATCTTCTCCGTCAAAGCTCAGCCTTTCACCAAAGCAGAGCTTAGCAACACCATTCGCAACCTTAGAGATGCCAATATCGAGATCTGCTGCCTTTCCAGCGGCACGAGCCTTAAATATCCCGAAAAGACCCAACAGGCTATCGACGAGCTTACTCAGTATATCGAGCTGGCGGCAAAATTAGGCACGCCATATATTCGAGTGCTCGGCGACGAAAATGGTGTCGTCGAAGGGGAAGTCGACGACGAGCTGGTCCTTTCGACTTTGAAGAAACTGGCTCCTATCGCAGAAAAGAACAATGTCGTGCTGCTCGTTGAAACAAACGGCGTATATTCAGATACGAAACGTCTGTTTAATCTGCTGACCCGCGCCAGCAGCGATAATATCGCCGCACTTTGGGATATCCAGCATCCATATCGAAACTTCAACGAATCCGTCGATACCACCATCCAAAATCTGGGCGGTTTCATCAAACACGTCCACATCAAGGATTCGGTCGTGATCGACGGCAAACTGGAATACCGCTTCATGGGCGAAGGCGACATGCCGATCGCTGAGATAATCGAAGCTCTCCGCTGCATCGATTACGACGGATATCTGTCCTTAGAATGGCTGAAACGTTGGATGCCCGAACTAGACAATGCCGGCGTGGTCTTCCCTGCATATATCAACTACATGTCTCAGTTCTTCCAGAAGGATGCTTCCGGCACTGAGGATGCCGCCGCATCCCGTCATCTCGACGTGGACCCCTCTCTCATGGCCAAAGAAGTCGGGGTCCTCTACGACAACAACGCCAAGACAGGTAAATACGTTTGGGAAAAGGAAAAACTGGTCGACTATACGTTCCCTCAGGTCCTCGACCGCATGGTCAAAGAATTCCCTGATCAAATCGCTTTCAAATATACCGAAATGGATTACACCAGGACCTACAAAGAATTCCGCGACGATGTCGACGAGTTCGCACGCACCCTCATCGCTTTAGGCGTGAGACCCGGTTCCCATGTCGCCATCTGGGCAACCAATGTCCCGGCCTGGTACATCTCTTTCTGGGCTACAACCAAGATCGGGGCCGTACTCGTTACCGTCAACACTCTATACAGGAACCATGAGATCGAATACCTTCTGAAACAATCAGATACCCATACTTTGATCGCAATCAACGGATTCAAGGATATCGATTATCTGGGCATCATGGACCAGTTGAATCCGGAGCTGGCAACAGCAGAAGATCCGACAAACCTCCACCTGGCAAGACTTCCGTTCCTAAGGAACATCATCTCCGTCGATGGTCCTCACCCCGGCTGTATCAGCTGGGATGATGCACTGAAGATGGGTAAATCCGTTCCCGTCGAGGAAGTCTATAAACGTGCAGCCAACATCAACAAGCATGATGTCTGCAACATGCAGTATACCTCCGGCACAACAGGTTTCCCCAAGGGCGTCATGCTCACTCATTTCAACGTAGTCAATAACGGCAAATGCATCGGCGACTGCATGGACCTGTCCACCGCGGACAGGATGATGATTCATGTCCCTATGTTCCACTGTTTCGGCATGGTCCTCGCCATGACAGCATGTGTCACCCACGGCGTCACCATGTGCCCAATCACAGCATTCTCACCAAGAAAGTCTCTGGCTTGTATCGACTCCGAAAAGATCACCGCTTTCCATGGCGTCCCTACCATGTTCATTGCCATGATGAGCCATGAGAACTTCTCCAAGACCGACTTCTCTCATATGCGAACCGGCATCATGGCAGGCTCGCCTTGTCCGATCCAGACCATGCAGGAAGTGGTGGACAAGATGCATATGACACAGATCTCCATCGTCTATGGACAGACCGAAGCTTCTCCTGGCTGTACCCAGAGCCGCGTTTCCGACTCTCTCGAGAGACGAGTGAATACCGTCGGTACCAACCTGCCGGCCGTAGAATGCAAGATCGTAAATCCCGAGACCAATGAGGAAGTACCCGATGGCACCATCGGTGAATTCGTCGCTCGCGGTTATAACATCATGAAAGGCTATTACAAGATGCCTCAGGCCACGGCTGCCGCCATCGATAAGAACGGGTGGCTGCATACCGGCGACCTCGCCATGCGTGATAAAGACGGCTATTACAAGATCACCGGCCGAATCAAAGACATGGTCATCCGCGGCGGTGAAAATATCTATCCCAAAGAGATCGAAGACTTCATCTATACTTACCCCAAAGTCTCCGACGTCCAGATCGTCGGCGTTCCCGACGAACAATACGGCGAAGAATTACTTGCCTGTGTGATCCTTAAGGAAGGCGTCGAAGCAACTGAAGACGAGATCAAAGACTATGTCCGCGCCAACATGGCCAAACACAAAGTCCCTCGTTATGTCAGATTCGTCGATAGCTTCCCCATGAATGCCGCCGGCAAGATTCTTAAATTCAAGATGCGTGAACAGGCTATCGATATGCTGGGCCTGCGTCACGCCAGCAATATCAAAACAGCATAATCGGGGTGAAGAAAATGGATACTAAAAGAATTTTAACGATTCAGGACATCTCCTGCGTCGGCCAGTGCTCATTGACAGTGGCGCTGCCGATCATTTCCGCATGCGGTGTCGAGACCTGCATCCTTCCGTCTGCAGTGCTTTCGACTCATACCGCCGGGTTTACCGGTTTTACCGTACGAGACCTGGCAGATGATATGCCGGCCATCGAAAAGCACTGGGTCAAAGAGGGGATTTTCTTTGATGCCGTGTATACCGGTTACCTTGGCAGTAAAGAGCAGATCGATTACGTCTCCAGCATTATCAAAAACACCTGCAAAGGCCCTGCTATCATCGATCCGGCCATGGCAGACAACGGCAAACTCTATCCGGCATTTGATATGGCCTACGTCAATGAAATGAAAAAGCTCTGCTTCAGTGCCGATGTAGTGCTTCCCAATATCACAGAAGCATGCTTCCTGACCGGCGTCGAATACAAAGAAATCTACGATGAGTCTTACATCAAGGGCATCGTCAATGCTTTGCTTGCCAGCGGAGCCAAAGCGGTCGTTCTGACAGGTGTAGGCTATACTCCGGATACTACAGGTGTCGTCGTTGCAACCAAAGACAGCTACTATTACTACAGACATCATCGCTATGCAAAATCCTGTCACGGAACAGGCGACGTCTATGCATCCGCATTTGTCGGAGCCTACATGAACGGACGTTCTATGGAAGATGCTGCCAGGATTGCAGCTGACTTCACTGTCAAATGCATGGAGAACACACTCGATGACGCTTCTCACTGGTATGGTGTCAAATTTGAACCCATCCTTAAGCAGCTGTCACAGATGATCGGTTAATTCTTTATTCGGAATCATTTGGTAGATTAAGCCAAATTATGATAGTATAGCTATCTGCGTGGGGAGTTCGCATAGTGGTCTAGTGCGGTCGCCTGCTAAGCGATTACCAATAGAAATATTGGTCGAGGGTTCAAATCCCTCACTCCCCGCCATTCCGTTTCTTTGTGTCTTTATTTTTTTTATAAGCTATACTTTTAGTATCGCTTAGTTTCAGTTTGCTTATGAAGACTTATCGCGCTGGTATCGATGTAGGATCAACGACGGTTAAGCTCGTCATTCTCGGTGAAGATGACGAGATACTTTTTCACGCCTATGACAGGCATCATGCCCATACCCAAAAGACACTGGCCGGGCTCCTCCAGCAGACCAAAGCTGCTTTAGGAGAATGTAGTCTTAAGATTGGCATCACCGGTTCAGGTTCCATCAATCTGGCCAAATCTCTCGAGATCCAGTTCGTACAGGAAGTCGTAGCTGTTGCTACGGCATTAAAGAAGTATTATCCCCAGACCGATGTGGCAATCGAGCTCGGCGGAGAAGACGCCAAGATCATCTATTTTAAGGGTGGTCTGGACGAGAGAATGAACGGAGTATGCGCCGGCGGAACAGGCTCGTTCATCGATCAGATGGCAGCACTCCTGCAGACCGATGCGGCAGGACTAAATGAAGCCGCCAAGGATTACAAAGAACACTATACCATCGCGGCCCGCTGCGGTGTCTTCGCTAAATCAGATATTCAACCTCTCATTAATGAAGGTGCAACACGTCCCGATCTGGCAGCATCCATCTTCCAATCAGTGGTCAACCAGACCATCTCCGGTCTTGCCTGCGGTAAACCTATCAGGGGTTGTGTCGCTTTCCTGGGAGGACCCTTACACTTCCTGACTGAACTGAAGGCGGCTTTTATCAGGACACTTAAACTTGGACCGGACGCTATCGTCGATCCCGAAAACTCCCATCTCTTTGCAGCCCTGGGAGCCGCTCTTGAAAATCCTTCTGAAAAAAGCTGCAATATCGACGACCTCATCTCGACTCTCGAAAAAGGCGTTACGCTCGAATTTGAGATCAAAAGGCTTGCTCCGTTATTCGACAATGAAGCCGATTATGAAGCTTTCAAGCTTCGACATCAGCAGCACAAAGTGAAAAAGGCCGATATCTCCACTTACTCCGGTCCTTGCTTTCTGGGCATCGACGCCGGTTCCACCACGACCAAACTGGCCCTCATCGATCAGGACGGCAGTCTCTTATGGTCTTATTACGACAATAACCATGGCAGCCCTATAAAGACTACGATGGCGGCACTGGCTGACCTGAAAGCAGTCCTTCCTTCCGATTCCCAGATTGTCAGATCATGTTCTACAGGCTATGGCGAAGCACTCCTCAAAGCCGCGTTCCGTCTGGATGAAGGTGAAGTCGAAACAGTGGCACACTGCGTGGCAGCTGAATTCTTCGATCCCAATGTCGACTGTGTACTCGATATCGGCGGGCAGGACATGAAATGCATACGCTTGAAAAACCATACCGTCGACAGTGTGATGCTGAACGAGGCATGTTCTTCAGGATGCGGATCCTTCATCGAGAATTTTGCCAATTCCCTCAATTATTCCGCAGCCGGATTTGCTAAGGAAGCGTTGTATGCAAAGCACCCCGTCGATCTAGGGACCCGCTGCACCGTATTTATGAACTCAAACGTCAAACAGGCGCAAAAAGAAGGTGCGACCATTTCCGATATCTCGGCAGGTCTTGCATACTCTGTTATCAAGAACGCCCTGTTCAAAGTGATCAAACTGTCCAGTGCTAAAGACCTTGGTTCACACATCGTTGTCCAGGGTGGAACATTCTATAACCACGCCGTTCTGAGAGCCTTTGAAAAGATCTCTGATGTAGAAGTGATCTGTCCGGACATCTCCGGCATCATGGGTGCTTTTGGCGCCGCTCTTATCGCACGCCGTCATTACACTGGACAATGCACCACCATGATGACTTTCGACCAGGTCCAGGAACTGACCTATGACACCAAAACTACCCGCTGCGGAGGATGTGAGAACAACTGTATCCTGACCATCAATATCTTCTCGGGCGACCGCCGCTACATTTCCGGCAACCGCTGCGAAAAGGTCGTCAAGAACAGCTCCATCGTAGAACCGGGCCCCAACCTCGTTGAATTCAAGAAGAACCGCATCTTCGATTATGAATCACTTTCCGAGGAGGAGGCCCCCCGCGGAATCATCGGCATCCCCAGAGTTCTCAATATCTACGAAAACTATCCGTTCTGGGCCACGTTCTTCAAAGAATTGGGTTTCAGGGTCATCCTTTCCCCCTTCTCGACCCGCAATATATATGAACTCGGCATGGAATCAATACCGTCAGAATCCGAATGTTATCCTGCCAAGATCTCCCACGGTCACGTCCAGTGGCTGATCAACAGCGGTATAAAGACCATCTTCTATCCATGCGTCTTTTACGAGTTCCAGGAGACACCGGATGCCCAAAACCACTATAACTGCCCCATGGTCGTAGCTTATCCCGAGAACATCAAAAACAATGTTGAAGATATCTCGGCGGAAAACATCCGTTTCATCCGTCCGTTCATTGCGCTCACCAGCGAAAAGACTGCCTCTGACAGATTAGAGATGCTGTGTGCAAAGGAATGGGGCATCCCAGCATCCGAGGTACAGAAGGCCGTACACGCAGCATGGATCGAGCAGCGAAAAGCTAAAGACGACATCCGTGAAGAAGGCACTCGTCTGCTTAAGGAAATGGAAGAGAAGCATAAGAAAGGCATCGTACTGGCGGGCCGCCCGTATCATGTCGATCCTGAGATCAACCACGGTATTCCCGAACTGATCTCATCTTACGGCTTCTATGTTTTCTCCGAAGACAGTCTCCCTCTGCAGGAAAGGCCGGAACGTCCCATCAGGGTCGTGGATCAGTGGGTATTCCATTCACGACTGTATGCAGCTGCCGAATTCGTAACTAACAGAGACGATCTTGAGCTCATACAGACATTCTCTTTCGGGTGCGGTCTTGACGCGGTCACGACTGACCAGGTCAGCGAGATCCTTGAAAAATCCAATAAGCTTTATACCCTCCTGAAGATCGACGAAGTAAACAACCTTGGGGCTGCCAGGATCCGCATCAGAAGTCTTTTAGCCGCCATCAAGATGCGCGAAGAGGAAAATATCAAAGCCAAACCGACCTCTATCGCATATAATCGTGCCGAATTCACCAAACAGATGTTCGACGAAGGTTATACGATCATCGCTCCCAACATGAGTCCCATCCATTTCAGCCTGCTGGAAGCCGTTTTCAGAAAACGAGGATTTAACGCCGTCGTACTGGACAACACCCATCAGGGCGCTATCGACTGCGGCCTGCAGTACGTCAATAACGACGCATGTTATCCTTCGATCTTGTCCGTCGGACAGATCATGGAAGCCGTCATGTCCGGCAAATATGATACGAACAAACTGGCTATCCTCATGTCCCAGACAGGCGGATGCTGCCGTGCCAGCAATTATGTCAGCTTCATCCGCAGAGCCCTGGACAAGGCTGGACTGTCCCATATCCCTGTCATATCCTTCAATACCAACGGGATGGAAAAGAACGAGGGATTCAAACTGTCTCTGCCCATGTTCGTCGAGGGCCTGAGAGCAGCAGTCTGCGGCGATCTCCTGATGAGATGTCTGTATAAGACTCGTCCGTATGAGGTCGAACCGGGCTCAGCCAATGCTTTACATAAAAAATGGGAACAGGCATTTTTCGATTTTACCAAGGGAACGCCCGGACACTTAAGCTTTGACAAGATCTGTCAGGGGATCGTGAAAGACTTTGACGAGCTTCCGATCCACGAAGACCTCAAGAAACCTCGCGTCGGTATCGTCGGAGAGATTCTGGTAAAATACATGCCCCTTGCCAACAATAATCTCGTAGACCTGCTGGAGAAGGAAGGTGCCGAAGCAGTAGTGCCGGATCTCCTGGACTTCTTCATCGAAGGTTTTTACGGCAAGGATTACAAACATAAATATCTGGGAGAATCCTGGAAATCATCGGTCATCGCACGTTTCGGGACAGGTCTCCTAGGCTGGGTTCGCAAGCCTGCTGTCAAAGCACTCAAGAAGAGCAAACGCTTCGAGCCTCCCATGCCCATGGAACACATCGCTGAGATGGCAAAACCTTTCCTGTCCATCGGCAACCAGTACGGTGAAGGGTGGTTCCTGACCGGCGAGATGGCAGAGCTATTGACAGAAAACGTGCCCAATATCGTCTGTGTCCAGCCCTTTGCATGCCTGCCGAACCATGTGGTCGGCAAGGGTGTGATCAAGGCTTTGAGAAATAAGTATCCACAGGCCAACATCGTCGCTATCGACTATGATCCGGGAGCAAGTGAAGTCAACCAACTCAACAGGTTATCACTGATGCTCTCGACCGCAAAAAAGAACTTGGAGAAATAAATGAAAAAGTATGATGCAATCCTCTTCGATCTTGACGGCACAGTGCTGCCTATGGATTTAGATTATTTCGTAAAATCCTATTTCAAAGTTTTAGCAGTAAAACTGGCTAAGCATGGATATGATCCCGAAGCAGCGATCCAAGCATTACAGGTAGGGACAAAGGCCATGGTCAAAAATGACGGCTCGAAGACCAACGAACAGGCCTTTTGGGACAAATTCTTTGAGCTGATCCCTCCCAAAGATGATACCAAAGCTGTTTTTGAGTCTTTCTATAAAAATGAATTTGAGACCGTATCGGAGCTCTTTCCGCCCAATCCGCTGGTCCCCGATGTGATCCAGATCTCAAGACGTTATGCAGACAGGATCATCTTAGCCACCAATCCTCTCTTCCCGTATTTTGCGACAGAAAGCCGTATCCGCTGGGCCGGCCTGGAAGTAAACGATTTTGAAATGTATACCTCATACGAGGATTATCATTACTGTAAGCCCAACGTAAATTACTACGCAGAACTCTTTGAGCGAGCCGGTTTGGATGCAAAGAATTGCCTGATGGTAGGCAATGATGCCAAGGAAGATACCGTGGTTAGCGAATTAGGAACTGACATTTATCTGATAACAGACTATCTTCTCAACAGAGAGAATCGGGATATCAGCGATATACCCCACGGGGACTTCCCTGCCTTTGTAAAATGGCTGCAGGAGGGCTGATACAGCGTTAGACGCCGGACTGGCTGTTAGGCGGCCCTTCGGTCACGATCTTTGAATTGGCAAGCTCCAGTTCATCAGATTTCCTTTTGAGAGCTCTCAGTATGACCGTGTATAAAACAGATACGATGGGGACTGAGATGATCATACCGACCACACCAATAAAGTTACCGCCGATGACGACTGCAGACATGACCAAAAGGCTCGGCAGCTTCATCTGATTACCAATGACTCTGGGATAGACCACATAGTTGTCGACCAACTGCAGACAGACAACGAAAATCACAAAGAACAGCATCTTGGCCGGTGAAACGGTCAAGGCAAGCAATGCACCGATGGCGCCGCCAATCCATGCACCGAACATGGGGATCAGGGCAGTGATAGCGATGATAGCTGAAGTAGCCACCACATAAGGGAACCTAAAAATCGTCATACCGATCAGACAGAGTACAAAGAGGATACAAGCCTCAGTAAGCTGACCGGTCACAAAATTCCTGAATGCATCACTGCAGAGATCAAGGACACCTTTGACATTGCTGACAGTTTTTTCCTTCATGAAAAGACCGCTGACCTTTTCAAGGAAAGCAAAGATCCGTTTTTTCTGGATCAGGATGTTGATAGCAAAAATGATACCGATAACGATATTGAAGACGACACCCACTACAGAAGAAACTGCACCGGAAATGTTGGTCATCCAGTCTGCTTTGAAGAAACTGGAGATGAAGTTAGCGATCTTGGTCCAGTCGACATTGCTGATAGTTATGGGGTCGATCTCGAAACCTAAACTCAATGCCATATTGTAGATCCAGTCGAGCAGATCCTGGACCATGGGCGGTACTTTATCCTTGAGGATATTGAACGCATCTCCTATCTCAGGAACAGCGATGAAGAGAACGCCGGTAATGAAGAGGACTACGGTGACAAGAGCCAGAACCACTGCTACGTTTCTGGCCACGGTATCTGTGCTATGTGGAGTCCATCTTCTGAATAGTTTGCGCAGACCTTTCTTATAGATGGTAACCAAGGGATTCAAGATAAACGCAATCGCGATACCAACAATGACAGGCATGAACTTGCCAATGAAACTGCCGATAAATCCCCAGACCTTATTGAAATTCAAAACGAGCAATACGAGTGCCGCCGCACCTAAGATCCAAAGGAGCTTCTGATAAAAATTCGGTTCACTGTTGAACTTTCGCATCTTTTGCTCGTTCTTTAATAATCAACTTATTTTGTATTATATCAAACTTCAGTAACGATATAATCTATTTTTTTCCGTCATCCAATACCTTGCCTAACTGTTCGAACAACTGCTTCTGTTCTTTGGACAGTTTTTGGGGGATGACGACCTTTATGTCAACATACTGGTCGCCTTTAACGTTCCTCCTGAGAACAGGCGCGCCTTTTCCGCGAAGAGTCAAGACATCACCGGGCTGTGTACCAGCAGGTATCTTCAAAACGGTATCACCATAAAGAGTCGGGACTTTGACCTCACATCCCAGAGTTACCTGAGCAATATTCAATTCCAGCGTGTAATAGATATCGCTTTCATCACGTCGGAAGAACTTGTGTTCCTTGACATTAATACTGATGATGACGTTCCCAGGCGCGGCTGAAGTATCACCGACGTCGCCCTGGCCGGTCAGCTGTATCCTGACTCCGTCGACGACACCAGCAGGAACATTTACTTTGAGCGTCTTCTCTACGCTTGTTTTACCGGTACCGCGGCAGTTGGTGCACGGATCCTTTATGACAGTGCCCTTGCCATGGCAGGAAGGACAGACTGATTCGCTGGTAAATCTTCCGAAAAGACTCTGCTGGACTCGTCGGACAACGCCGGTACCATTACATTCCGAACACTTGGGTGTCTGGCTGCCAGGTTTGGCTCCCGTTCCGGAACATGTCGGACAGTATTCTTTTCTCTTGATCGAGACCTCTTTCTCGCAACCCAGACACGCTTCCTCAAAAGAAATGACCAAGCGATACATCAAATCGCTTCCGCGCTGAGGGCCCCTGGACTGTCGGCCGGCGGCGCCGCCGAAGAAGGTCTCGAAGATGTCCCCGAAACCTCCGAAGTCTCCGAAGCCGCTGAATCCGGCTCCTCCGCCACCGAAACTGCCGTCTACTCCGGCATGTCCGAATTGATCATAGGCACTTCGTTTTTCGCTGTCACTCAAGACCTGATAGGCCTCGTTGACCTCTTTAAACTTATCGGCAGCATCCGGCTCATGATTACGATCGGGATGGTACTGCATTGCCAATGTTCGGAATGCTTTTTTGATTTCTTCACTTGAAGCATTGCGGTCCACGCCTAATACTTCGTAATAATCTCTTTTCTCTGCCATAATGTGCCTTTCAACCATACAAGGGCTAAAGATACAAGATCCTTAGCCCTTATTCGTATCAATTATTTTTTCTAGCCGAAAACACGGTCTAGACTTCGCGGAATTCGCCTTCAACGGTGCCGTCATCATTGGAACCATTGCCGGCATCGCCGGTAGGACCCTGAGAGGCATCGCTGCCGCCCTGCTGATAGATCTGTGTGCCGATCTTCTGCATGGTCTCGTTCAAGGTCTGAGTATCTCGCTTGATTGCTTCAAGATTATCAGTCTCGAGGCTCTTTCTGAGAGTAGCGACCTTATCTTCGACATCCTTCTTGAGATCCTCTGGGATCTTATCCTTGTTGTCATTGAGAGTCTTTTCGGCATTGTATGCCATGTTGTCACCGATATTCTTTGCTTCGGCAAGATCCTTTCGGCTCTTGTCTTCAGCTTCGTGAGCCTCTGCATCCTTCTGCATTCGCTCAACTTCTTCCTTGGACAAGCCGGAAGAAGAAGTGATGGTGATCTTCTGTTCCTTGCCGGTGCCCTTGTCACAGGCCTTGACATTCAAGATACCGTTGGCATCGATGTCAAAGGTGACTTCGATCTGAGGTACGCCTCGAGGAGCAGGAACGATACCGTCAAGGACGAATCGTCCAAGGGTCCTGTTGTCAGAAGCCATAGGTCGTTCACCCTGCAGGACATGGATGTCTACCGACGGCTGATTATCAGCGGCGGTGGAAAACACCTGTGATTTTGAGGTAGGGATAGTGGTGTTTCTTGGAATGAGAGGAGTAGCCACATTGCCCAGAGTTTCAATACCGAGAGTCAAAGGAGTGACATCGAGAAGAAGAACATCTTTGACATCACCCTTGAGAACGCCGCCCTGGATGGCTGCACCCAGTGCAACTACTTCATCAGGGTTGACACCCTTGTTGGGTTCTTTGCCGAAGAATTCCTTGACCTTCTGCTGGACCAGTGCCATTCGGGTCTGACCACCGACCAAAAGTACTTCGTCAATATCGCTGGTAGAGATACCGGCGTCCTTGATTGCCTGTCGGCACGGTTCAAGGGTCTTTTCGACTAAGTGCATGACCAGCTGTTCCATCTTGGATCGGTTCAATGTGATATCCATGTGCTTAGGACCGGAAGAATCAGCAGTGATGAACGGAAGGTTGATCTGTGAAGACTGGACCGAAGAAAGTTCGATCTTTGCTTTTTCAGCAGCTTCCTTCAATCGCTGCATTGCCATCTTATCGGTGGAAAGATCAACGCCCTGATCCTTCTTGAACTCAGCTACGAGCCAATCAATGATGGCCTGATCGAAGTCATCACCACCCAAGTGAGTATCGCCTGCGGTGGATTTGACCTGGAAAGTACCGTCACCGATCTCAAGGATGGAGATATCGAAAGTACCGCCGCCGAGGTCATAGACAGCGATGGTCTCATCGCCTTTCTTGTCGAGACCGTAAGCAAGTGCTGCTGCGGTAGGTTCGTTAATGATTCGAAGAACGTTCAGACCGGCAATCTGACCGGCATCCTTAGTTGCCTGTCGCTGTGCATCATTGAAGTATGCAGGAACAGTGATGACGGCGTCAGTGACCGGTTCGCCAAGATATGCTTCAGCATCAGCCTTCAGCTTCTGAAGGATCATTGCGGAAATCTCGGGAGGAGTATATTCCTTACCGCCCATCTCGACCTTGATCTCTTCATTCTTGCCGTGAAGAATCTTATAAGGTCGTCGTTTTGCATCCTCTTCTACAGGAAGTTCTCGACCGGCTGGTTCGTTCCACTTTCGGCCCATAAGTCGTTTAACGATAAAGACTGTGTTTTCAGGGTTTACGATAGCCTGTCGTCGAGCGACCTGACCGACGAGTCGTTCGCCAGTCTTGCTGACTGCTACGACTGAAGGGGTAGTGTTGCCGCCTTCAGATGAAGGGATGATAGTGGGTTCGCCGCCCTGCATGACAGCGATCTCACTGAAAGTAGTACCTAAGTCAATACCTACTGCTTTTCCCATATTATTAATCCTCCTATTGTGTTTTCTTATCTAAAATAGAGTCGTTTTCAATTTGTTATTTGTCAGGAAGGGGCTCGCCATTACCAACTGCCACTCTGGCCGGTCTGATGACCAAGTCAAAGAGCTTGTATCCTTTCTGATATTCAGTAATGACCTTGCCTTCCTCGCCGGGAACCTGCATGAGAGCCTCATGCACTTTGGGATCAAAGTCTTTGCCAACAGACTCGATGACAGTCACGTTGGACAGCTCCAACAAGTTCTCGAACTTCTTATGGATGCCGGAAAAACCTGCAAACCAAGCTTGTGATTTTTCATCACCGGGAGTTGCCGAAACAGCTCTCTCAAAATCATCCATGATAGGCAGAAGCTTTTCGATAAACTGCTTTTCAGAGAACTTGGCGAATTCGATCTTGTCCATCTCCATTCGCTTCTTGGCGTTATCGAATTCAGCAACAGCCCTGAGATATTTATCTTTCATCTCAGCCAGTTCCTGCTTAGCAGCAGCCAATTCGTCAACTTTCGGGGCTTCCTGTTCGGTCTCGGGTGCTTCTGTGCTGTTTTCTTCGTTATTGGTGATATCTTCTTCAGCCATTAAAACATCCTTCCTTTCAAATATTTTCCGTCAGTACGCACGCCGTAAAGGTTAGTGACAAGGACACTGATGATCGAGGCCACATAGCCCGTAACTGAAATGTTCTTGTAATAATCCATTCTGGTCGGTCCTATGACTGCAATGGTTCCCAACGGCTCATTGGGGAGACCGTACCTGGACATAATCACACTGCAGTTGGGAATCGGTGATGATTTCAGTTCATCGCCGATGAAGACCTTGACGCCGTAATCATAAGGAATGATCGGTAAAATCGTTTCGAGAATCCTTCTCTGCTGGGCAAGCTCTATCATCTTGGACATATAAGAACTGTGGATAAATTCAGGCTGTTCGAAAAGATAACCCAAACCATCAAAATAGGCCTCTCGGCTATCTTTCTTGTTCTCGCTCTCCATCAGATGGATGGCGACTTTAGCAACCTTATCCTCAAAGCCTTCCAGACGCTCTTCAACTGCGCGGAGCTGATCGAGAGACAAGGAATAGAACTTTTCATTGAGTCTCGCAGAAATCTCTGTCAGTTCTTTCTGATCCATTTCAGTCTCGCAGTTGATGAGCTGCTGCTTGACCTTAGACCCATGAAGAACCAGGACCAGGAGCACTACGTTAGGCTGGATGGACACCAGCTGCAGCTGCTTGATCCTAGCGGAATCGACGTGCGGACTGGTGACGACGACCACACAATGAGTACGCTGCGCCAACACTGTTGTCGACAGTTTCAGCCATTCTTCCAATCGGTCTTCCACCTGATAGAACAGATGGTTGATCATGAATTGCTCGTCGGGAGACAATTCCGTGTCCTTCAGACCCTCAACAAAATAGCGATAGCCTTTATCGGAAGGGATAGAGCCGGCGGCATAATGAGGCCTGACAATGAAACCCTCTTTCTCAAGGCGCATGACATCATTACGGATGGTGGCAGAACTGACACCAAGACCGCAATCATCCAAAATGCTGTTCGAAGAGATCGGTACAGCCTTCTGAACATACTGCCTGATAATCGATTCCAGTATTATTTCACTACGTTCTTTCATTGTTTTGTGCCTGATTAGCAATCGAAGTTGCCGACTGCTAATAAATGTAACACTCCCATAAATGATTGTCAACACATCGTTTTTAGTAAAACTTTTGAAGTTCAACTTGCTAACAGTTACAATAGTTCTAACTAGTCCAACATAGGAGGTCGCTACAATGCCTTTCGATCCTGGTGTTTATTACGATGAGATTCCTTGGGACGAGATCCCTTGGGAAGAATTGATGGGTGTGTGGATCGCCGTCGTCGGCGTCTTTCTCGTGATCCTCATCCTCAATATCATCGCCAAATGGAGAATCTATACTAAGGCCAAGAAGCCCGGATGGGCCGCCCTTATTCCCTTCTATACTGACTACATCTACTATGAACTCTCCTGGGGCGAAGGCTGGAACTTCCTTTATTCATATGTCTCCCTTCCCTTCATTCCTTTCGTCATCGGTATCATCACCTGCATCAAGGTTGCCCGCAGTTTCGGTAAGGGTGACGGTTTCGCCGTCGGTCTCATTTTCCTGCCGACCATCTTCAGTCTCATCCTGGCTTTCGGAAAGAGCGAATACTGTGGTCCCGTCCGCAAGCTGAGTGAATCCTACGAATAGTTAAGGAATATTGATGCGAAGCCTTGCCATCGTACAGAAGATCTTCTTCATTTTGAAGATCCTTGCCACGGTCATCATGGTGCTGTGTTTTGTCGGTGCCGGAATATCGTTGCTTGCTTCTTTCTCTGTGAACGCACTGTCTGATTCGGACATAGCAACTATCATTTCTTCTATGCCGATCTACAGTGAGACGTTTGAGAATTTCACACTTGCTCAATTAAGCGGCGTCATGTTCATTGCCTTTGTGCTGACATTGACAGAAGGTATATTGGCCCTTTTCACTAAACGCTTCGCCCAGGCTGAACTGCAAGAAGGAACGCCTTTCACCGACAACACCGTCTCGAATCTGCGGATCCTGGGTATCCTGCTCATAGTTCTTCCGTTTATTTCCGACCTGGTCGTTTCTTTTATCATCAACCGAAACGGCATAACCGATATGGACTTTTCAGGAGGCAGCACGATGCTTATCGGCGTGGTGCTCCTGATTGCTTCTTTCGTGCTTCAAGTCGGAATTGAAACGATCAAGGAAGCTAAAAAAGAATCTGACTCTTCTAACAAATAACAAAACTTTTGATTAATAATGAAAGCCCGCATCTTCTCACTGATGCGGGCTTTCCTGTTTTCAGAACAAGTAACTGGATTTAACTTTTGCTTTTGGACTATTAGGGACGGAAGCCGCCCTGACCGAACTGTCCTCCGATGCCTCCCATCTGACCGGGCATGCCGCCCATGCCGTCAGGGCCGGCAACACCACTGGAATTGTTGAGATTGAATGCTTCAGAGATATACAGTTCACCGTCATAATCGATGCCTGCTTCGCCGCCCATACTTGCACTGCTGATCTTTGCGCTGCCGGCGATAAGATTGACATTGCCGTTGGAGTCGATACCGTCAGCACTGGTATTGACTATTACTTCACCACCTTGGATATTTACGGAATAGGTTAGCTCATCTACGAACAGAGCATCCTTATTGGCAGCGTTGATGCCATCATCCGATGCGTTGACAGTCACCTTGCCACCAAGGATATTGACTACAGTGCCCTCAAGACCTTCCGTACAGGCTGTGATCATCAGGGTGGGGCCGCTTCCTTCTGTACCGATAGTAAGGATATGGTCGGCATGGACTGCATCATCGACAGCATCGATCGTAATTGAACCGCCGGGGATAGCCAGATCATAGTTGGCGTTGATACCATCATTAGACGCGTTGATGATGAGTGAAACTTCACCGCCGATGATGAGGCTGCTCTCGTCTCCTGATTTGATACCATTCTTGGCCGTACCGTTGATCGTAAGAGTTCCGTCACCTGTGATATAGGCAACAGCCCCTGCTTTGACCTTGATCGCTGCTCCGTCGAATGCATCTGCTACTTCTGCATCCTCCGATTCCTCGTCTTCAGGATTCTCATTATCAGTGAGAATCACATTTCCGGAAATGATGATCTGTGCTTCTGAACCTTTATTGACAGAAACGGTAGCACCGGTAGTACTGGTCAGGTCCAGATCCTTCAGGACGAGTACGACGCCCGTAACCCCTTTCTTGACAGTGATATTTCCTTCAGAAGAAGTTCCGGTCACAATATAGGTACCTGCTTCTGAAATCTTAATATCGCTTTCTTCGGCGACATCATAAGTAGTTGCATTGGCATAGTCCGCTTCCAAGTCCATAGCACTGTTTTCGGTAATGCCCTCTACGACTTCTCCAGAAACATCAGTGGATGCAGTGATTTGTGTTTTCTGACCGCCGGGCATCTGTCCGCCCCATTGTGTTCCAGGAAAGTCTGGACGCTGATTTGCATTGGCACCGCTTGAAGGTACTTCTACTGTTGTTGTGGAAGTCTTTTCGACAGTGACAGTCTGTGTGACTGTGACCTGCTCCGCAGTGTCGTTTGCATATGTATTGGCTGCATTATTTCCGCAGGCACACATTCCAATTGCCAGACTCACGGAAAGCAGTACCGCAATTAAGTTTCTTAAGATTTTCATGATAACCCTCCTTTAGGTTTGATGAGTCCATTGTAAAGGGGGTTTATTGAAGGAAGATTGAAGGTTTTTAATTATTTTTTCAAGGGAAGGATTACTGTGAAACGAATCTTACCCTCTGCGCAGGAAACTGCGATATTGCCGCCATGTTTCTCAGATACAGCCTTCGCGATCGAAAGCCCCAGACCATAATGCTGGTCTTCACTGTTTCGCGCTTCATCGATACGATAGAAACGATCGAATAAATGCTCCTGTTTCTCCAGAGGGATCTCCTCACCGTCATTGATAGTGCTCAGGACAGCAGTATGACCCTGATGCTTCAATGTCACCTCGATCTTTTCTCCGTCAGAATGCCTTACAGCATTATCCAGCAATATGGAAACCAATTGTGTGAGTTGGTTTTTATTGCCCATGACAAATAAGTCATCTTCAACATCACACTCAAGAATCTTTCCCTTTTCAAAGGCAAGACTTTCAAACGCCAAGGCCTCACCTGTTGCAACACGAGAAAAATCCACTGGTTCCATCGGTGTGTCGGAATTCTCTGCACGGGAAAGATCTAGTAGCTGTTTCACTAGTTCGCCCATGCGGTCATTCTCATACTGTATATTTGAAAGCCATTCATTATTACCCAGTTCTCTTGAGAGCATTTCCGCATTTGCACTTATCACAGAAACCGGAGTCTTCAGTTCATGACTAGCATCGGAAATGAACCGCTTCTGTTTACGGTCATTTTCTTCCAACGGACGGATGATCCTTTTCGACAGCCCTAAAGAAATGAAAAACAACAGTACAAGTGCAACACCTCCGACGATGAAGACATAGCGTACAAGAGTATTAAGACTGCCTTCTGCAACAGTATTATCCAAAAAGGCCACTAGGGTGTATTCAGACCTGTGGTCAACGATATACATCAATTTGTCTTTCTCGCCTTTGGTCTTAGCAAGAAGCTCCCTGGCAAGGCTGACAAGATCTTCTTCGCTGTAAATGTCCCGTCCGCTGTTATCGATGGCCAGTATTGAGCCATCCTTTGCAAAAGCTACAGAATAAAATGTGGAAAGCTGGTAATCCGGCCTTTCGTCTATCGGGCGACCATGATCATCGGGTGCAGGGCCAGGTACCGGCCTGTCTGAATCATGCTCCAGGGTATATGTCTCAACATAACGCTCCAGCATGTTCATATTGCGCTGGCGGACATCATGAAAACTGGCAGCTATGATCACTGTGATCGTAACTGCAAACAGCAGGATGAGAGAACCCATGATAGATACGATGATCTTATTCCTGGATCTGTTAAACATCTTTTTCTCTCAGTTCGTATCCCAGTCCACGAACTGCCTTTATCTCCACCCTGGAACCGACAAATGCCAATTTCTTACGGGTAAAAGACATATACACTTCGACATTATTGTATTCTGCTTCATTATCAAAACCCCATATCTTCACCGCAAGCTGTTCGCGTGACATGATCTGTCCATGATTGCTGAGCATATATTCAAGGATCCTAAGCTCTTTTTCTCCAAGACGGATACTCTGCCCGCTGGATTCACAAGTCAAAGTTGCGATAGATGCATCCAATGAAAGGTCTCCATACCGCAATAGGTTTACTTCCTGAAAACTGGCGCTTCTGCGGCCAAGGGCCCTGAGTCTGGCAAGGAGTTCTTTGGTCTGAAACGGTTTTGTCAGATAATCATCTGCGCCGCTGTCAAGACCGATAACCATATCATCCAACTGACTTTTAGCCGTCAGCATCAAGATCGGGGTCTTGATTCCTTTGTTCCTTGCATGGCGGGCGACATCGAATCCATTCATCTCCGGCATCATGACATCAAGGACCGCCAAATCATACACTCCGCTCTCCAGCGCAGAAAGCGCGGATGCGCCGTCTTCAAAGTGATCGACATCGTACTTTTCCTGTTTGAGCAGAGCCACAAGGGCAGCGGCCATTCTTTTTTCGTCTTCAGCTAAAAGGATCCTCATATCATTACATCCTTATATCTGTAATGATACACCACAAGATTGAAGAAAGATTGAAATGATATCTGATGTCATTCGATATCGAAACGGAACTCACCATCATCACAGTTTCCGCTCGTCTCAACGATCACATACACTGTACCCTTATCGATACGAACCAGTGATGATTTCTCACCGTCCCCGCCTCTGACAGTAAAAAGCTCCTGTTTAGCGCCATTGCAGTCACAGAAAACGGTGGCGCTGCCTTCGCCGAGTTTGGCTGAATATCTTAATAGTCCATTCTCGGCCCCGTTTTTCATCTTGAAGACCATGGTACCTTCAAAATGTGAAAAGGTCATGAATGACGAATCTGACGTATTTGAATGAACGAAAGCAATTGCCTTGTAATGGGATGTATATCCCCCACATCCCACCAGACAAACAGCTGACATGATCATCATTACTGCAATCAGGGCACCGATTATTTTTTTCATATCGATAAACCTTTCCTAAAAGAAGAGCCGTTCATGTATGAACGGCTCTTCTCTATCAATGTCATGACACTGTTGTTTAGTGTGTCAGTAAGAGCATCGCGACAAAGAGTGCTGCGATGATCCAAGTTGCAAGCTTGATCTCCTTGATTCGGCCGATGAAAGCATTGATGGCGATGAAACCGAAGATACCAAATGCGATACCGTAAGAGATGTTGTAGGTAAAGGGCATGAACGAGATGGTCAAGAAGGCAGGAACCGCAACTTCGATCTTGTCCCATTCAATCTTGCCGATAGACTGAATCATAAGGACACCGACATAGATCAGAGCAGCCGCAGTGGCACAACCAGGAATTAGCTGGGCGACAGGGCTAAGGAACATTGCAACAAGGAAGAACAATGCGGTGAACATTGCTGAAAGACCGGTTCGACCGCCTTCAGCAACACCAGAAGCAGATTCAACAAAGGTTGTAACTGTTGATGTACCGCAGATTGCACCAGTGGTAGTGGCTACAGCGTCAGCCAACATAGCCTTGTTGAGGTTGATAACTTCGCCGTTCTCATCGACGAGACTGCCACGATCACAGGTAGCATGGAGAGTGCCAAGAGTATCGAACATATCGACCAAACAGAAGGCCAATACTGAAGTGATGATGACAAGGATCATGTTGGCAGAGCCATGAGCGGCAGAGTAAGCAGAGAAGTCGAAACCTTCAGTGAACACCTTGCCGAATGCCTGGGTACCGAAATCAGAGAATGCAGTGAATGGACTTGAAATGGCGACGCCCAGGTTCTCGTAGAAACCAGGAATGGTGAGACCGAGCAGATAATACAAAGCCATACCAAAAATGACGCCCAGGAAGACAGCACCTTTTACATTCCTCTTGGACAGGATACCGATGACAAAGAATGCGATAATAGTAACGACCATCGGCATGATGTCACCCCATGAAAGATTCAAAAGGTTGAATGAACCTAATGCTACGCCTGTTGATGAATCAGCGACGACGATGCCAGCGTTCTGAAGACCGAGGAATGCGATGAAGAGACCGATACCGGCGGAGATGGCTTTCTTGACCGCATCCGGGATCGCATAGAAGATCTTCTGTCGGAGACCAGTGACAGTGAGGAGTATGAAGACTACACCGTCGATCAATACCAGGACTAATGCGTTTGCGTAAGAGAAACCGAAACCTACGCACATCGTATAGACGAAGAACGCATTGAGACCCATGCCAGAAGCCATTGCTAACGGCAGGTTAGCAAGAAGACCAACCAGGACAGTGCCGACGATTGCAGAGATAGCAGTCGCGATATAGATAGCACCATATGAAACGCCGAGAACGTTGGTTCCATCACCAAAAGGATTCGCAAACATGTTGGAGTTCACGATAAGGATGTAAACCATCGCGAAGAACGTGGTCAGACCAGCGAAGAATTCGGTCCTGACCGTAGTTCCGTGTTCTTTTAGTTTAAAGAACTTTTCCACTTTTCCCTCCCTCTATCATTTTGGGTAATAAAGATGTCTTTATATATGCACAACAACCCGATCCTTCAGATTTCCGCATCCGGTTTTGCTATCAAAGATTTAGCTCTGCCCAAACACTTCTTTCCTATGCATCAGCTGCTGAAAAGTGTCCCGCCTGCATGTAGTGCGCTTCTCTATAGTTTTGTTAATGAAAGCTAAGGTTAAGTTGGATGTAAAAATTGTATTGAAATAAGATATGTTTTTCAAGACTCATACAAAGCTAAAAAGACCTGCTAAACACTCTTCTTTCTTTATTTATCATGCAAAAAGACTGATAATTATTGACATGAATTCCGTAAAGAGCGATTTTTCTCAAGGCGATATCAAGAAGACGATAGTCCGCCTGGCGTTGCCCTTGGTACTTGCCCAGATCGTCAACGGTCTTTATAACATCGTCGACCGCGTATTCATCGGACAGCTCGGAGAAATAGGTCGGACTGCTCTCACAGGCGTCGGAGTCGCAGCTCCCGTCATCATGATCACAACCGCTTTTGCTTTGCTATGGGGACTGGGGGGCACACCATTCTTCTCTATCGAACGCGGTAAAGGCGACACTGAAAAAGCTCGTCAATACATGGGGAATTCATTCGCGATGCTGATAATCACAGCAGTCGTCATCACGATCATCGGCCTTCTCATCAAAGACAAAGCGCTTTTCTGGTGCGGAGCCAGCGAAGAGACCTTTCCCTACGCCAATACTTACCTGACGATCTGCCTGCTCGGAAGCATCTTCTCAATGGTCTCTCTGGGAATGAACAGTTTTATTTCCGCCCAGGGTTTTCCGCGAATCAGTATGATGACAATCATCATCGGCGCAGTCATCAACCTGATACTTGATCCCATCTTCATTTATGTCCTGGGCATGGGCGTGCTCGGCGCAGCTATCGCAACAGTCATCTCACAGCTCGTATCAGCCGTCTGGGTCGTACGATTCCTGACAGGCCCTAACGCTATCTTGAGGCTGACCCTCAGTTCTATGTCTCTGAAAAAAGCTTTGATCGTTAAGATCCTAGGGCTGGGAACCAGTGAATTCGTCATGCGTTTCACGACGAGCATCGTCTACATCGCAATCAATGCTTCTCTCCTCTTCTACGGAGGAGACCTCTATGTCACGGTCGGTACCGTCATCAATTCCCTCAGAGATCTTATGATCCATCCGATTGCAGGTTTTGCCAGCGGAGCACAGCCTTTCCTGAGCTATAACTACGGAGCCAACCGCCCGGACCGCGTCCATAAGGGAATCAAATTCATGGGCATCGTCTGTATCTCTCTCAGCATCCTGACTTCGGTCACGCTGGTTGCATTCCCGATACCATTCATCAGACTGTTCAATTCCGACCCGGCACTTATCGAAGCAGCCGTACCGGCACTCAGGATATTCTTCGTCCTGTTCGGCTTCCTGAGCTTACAGATGGTTGGTCAGTACACTTTCGTAGGTCTGGGCATGAGCAAACAGGCGATCTTCTTCTCGATCTGGAGAAAAGTCATCATCCTGATCCCGTTGATGCTGATCCTGCCAAGACACATGGGCGTAATGGGAATCTTCTGGGCCGAGCCGGTATCAGATACGATAGGCGGTCTCTGCTGTTTCCTGACCATGTATTTCATGGTCTACCGAAAGCTGAAAAAAGACGCTGCTCCGTTTATTGCTTCGCCTTGAGCGAAAGAATAAAAAAGATGACACCGCCACCGGCAAAGACACCGCCGGCGATATAAAGATACATTGAATACTTTTCGATCTGACTTGCTGCCAAGAGCAGAATAGCCCCGATGAACGCAAATGCGATCGCTGCATACCTGAGAGTCTGAACTGCATTGCCGGACGGCTTGGCCGGAGCGCTGCTGCTATTAGCAGATGAAGACGCTTTCTTTGCCTTGGCGTTCTTCTTCCTGCCCATAAATATCTTGCCCGCGAATACCACGACCACGACAACGGCAACGATGATAAGTATTTCTTGAACGCTCAGTCTCATATATCTGTACCTAAATCTAAAGTAGTATTAGGATAGCACATCCAGGAAGATTTTTATTGACTATTTGACGGACATGTGGGTAGACTTTTTTTGTGAAAATAATCGGTGTTACAGGTTTAATGGGAAGCGGAAAGAGCACTGTCTGTAACATGCTCGTCGACCTTGGTGCAAAAAAGATCGATGCCGATGAGGTAGGTCACAGCGTATATCTTCCCGGAACCCCCGGCTATAAAGCCGTCATAGATGCATTCGGAAACGGCATCACAGATCTTGCTGGAGTCATCGACCGCAAGAAGCTGAGCAATATCGTATTTGAAGATGAGTCCAAACGCCTGCTTTTAAACAAGATCACGCATCCCCTCATCGAACAGTCCATCCGTACACAACTCAAAGAATATAAAGACCAGGGTGTAGACGTAGTCGCTCTCGAGGCTGCGTTGCTGATAGAGGCCGGTTATACCAAAATCGTCAACGAAGTCTGGCTGACAGTAGCTCCTCTGGAAGTGCTCATCGAAAGACTGCATAAATCCCGCGGAATGGATAAGAACGATGTTATGCGTAGGATACGAACACAGCTATCCATAAACGAAATGCGCAAAGAAGCTGATAACGTCATAGCAACGACCAATCCCATCCCCTATGTGGCGGAAAGGGTCCGCTATCTCTATAATCATCTTAAGTAATATGAACAAGTCTCTCATCAAACGACATATCATTTTTTGGGCCATTGCGCTTGCCGGTATCGGACTCGACCAGCTTGCAAAATACTTGGTACAGACCCATATAGAGCTCAACTCTGTCATAAAGATATGGTGGATATTCGGCATCTCACACATCCACAATACCGGAGCGGCCTGGGGCATCTTCAAGAACAGCACGACGCTTTTGGCGATCTTCTCGACTGTTGCAGCAATAGCCATCGCAATCTTCTTTCTCGTATTCAGCCACAAGATCAAATTCATGCGACCGACAGCTTTTACGATTGCTTTTTCACTGATCTTCAGCGGAACCGTCGGCAATCTGATCGACAGGGCATTCGTCGGTTATGTAACTGACTTCATCCAGGTTGGCAGCTTCCCCAATTTCAATATCGCTGACTCCTGCATCGTATGCGGCAGCATCCTCTTGGCGATACTGCTCATCTTTTTCTCCAAAGAAGAATCTTCTGATCAAGAAGAAAACGACTGATGTATTCAGTATCTGTAACATCCGATGATGACGGTCTCCGCATCGATCGTTTTTTAGCAGACTACTTCGCTGAGTTCTCCCGCAGTTTTATCCAGAAAATGATCGTCAACAACGACATCCTGGTCAATGGCAGCCCAGTCAAAGCCAGTTATAAGGTCCAGGAAGACGACCTGATCTCAATTACAGAGCCTGCGGCTGAACCATCACCATTGACACCAGAGGACATACCCCTGGACATCGTATATGAAGACGATGATGTCCTGGCCGTCAATAAACAGGCGGGTCTCCCGACACATCCAGCGGTAGGGCATCGTACACATACCCTTGTCAATGCTCTGCTTTGGTATCTGCCGAATCTGCCTGACGCCGATACTCCGGAGAGACCGGGGATCGTCCATAGACTAGACATGGACACCTCCGGCATCATCCTTGTAGCTAAAAACAGCTTTGCCATGGCCAACCTTAATGCCCAGTTCCAGGAAAGGACTATACATAAAAAGTATTGGGCGTTGGTATTCGGCGGGATAAAGGAACCGAAATTCATCATCGACAGACCCATCGGCAGGAACCCCAAGAACCGCCAGAAGATGTGTATCGACATGAACGGCAAAGAAGCCAAAACCACATTCGAAGTGCTGGATATCTATGACGGATTATCCTTTGTGGAGGCATCTCCACATACTGGAAGAACTCATCAGATCAGGGTCCACCTTGCATCGATAGGGCATCCAATCGTATCCGATGAGACATACGGGAAACTGCATCCGCTCTTCCCCAGGCAGTTCCTGCATGCGCATGAGATCTCTTTCAAACAGCCGCATACGCAGAAAGAGATCACGTTAAATACGGAATTGCCCGACGATTTAAACGAGGGTTTCAAAAAGATAAAGGGTGAATAAAAAAGAAAAATGGCAACGGGTAGATTCGAACTACCGACCAAGGGCTTATGAGTCCCCTGCTCTACCACTGAGCCACGTTGCCATGTTTGTTAATAGTACTTTGGCATGGTTGTTTTGTCAAACATTATGGTTCTCAAAAAAGCCCATGCTCCAACATCTAACATGAGACACAGTATTACTGTTTCCTAAATATGTCTATCGACTCACCATTTATTGTCTTCCAAACTTTCCACCCATTCTCGGCATGCCCCGTAACCCAAGCAGCAGTAGATGGTGCATTGCATACAACATCCTCTAATAGTTTATTATTTTTCTTAGGAGCAAGCTTCAAATCAGCAGGATATTTTAGCTTATCACAAGGACAACAATCAGAGTTTTTCTTTAGTATGAATTTACCATCCCTGACAACCATAGTCGCTTTTACGATTCCGATTCCCGATACTTTTTTCTCCAAGTAATACTCACCTTCTGGAATCTTCGCTCGGTCTTCGGCATCTTTACGATTTGCAAAAGCGTCCCTAAACACTTCTTCTTTGGTCTCATCTTTAGGGAACACTTGGCGTCCTTCAAACGATGTTAACAACTGAATAACTAGATTTACATCAACAGCAAATAATTCGGAATTTTGCAATCTGCTTTTCTCAAACAAGCTGTGGAGAAGGTTTTCTTTTTCATCAAAGTCTTCAACTTCAATTGCAAATTTTCGTTTTAAACCTACAACGTTGTTATATCCATTACGTTCGAGATTATACATTCTCGATTCGAACTGGTCTGTTCCCGTTTTACCTATCTTAATCAAACCTGGGACAACTGATTCCATTATGTAGATAACACCTTTAGACATTGGGGGCCTCCTCCCACGTCAAGCACTATGCATATTATTACAGAAAACATTATCACAAGTCGTTTTGTCTCTTGAAAGGTAATGTTGATTAACCTTCTTGATTATAGTGTTATACTTCTTTCATGGATATTTCTATTTTATTTGATGAAGGTTTTGAAGGTGTCGTCTCTGAGGACCTACTTTATGACATTGCAAGCACAGCACTAAAACATGAGGGTGCTGAAAACGCTGAAATGAGCATCTTTATTACCGGTCAGGAACATATCCTGGAACTCAACGAACAGTATCTCCAAGCAGATCACGACACCGATGTGCTTTCCTTTGCCATGCAGGAAAATATCGACGATGACGACATGTTCTTTGTCGCTCCTGATGACGGAGTCAGACATCTGGGCGAGGTTATAATCTCTTATCCACAGGCAGAGATTCAGGCTAAGGAACATGGTCATTCTACGATCCATGAAGTGGCCATCCTTCTGACGCACGGTACGCTCCATCTATTGGGATATGACCACGATGTTGAAGAGCGTAAAGCTGTCATGTGGAAACACACAGATGACATAATCGCAGAGTTGGGAGACAAAGTCTGATGTATGTACTCGGCGTAGCAGGAAGCCCTAGGAAAAACGGCAACAGCACAGCGCTCCTTGAAGAAGCACTCAATGGAGCCAAGTCCAACGGGGCTGAGACCAAACTAATCCACGCCTGCGATCTTGACATAACGCATTGCAACCATTGTGATATCTGCCTGAAAACGGGAACATGCTGTCTTGAAGACGACATGTCCATGATCATCGATGAAATAGACAAATGCGACGTTTTGATGATTGCATCGCCGATCCATTTCACCAACGTATCATCCCAGCTAAAACTGCTTATCGACCGAGCCCAGCCTCTTTGGGCAAAAAAATACATTCAGAAAGTGCCGGCATTATCGGTTAAAGATCGCAAAGCCGCTTTCTTTTCATCTGCCGCTATGTACGGTGACAAACTCTTCGACGGCGCAATAGAGACTGTCAAGAGTTTCTTATTATGTATGGACATACCCCTTGTCAGCACCCTTGCCATCCCTAACATTGAGAAGGCTGGGGAAGTCAAAGCATACCGAATCATCATGGAAAACAGCTTTGACATCGGCAAAAAGCTGACGACCCCCTATTAACGGGGTTTGCCATCCCGTATAATAACGCTCAAACGCTTGTGAGATTGGAGCTGAGCCTTATGAAACCACTCATAATCATCAACCCCGTAGCAGGAAATTCTCAGACAGAATTTAACTGGCTTAAGATCAAAGAGATCCTTGATCTCAATAAGTTTGAATATGATCATATCTTTACTGAATACCCCAAACATGCATCCGAGATAGCAAAGAAAGAAGTGGAAGCAGGCAGAGATGCCCTGATCGCTATCGGCGGCGACGGCACCTACAGTGAAGTCGTAAACGGTATGATGTCCGCCAAACAAGATGGTGCAACTCTGAAATTCGGGGTGATAGCCTCCGGCACCGGAAACGATTTCATTAGGTCAGCCAAGATCCCCAATGACTTCGAAGAAAACTGCCGTCGCATCATCAATCCGCACTTCGTTCCTATCGATGTGGGAATGGTCGAATACAAAGAGAAAAGTGAAAACAAAAAGTATTATTTTGTTAATTCAGTCGGGATGGGTTTCGATGCTGAAGTAATAGCACGTGTCCAAAGCGGGCCGAAGAATGGCTCTGGTACCGCACCTTTCGTAAAAGCACTTTTGAAAGTTTTGCCTAAGTACAAACCGATAAACGTCGGCATCTCTATCGATGACGAAAAGTTCGTCCCTTACAAAATCATGACTGCTGTCGTCGCTAACGGATCATACTTTGGGGGCGGAATGATGATTGCGCCCGATGCCGACATCCGAGATTCTCTCTTTAATGTCGAGATCATCACAGAAATGCCTAAAACGAAGTTGCTTCGCGTCTTCCCGTCTATCTATAAGGGAACCCACATCAAACAGAAGGAAGTCACTCAAAAGGTCGCTAAAAAAGTGGTCCTGAATGGTCCTGACTTTGCGACGATCCAGGCAGACGGTGAAGTGATCTGTCACGGACCCATCACAGTCACCGTAGTTCCCGGTGCCTTACAGATGATGTTCTAGACGTTCTCGTTCTGATAGATACCTGAATAAAGCTTTTCTCCTTCGCTCTCCAAGCGGAAGAAGATCAGCTGCATTATTCTGGCATTCTTCTTCAAATCGATCCCTAAGGGATTAGTAACTATAAGCATGCTTTCAGATCTTCCTGAATAACCGGCATCCCATACTGCAGTCTGAAGACAGGCTCCGCATCTAAGCAGGCTCGACCTTGTCTTTCCCAATGCTGCAATATCTTTCGGCATGTGGACGACTTCATTGAATTTTACGGAATAAGTGCCTGGGCCCAAATGGATATAGCCGCCGTCATCAAAAGCCATCTCCGAATGCTCCGAGATCCTTCTCTCACGGTTATCGAAGTCGATCCTGCCTGCACCCTCAATGGTCATGACAGCATTCAATGTCATGTCTACACCATTTGGTTGAAGCTGGGTATCAAAATCGATGCAGTCTGTGATCAGAGGGGCATCGCCCTTCATAAGATCACGAATATTCTTTTCAGACAACATTCCGCTCATTTTTCTTTCCCGACCTTTTTCTGTTATTCAGCAGTTAACTATTGGATATTTTACCAAATACATGTTTGCTCATGCCGTCAAGACAACACTGTCTGCCGATGCTGTGTAGGGGCTTGTAAAAAACGCAATATATCTAATATCATCTGTAAAGAGAACACATGAAGCAATACGTTGGAACAGACATCATAGAGATCGCAAGGATCAATGACGCTATCGAAAAATTCGGGGAAACATTCCTCGAACGTATATACACACACGACGAACTAACATATTTCCGCGCCAAACCTCCGTCACTGGCAGCTCGCTTTGCCGGAAAGGAAGCGATATTCAAGGCTCTCGATCTTGATGCAATCAATTTTCAAGAGATAGAGATCCTCAGCGATGACAAAGGTCGCCCCGTAATAAACCTATACGGAAAGACCAAAAGCCACGCAGATGCCATCGGCATCCAGGCCCTTGATGTAAGCTTATCCCATTCCAAAGAGTACGCAGTTGCCTGCGCAATATGTCAATAAGCACTTTTTGTGTATAATCTAATTAACTAACGGAGGAATAATACTGATGTCAGGACATAATAAATGGAGCTCTATCAAACATCAGAAAGGTATTGCTGATGCGAAGAGAGGGCAGCTTTTCACAAAACTTTCCCGAGAGATCATTCTCTCAGTTAAACAGGGCGGCGGAAATCCCGATGGTAACGCCCGTCTCCGACTGGCTATCCAGAAGGCAAAGGATGCCAGTATGCCCAACGATAACATCAAGCGATGTATCGAAAAAGGCCTCGGCACTGCCGACGGCGCACAGATGTTCGAAGCTGTATTCGAAGGCTACGGACCTGGCGGCTCCGCTCTCATGATCGAAGTCCTCGGCGACAACCGAAACCGTGCAGTACAGGAGATCCGAAGCGCTCTGAACAGAGCCGGCGGTAATCTTGGTGCAGACGGCAGCGTTTCCTGGAAATTCGTCCAGCACGGTATCATCTCTGTTGACGGCACAGGACTCAATGAAGACGATTTCATGATGCAGGCATTGGATGCCGGTGCAGAAGATATCTCTTCTTCCGATGACGGCTATTTCGAAGTAGTCACTGCTCCCAGTGACCTCGAAGAAGTTCGAACCAAGTTGGAATCTGCCGGTATCAAGATCGAATCCGCTGAAGTCAGCCTCGTTCCTACCACCCCTGCAGATATCGATGAAAAGACCGCTCTTCAGTTACTCAAGCTCATCGACAAACTCGAAGAGATGGATGATGTCCAGCATGTATACACGGACGTCGAATTCACTGATGAAATAATGGAGAAATACGAGTCCCAGTAAAATGAGGGTGCTCGGTGTTGATCCCGGAACCATCTCCTGCGGCTATGGAGTCGTTGATGACTCCTTCAATTTCAAAGCCATCACTTATGGCGCAATAAAATGCAAACAACGCTCTCCCATGGGAGAGCGTTTGTTGCAAATATTCAACAAACTCAACGAAGTGATCAAGGAATACTCCCCCGATGTCATCGCGGTGGAGTCTCCTTTCGTCAAAGACAACCCTAAAACAGCCATCGCTATCGGCAAAGCACAGGCTGTTGTCCTCCTGGTAGCAGCCCAAAACGGTCTTGAATGCTATGAGTATCCGCCTCGTCTCATCAAACAGATCGTCTCGAATTACGGAGATGCTGACAAGAGTCAGATGCAGAAAGTCGTTAAGATGCTTTTAAATCTGGATGAAATTCCTGAACCCAACGATGCCGCAGATGGTCTCGCAATCGCCATGACTCATCTCCAGGAATCCCAGGTCAACCGATTCAAAAACTACACTAAATAATGAAACAGGCATCTCCGAAGGAGAAGAACCTGTATCTTTCGTCAACGGCCGTCTTATAGGCCTCTCTGATCAGATCATATCCTGCAAATGCGCTGACCAGCATCAAAAGCGATGACTTTGGAAGATGGAAATTAGTCTGGAGTTCATCGACGATCTTGAACTGATAACCAGGCAGGATAAAAAGGTTGACCCATCCTTCAAACGGGTCTATCACTCTGTTCTTACTTTGGTTAGCGGCATGCTCTACAACACGTACAGATGTAGTGCCGACACAGATGACCTTTCTTCCGGACTCTTTGGCTGTCGCGATCTTATCCGCTACTTCCGGCGTGACGATACCGTATTCACAATGGATATGATGCTGTGTCGGATCATCTACTGTCACCGGCCTGAATGTATCAAGCCCAACATGCAGCGTTGTAAAGACCGTTTCGATACCTTTTTCGCGGATCTTTTGGAGGAGTTCCGGTGTGTAATGGAGTCCGGCTGTCGGTGCTGCTACGCTTCCATAATCATGAGAATATACAGTCTGGTATCGTTCCTTATCCTGCAGCGGGGCATGGATATAAGGAGGAAGCGGCATATGTCCGACGTTATAAATCATCTTCTCATCGGACAGTCTTATCTTCCTGCGTCCCTCGTCATATTCGTCGAGGATCTCGCATGTCACGCCTTGTGCTCCGTCTATATCAATAACGGTTCCGACCTTCAGTCTCTTAGCCGGCCTGACCAACGCCTCCCACTCATTTTCCATGAGCCTTTTCAGCAATAACACTTCGACCTTGGCTCCGCCGGATCGTTTTACGCCGTAAAGTCTGGCAGGTATGACACGGGAATCGTTCATGACCATCAGATCTCCCGGTTCCAAATAATCCAGGATGTCATAAAAATGCTTATGGGCAAGCTTGCCAGTCTTCCTGTCGATAATCAGCAGCCGAGAATGGTCGCGCGGCTCCATAGGCGTCTGAGCGATCAATTCTTCGGGAAGAAAATAATCGAAATCGTCTGTTCTCATTATTGGTCTTTGTTGTCTTTCAGTGTTTCTTTTGAAACGAGACCTGCCATCTGGGATGCGTGGCAGCGTTTGTTGTAATAATTGAGCCAGGAACTGGTCATCCACAACGACCAGTCTCTAGGCGGAGTGATATGTTTGGCAAGGAACGCAGTATTGCCGGATGCTCGATAATTCTCATACGCCTTGACCCAGACACATTTCTTTTTTCCCGGATATACTTCACACCAGCCATCGATGCTTCCGCCGCAGATCCCGACACGTTCACCTTTGGGACACTGTGAGACCGGACAGTTGAAACCTACATCGATAAGGGCACAATCACCACATCTGAGGCAGCCAAACGTGATGTCTTTGCCCCAGAATTCCAGATGAGAGAATATCCCCTTCAAGACTTTGTGCTTATCAATGAACTTCATAAGACCACTGGTCGGTTTAAAGAGAAAACCAGTGGGGGCAAACATAGTTTTGTCGACAGCCCTTGAAAAAGCAGTCCGGAGACTCCTGTGACCGCCCTTTTTAGGCTTGACGAGAGTCTCTGAATTCAAGATCCCGTCCCTTTCATATAGGTAATAACCATTACCCAGCGGCAGGTCGTACTGGGGCAGGAGTTCCCTCCAGGACGGGGAAAGCTCTTCGCCTCGTTCGACGATATACTTGATATCTTCAAAACCCAATTTGAAACCGCCGATGTGGGCGCCGCTGTAGCCAAGACCCTTGACAACGGCATACCAACCGGCCGCTCTTTCGAGTCTTGCGCGTTTGCCACGGTCCGGGGACTGTCGTTCTTCTTCAAGTTTCTTCAACAGGACAGGGCTTATCTGAATACCAGGAAGACCTTTTTCGCTGATCTTCTTGGCAACAGGGTATGACAGGGCATAGATATTGGCAACGGCTGGAATGTCGTAACCATTCTGTTTGAGCCAGATAAGAAGCTCCTGAGCTTTTCTGGCATCATAACCGATCTGTGTCACGACATAATCGGCTCCGGCCCGGATCTTTTTATCGAGCTTATAGTATTGACACATGACTTCTGACTCTAGACGTTTGTACTGTGAAAAGACCACTCCAGCGAATAATTCGGGCTTGACAGAGGGTGTCAACCCATTGACATCGGACACTTTTCCACGGTTGATGACTTCGATGATCTGCATCACATGTACAGGGTCCAGATCGAAGACGGGATGGGCTTTTCCTTCAAAACCTCCATCAGAGGGGAAGTCTCCGCTCATCGCAAGGATGTTCCTAATATCGTTATATGCCAGACCGTAAAGCTGGCTCTCGATCTCATTTCGGTTCCTGTCACGGGTAGCCAGATGTACGATGGGGTCGATGCCGACTTTCTTGATCTCAATTCCAAGGAACGTTCCGGCAAAAGCAGGGTTGCCATTAGGGTTATCCGTGATGCTGATGGCGTCAATGATCTCGGATTGTGCAGCCAGTTCGGAATCCCGAAGTATGGACACGCACTGGTCTTTGGTGTCAACCCTTCCGGGAACCTGTTCCCAGATGACACTGAAATCGTTCTTGTCAGTTAATGATTTTTTGAAGTTATTTACTATCATTTTTTACGTAAAAGAATGATAACATGCACACCATTGCTGAGCAAAAATTTTTCTCAAATATAATATTAGAAAAAATTGGATATCTTGTGTGACTTTTGTTATTGACTCACTAGATATTGTGATTTTAGAATTATCGGCAGACAAAAATTACACCATATTTTGGGAGTTAGCTATATGTTTACAGACGTTGAACCGCAAGCAAAAACCATTACGATCACCAGCATCATCAAGCGAGACGGACGTCATGTCGACTACGATATCACCAAAATCCAAGGTGCCATCCACAAGGCATTGTCTGCTTCCGGCCGACAGGATGATGGTGAAAGCATGCGAATGGCGAAGATCGTCGAGCAGAGAATCATCGATAAGTTCGGCACTCAGGCTCCCGGTGTAGAAGATATCCAAGATCTGGTAGAAGTCGTCCTGATGGACAACGGCTATGCCATGGTCTCCAAGCGGTACATCCTTTATCGTGCAGAACGCAACCGCGTCCGCGAAATGAATACTTCCCTCATGAAGACCTTCAATGAGATCACTTTCTCTGATGCAGAAGACAGCGATCTCAAACGTGAGAACGCGAATATCGATGGTGACACCGCCATGGGCACCATGCTCAAATACGGTTCAGAAGCTGCCAAAGACTATAACTCCAAATATGTCCTTACCGAAGAACAGAGACGGGCATACTGCGATGGTGATATCCATATCCACGACTTCGATTTCTATACCCTGACCGCAACCTGCTGCCAGATCGACCTTTCCAAACTCTTCGAAAATGGCGGTTTTTCCACGGGTCATGGTTTCCTCCGTACACCTAATGACATTTCAAGCTATTCTGCTCTGGCATGTATCGCCATTCAGTCCAACCAGAACGACCAGCACGGCGGTCAGAGCGTCCCCAGTTTCGATTACTTCCTGGCACCCGGCGTTGCCAAGACTTTCAAACATTCATACGTTGATAACTTCAAGAAGGCTGTCAGCATCTTGAAACCGGACTATGAGTTTGAGTCTGGTGTTTTTGAAGATATCGCAGAAATTTCGAAGAATGAACCTAAAATCGACATGCCGCAGGCTTATATGGATGTCCTCAGAAAGACTTTCGTTCCTGCCGTCATGGATTCTGCAGACTTCGATAAAGCTGCCAAATTTGCTTACGAGACCAGTCTTAAGGAGACTGATAAGAAGACCTTCCAGGCAATGGAAGCTCTTGTCCACAACCTCAACACCATGCACAGCCGAGCCGGTGCTCAGACTCCGTTCTCTTCCATTAACTACGGCACCGACACCTCTCCTGAAGGCCGCATGGTCATCAAAAACATCCTTTTGGCCGAAGAAAAAGGTCTGGGACATGGCGAGACACCCATCTTCCCGATCCATATCTTCAAACTCAAAGAAGGCATCAACTACAATACTGACGATCCCAACTATGATCTCTTCAAGTTGGCCTGCCGCGTCAGCGCAAAACGACTCTTCCCCAACTTCTCTTTTATCGATGCCCCTTACAACCTGAAATATTACAAACCCAATCATCCTGAGACGGAAGTATCCTACATGGGATGCAGGACCCGAGTACTCGGAAACGTCTATGATCCCACTCAGGAGATCTCATACAGCCGTGGCAATCTTTCCTTCACTTCCATCAACCTTCCGCGTATCGCTATCCGTGCCCACGGCAGTGTCGAATGGTTCTTTGAGGAACTCGAACGCAAGATGGAACTCGTTGCCAAACAGCTCTATGACCGATACACCATCATCGCCAAGAAGAAGGTCAAGAATTTCCCGTTCCTGATGGGACAGGGCGTATGGCTCGGTTCTGAAAATCTGGGTCCTAATGACACTGTCGGTGAAGTGTTGAAGCACGGCACATTATCCATCGGTTTCATCGGCCTTGCAGAAGCACTGGTCGCCTTGACCGGCAAGCATCACGGCGAATCGATCGAGAGCCGCAACCTTGGTCTCGAGATCGTTTCCTTCATGCGACAGTTCTGTGATAACCGCAGTGCCAAAGAACATCTCAACTACACTCTCCTTGCCACTCCTGCCGAGGGTCTTTCAGGCCGATTCATCAGGATAGACAAGAAGAAATACGGCATCATCCCTGGTGTAACTGACAGAGAGTACTACACCAATTCCTTCCACGTTCCCGTTTACTATCCGATCTCTGCCTATGACAAGATCAAGATCGAAGCTCCTTATCACGCCCTTACCAATGCCGGACATATCTCTTATGTCGAGATGGACGGTGATCCTTCCCAGAACCTGGAAGCTTTCGAAAAGGTCGTCCGCTGCATGCATGACGCAGGAATCGGCTACGGTTCCATCAACCATCCCGTCGACAGAGACCCTGTCTGCGGATATAACGGCATCATCGGCGACACCTGTCCCAAATGCGGACGTACCGAAGGCGACGTTAAGTTCGAAAGGATCCGACGAATCACCGGTTATCTGGTAGGTACTCTCGACCGCTTCAACGAAGCTAAGCGAGCAGAGGAACGCGAACGAGTCAAACACAATGTCTAGCGTCCTGCGAATTGCCGGAATAGTCAACGATTCGATTGTTGACGGCCCTGGCATGAGGATTGCTGTCTTCACGCAAGGCTGCCACAGACATTGTCCAGGGTGTCATAACCAGCACACATGGGATCCCAACGGCGGAAAAGACTGTTCCATCGATGAGATACTTCAACGTGTGGACAGTAATCCTTTGCTTTCCGGCGTCACCATCACCGGAGGCGAACCTTTTGAGCAACCGGAACCACTGATCGAACTCGTCAAAGAGATCAAAAAGCGCCAGCTGGAGGTCGCAATCTTCAGCGGCGGCACCTGGGACGAACTTACCAAAGACCGTTCATCCAAACAGTTCGAGCTGTTGTCTTTATGTGACGTTTTGGTCGACGGTGCATTCAGAGAAGATCTGAAATCCTTGGAGCTTAAGTTCAAGGGGTCATCCAATCAGAACACGATCGATATACGGAAGTCCTTAGCTGCCGGAGAAGTCGTCCTGATGCAGGACGGCCGCTGGTAATCCGCATCACTCCGATATGCTACAATAGCTCCATGATCTTACTTTCCAACGACGACGGAATCTATAACCAGAACATCTGGGCATTAGCCAAAGAACTCAAATCTATTGCTGAGATCGGCATCGTTGCTCCGACTTCACAGATGAGTGCGGTGGGAACACATCTGACACTCCGTGCACCGATCCGCATCAACGAATTCCCTGACCAGATCAAACAGTCGATTCCTTGTTACGCCGTAGACGGAACGCCAGGCGATTGTGTAGTCGTTGCCGACGAACACATCTTCCCGCATAAGATAGCCCTCATAGTGTCCGGTATCAACGACGGGATCAACCTCGGCGATGATATCGTCTTTTCTGGAACGGTCGCTGCTGCTTTGATGGGCTATTTACGCGATATCCCGTCTGTTGCAATGTCGATGCCCTTTGATTCGCCGCAATTGCTTCCTTTCGCAACGGGTCTTGTGAGACTCCTTTGTCAGGATATACTTGCAGACAAGCTGCCTTCAAAATCGTTCCTGATCAACATGAACTATCCCGCTGCAGATCCCAAAGACGTCAAAGGTATAAGACTGGTCAAGCCCGGACATAAGACGCATGTCGAAAGTGCAACGAAAAGCTCTGACGGACGCTATGACTACTACTGGCTGAAGTACAAGGAAAAAGAAGCGATCCAGCCGGGAACCGACATCGATTATCTCAATCAGGGATATATAACCATCGTGCTGGTCAACAGGATGCTGTTCGGCCAAGGTCTGGACACCCTTGACAGCGCATATCTGGACGATCTTTTCGCCCGATTCAAAGCAGAGTTTATCTAAGCACGGCTATCGCTTAGCTATCGTGATGCTTCCCCAAATGATAAGGCCGATCAAAGCGGCATAGAGAAGGACTGCAATGATACCGATGATGATTGCTCGTCTCTTGTGTTTCTTCAAAGAACTCCTGAATGTATAGGTATCAGCACCGGTCTTTTCTCTGACAGGCTGGGGGACCAGCTGCCAAGCAACAGAGAAGAGCAGCGGCACGATCACCGCATCATCCAATGGACCGGGCAAGAAGTCATATGGGAGCAGAAGATAGATTATCGCGACCCCGGCAATGGCTTTGACCCAGATCGGGGTATCTGCATGGAAGATCGACATAACGACAGATTTGATGGTGTCAATTAAACTGCCGGCACTGTTGTCGTCCTGTTCGTCGTCGATGACTTCGCCTTCGAATGGTTCTTTATCTTTGCTCATATTACTTGCCTCTAACTAGTATGATACAACATTTTTCAAATGATTTGGCGAAAAACGGACGATTATGCACGAAATTACTTTAATTTATACATAGACAATGCTCTGAACGTATTGTATATTATTATGCCATTTGTTGAATTTATATCCTGAACACTTGGATTTTGAATACAAAAGATACACGAGGTAGCTGTTATGTCGTCCAAAGAAGAAGAACTGAACTTTATCCGTCAACACAGCAAAGTTGCAATCGATGCAGCCATGGCCGGACAGTGGCAGGCTGCAATTGCAGAAAATACCCTTATCCTCAATAACTACCCCGAAAACATCGATGCATTAAACAGGCTCGGCCGAGCATATATGGAAGTAGGCGATCTTGAATTAGCAAAAGAGACTTACCTTAAGGCCAAGAACATTGACCCGTATAACAATATCGCCATCAAGAACCTGGCCAAGCTCGAAACGCTCCAAGAGAATCATTCTGCAAGCCAGAAGACCAAAGGCATCGACCCCCGTTTCTTCGTCGAAGAAGTCGGCAAGGCCGCCAATGTCAAGGTCGTCAATCTGGCTAAGAAGAAGATCCTGGCCGGTATCGTTGCAGGTGACGAAGTCGAACTCGTAACGACAGAAAAACATATCTTGGTCCTCAACGAGAACAACGATACCATCGGTTGGGTCGAACCTAAGATCGAACAGCGTCTCCTGAAACTGATGAACGGCGGCAACAAGTATCAGGCCACTATCTCCAGTGCATCCCTGACAGAAGTCACTGTCCTCATTCGTGAGACTTACCAACACCCATCTCAAACTGGTATAATGTCATTCTTAACAAAGGGTATTGAATTAGACTATTCTGCCGTCGGCGACAAGCTCCAGAGACAGCATCTGGAACAGGAAGATTCTCTTGAAGACGACGGTGGGGCGGAGTTTGGCGACTACGACGATGATGCGCCTTTGGAAAACGAAGACGAGTTAGATGAAGTAGACGAAGACAAGCTCGAAGAAAACGAAGAGGTATAAGTTATGGCAGTTGAGGGCAACATCAAACTGACGAAAATCGAAAATGAGATGAAGACATCCTACCTCGATTACGCTATGAGCGTGATCGTGTCCCGTGCACTTCCGGATGCCCGTGATGGTCTCAAACCGGTACACCGCAGGATATTGTTCTCCATGCAGGATCTCAACGTCGTACACAATCAGCCGTACAGAAAGAGCGCCCGTATCGTCGGTGACGTACTCGGTAAGTACCACCCCCACGGCGACTCTTCAGTCTACGACGCAATGGTACGTCTGGCACAGAACTTCTCCATGCGTCACTGTCTGGTCGACGGCCAGGGCAACTTTGGTTCAGTCGATGGTGATCCTCCTGCCGCTATGCGATACACCGAGGTCAGACTGACCGAATTCGGCGAGCAGATGCTTTCGGATCTCGACAAAGAGACCGTAGATTTCATGCCCAACTTCGACGACAGTCTCAAAGAGCCTGTAGTCCTTCCGACCAAGGTTCCCAACCTCTTGATCAATGGTTCATCGGGTATCGCCGTCGGTATGGCTACCAATATCCCCACACATAACCTGGGAGAGATCTGTAAGGCTATCTCTTATTTGATCGACAACCCCGAAGCCACCACTGATGAGCTTCTTGAATATGTACCCGGTCCGGATTTCCCGACCGGAGGTATCATCATCGGCAAGGAAGGTATCCGAACCGCTTATGCGACCGGTCGTGGCAAGATCGTCATCAGGGCCAAGGCCCACTTTGACGAGACACCCAGCGGACGTCGACAGATCATCGTTACCGAACTTCCTTACCAGGTCAATAAAGCTGAACTTATCAAGAAGATTGCTGAACTCGTCAAGGACAAGAAGATCACCGGCATTGCCGAGCTCCGTGACGAATCCGACCGACAGGGCATGCGCGTCGCCATCGATCTCAAGCGTGATGCACAGCCTCAGCATCTTCTCAACCAATTATACAAACACACTCCTATGCAGACCGGTTTCGGCATCAATATGCTGGCCCTCGTCAAAGGCCAGCCGCGAGTCCTGACCCTCAAAGAAGCTCTCGAATGCTTCATCGAGTTCCGACACGACGTGATCGTCCGCAGAACCAATCATGAACTGAAACTGGCCAAGGACCGCGCTCACATCTTAGAAGGTCTGAAGATTGCTCTCGATCATTTGGATGCCATCATCAAGACTATCCGTGAATCGAAGAGCGTCGACGATGCCAGAACCAGTTTGATGGAGAATTATGAACTTACCAAGGTCCAGGCACAGGCTATTTTGGATATGCGACTCCGCGCACTGTCCAGCCTTGAACGCCAGGCCATCATCGATGAATATGAAGCACTCCTCAAGACCATCGCCGATCTTGAAGATTTGGTCACCAACAACACCAGGATCCTTGGTCTGGTCAAATCCGAAGCAGATGAGACCGGCGCCAAGTTCGGCAATGCTCGAATGACCGAGATCTCCAACGAAGGCTCTTCCGACCTCAACGAAGAAGATCTGATCCCTCACGACTCAATGGTCATCACTCTTTCCGAGCGAGGCTTCATCAAGCGTGTTGCCACTTCCACCTATACTGCACAGCACCGAGGCGGAATGGGCAAGACCGCAATGACTACCAGAGACGAGGATCATATCCGCATCCTTACTGAAGCGGATACTCATGACAAGATCCTGTTCTTCACGAACCGCGGACGCGTTTTCAGCGTCAAATGTCACGAGATCAACCAAGACCTCTCTCGAGTAGGAAAAGGCATCTCTATCGTCAACCTGATTCCTCTCAGCGACAATGAAAAAGTAACCGCCATGGTCGATGTGAAAGACTTCACCGAGACCGAATACCTGGTCATGGCGACCGACGGCGGCGAAGTCAAGAAAGTCAAACTCGCTGATTTCTCCAAGATCCGCTCGACCGGTGTGATTGCATATGATCTTCCCAAGAGCGACAGCCTCATTTCTGCAACTATCGTCTCCGATGAAGACGAAGTGGTCATGGTCTCCCAGCACGGACAGTCCATCTGTTTCGATACCAAGGAAATCCGCACCAGCCTTAAGTCTTCCGGCGGCGTCTGTGGTTTCAATCTCAGCGTTGGTGACAGAGTCATCAGCATGAGCCGTGTCCGACCTGACGGTTTCCTCATGGTCGTCACATCCGAAGGTAACGGCAAGATCACTCCTATGAAGGCTTATCCTAGACAGCATCGCGCCGGTCTCGGCGTCCGTACCTTCCACATCAAAGACAAGACCGGTCCTCTGGTCGATGCACAGGTCGTTTCCAAAGACAGCGATGTCATGCTCATCTCTGCCAACGGCGTAATGACCCGCACTCCTGTTACCGAAGATAATCCTAAACAGGGCATCACCATTCAGGGCAGAAGCACCCAGGGCGTCAGGGTCATGACATTGAACCCCGGTGATCAGGTCGCATGCATTACAGTCATCGACGGCGTTATCGAAGAAGAAGCTGCTCAGCAGGCCGATGCCGAACCCGAAGCAGTTCCCGAAGCGGAGATCGTCGAAGAAAAACCTAAAAAAGCACCCCGAAAACGTAAATCCGAAGATAAATAAAAAGTTGAGGTTCATAAAATGAAAGAAAAAGTTGAAGAAGTACTGGAAACTGTCAGACCGTCTTTGATTGCTGACGGCGGCAATGTTGAACTGGTCGATGTAGATGATGAGGGCGTCGTCCGACTGCGACTTACCGGGCATTGCGCCGGCTGCCCGATGTCCCAGATGACTCTCAAGAACGGTATCGAAAGAGTCCTCAAGGCCGCCATCCCCGAAGTACAGCAGGTCTTGGCTGTCGACTAATCGCAATATCACAGATACTAAAAAGGGCTTGCAGAATCGTAACTGCAAGCCCTTTTGTTTATCAAAAAGTTATCTTATGCTTCGTTCAGACGGAAAGCCGAATGGAGGACTCTGACCGCATCCAGAACTTTGTCTTCCTTGACGATAACGGTAATTCGGATCTCTGAAGTACTGATGAGTTCGATGTTGATGTTGGCATCGGCAAGGCTGTTGAAGAAGGTGCTGGCATAGCCGGGGCCATTGAGCATAGAGCTGCCGATGACACTGACTTTGCCGATATGAGTATCGGTAAGCACTTCTCGGGCATTAAGCTTGCTGGCGACCTGGTTGACGATAGCAGTTGCTTTTTCAAGGTCGTCTTCGGTGATAGTGAAGGTAAGATCTGCCATATTATTGATACTGGCGTTCTGGACGATGGTATCGACACTGATGCCGGCATCAGCCAAAGGTACAAAGACGGCAGCTGCGATACCCGGGGTATCGGGGATACCTAAGATCGTGACCTTGGCAACATTCATATCATGAGAAATAGCAGTGACTTTATTTCTAACTTCCAATTTTTCGCCTCCGTGAATAAGTGTGCCGGGGTTATTGGTAAAGCTGGATGCTACCCTTAACGGCATGTTGTAATACTCTGCCAGTTCGATAGCCCTGGGATGGACAACTTTCGAACCATATACAGACAGTTCCAGCATCTCTTCATAGGTCAGTTCCTTGAGCTGAGTCGCATCCGGAACGATCCTGGGATCAGCTGTATAGATACCCTCGGTATCGGTGTAACGGACACAGCTGTCAGCACCGAGCCTGGCGGCCAGTGCGACTGCGGTGGTATCTGATCCGCCGCGGCCGAGAGTGGTGATATCCATCTGTTCGGTAACTCCCTGGAAACCGGCGACGATGACGATCTTGCCAGCCTGGAGCTCCGCGAGGATTCGCTGAGGATCGATATCCAAGATCAAAGCACGGGTGAAATTATTGGTGGTCTTGATACCTGCCTGCAGACCTGATAATGAGATTGCTTCATAGCCCATGGTCTTCAGAGCCATAGCCAAAAGGGTGCTCGAGACCATTTCGCCTGTAGACAACAGCACGTCCAGCTCTCTGGTGCTTGGTTTGGGGGTAATCTGATGTGCAAGCTTCAGAAGATCGTCCGTGGTGTCTCCCATTGCAGATACGACGACTACGACGTCATTGCCGCTCATCTTGGTACCGACGATTCGTCGGGCCACATTCATGATTCGGCCGGCATCTGCAACAGATGTTCCTCCATATTTCTGTACGATTAAAGACACTTTAAGCCCCTGAATTTAAAATTATTTCGTTATTATAGAGCAATTCATATGGATTACTACAAATCGATAGCGTAAATAGTATCTTTATTGGTGATAAGTGTCTATTCTTTTCAACCTTAGACTTTCATCGTTGAGAAGATTGCTAGTTTTGGAGAGTGTGGCATATAATGAACAAATTACGGGGCGTAGCGCAGTTGGCCAGCGCGCAGCGTTCGGGTCGCTGAGGCCGGAGGTTCGAATCCTCTCGCCCCGATTTTTCACCCAACTCCACCAGTTACGATGTGATAATGAACGAGTCCATCCAAAAAAGAATAAGATCTTTTCTTATCGCAGAGGATATCAGACACATCGTCGTCGCAGTATCAGGCGGTTCTGATTCAGTATGTCTCCTTCACAATCTGGCCATGCTCAAAAAAGAGCTGTCTTTGGACATCACGGCCGCTCATCTAGACCATATGATCCGCGGTCAGGAATCCTTAGATGACGCTATGGCAGTGGAATCATTATGTAAAAAACTTGCCGTTCCCTGCGAGACTGAGCATATCGATGTGCCGGCATATAAAAAAGAACACGGGATCTCCTCTATGGAAGACGCCGCCCGGATCGTCCGATATGATTTCCTGAAGAAAGTCGCCGATCGACACCAAGCCGTCGTTGCCACCGGACACAACGCTGACGATAATATTGAGACGGTACTGATGCATATCATCCGCGGCTGCGGACCGACAGGACTGATCGGCCTCAAAATCAAAAGCTGTGTCAAGACAACCTGCGGACAGGTCATTGTGATCAGACCGCTGCTAAACGTCTCCAAATCCGAAATCAACGCCTACTGTCAGGATAATGATCTTCCGGTGCGTCAGGATTCCACCAATGACGATATCGAATATACGCGCAACCGCATCCGTAAAGAACTTATCCCTTTGCTCGAATCCTATAATCCCAATTTCAAAGACTCCGTCATCAGACTTGCCGAATCATCTGCTGAACAACAGTCATTTATCGAGGGACGCTCAAAGCAACTGTCCCTCATGATCGAGGAAGACAACGGTGACATCCTGATGGATCGTGATAGATTCGGACTGCTCCAGGACTACGAGAAAAAACTCCTAATCACGAAAGCGATCGATACCATCTTAGGGCATCATCAGGATATCGAGAAGAAACACCTGGATGAGATGGTCGAACTGGAGAAGGGCGGGAGCGGACGCAAGATCCATCTGCCGAACGGTCTCGAATGGAGCATCGAATACAAAACTGTCCGTCTTTCGTGGCAGAAAAATGAACCGTCTTTCAGCGTCTTTTCGTCGACCCCATTAGAAACCAGTGGCCGGACAATCTATCCCGCCGGAGTGATCGATGCTGAAATTTGCGGCATCAGAGACGTCGATATCCAAAACGACAATCGTCATGCCTACATCGACGCTTCTCTGCTTTCGAACCCTTATATCCGATCAAAACTTCCCGGCGATGCATTCATCCCTTTCGGAGCAGATGCAGAGATAAAGGTTGCCAGGTTCCTCATGAACCGGCATCTTTCCAAAGCTGAAAGAGAAAAGGTATTCCTGCTTTGCAACGGTGACGATATCGTCTGGGTGATCGGCAATCGTATCGATGACCGATATAAAATCACAGGCAGGACCAAGACCGTCCTTTGTCTTTCGGCGATATATTAACTTTTTTTCGAACATGCTATAATCACAATTAATGGACATACATAGACGCCGCTCGGAGTTACTTCGATGTATGATGTGATCGTGGTTGGCGGCGGACCTGTTGGATCACGTGTAGCCATCGACCTGGCTGTCGGTGGTCTTTCTGTGCTTGTGCTCGAAAAGCGTCCCAACTTTGAAAAACACGTTTGCTGCACCGGTCTCATCAGTGCGACCTGTGTCAACGATTTCCATATCCCTTCTCTTCTGACCCGTGAAGAATTCAACGGTGTGGAAGTGGTGTCCCCATTGGGACAGACCATCTCGACCTATCGTGAGATGCCCCAGGCCTATAACGTCAAAAGAAAAGATTTCGATGCCTGGTATGCTAACGAGGCCAAACTCGTCGGCGCTGAATATCTCAATAATTACCACGTGACTGATATCGTGAAGAAAGCCGATTATGTCGAAGTATCCTGCATGGGTACAGACGAGACCTTCCAGGGCAAACTCATAGTACTTGCCACCGGTTTCGGCGGAGACCTCATGGAAAAGTGCGGACTCAAAAAGAGCCGCAAATGGACCTATGGTATCCAAGGTATCGGCCACGAGAACACCCTTGAACACTTGAGAATGTTCGTCAACAGACAGTTCTCAGCCAATTCCTTCGCCTGGGCCCTTCCGATCGATCATGAGAGAGCACTCTGCGGTCTTATGACCAATAAGAAACCAAAAGAATACTTTGCCGCATTCCAGGCATACCTTAACGAAAAAGGCTATGTGAAAGAGATCGATGATATCCAGATCCGCGGTATCACGATCAAGCCCACCTGGGACATCGTTTCTGACCGGGCGCTTGCAGTCGGAGATGTTGCCGGACAGGTCAAACCTATAACCGGCGGCGGCATTTATTATGGTCTGCTGTGTGCTGATCTGGCTGCTGAGACCATTCTGGACGCCTTCCAAGAGCACTCATTGGATAAAGAATCTCTGCTTCCCTACAAAGAAGAAGTTAAAAGCCTTCTGAAGAGAGAACTCAAGATCTCCGGAAGAGCCGCACGGGTCTTCGGAATGCTCGGCAACAAGACCATTGAAGCAGGTTTTCGATATGCCAAGAAGCACGGAGTCCTCGAGAAGCTGGCCGCCACAAATCTTCCTTTCGACTGGCATGCCGAAACGATCATTAAGCTCCTAAAGCGTTCTTTCTAGCAGTAAATAAGTGTTATTGATATAATCATCTATTGTGTCCAATAGATATGAGGTGTTGTTATGGTCGCAAAAAAAGAAACTGTAAACAAGATTACACAAGAAGGTTATGATGCCCTTGTGGCCGAATTGCAGGAGCTTCAGAAGAAGCGTCCTGAGATCGTGAACGAAATCGAAAAAGCCAGAGCTGACGGTGATCTCAAGGAAAACGGTGCCTATCATGCCGCCCGTGAACAACTGAGCTTCAATGACGGACGTATCGAAGAGATCGAAGCCATTTTGAAGAATGCAAAAGTCACCGAAACCAAAAGCAAGACCGTCGTCGGTCTGGGTACTAAAGTAAAACTTGTCAGCGAAGATAAGGCTACCACACTGCAGGTCACCATCGTCGGTGCCAGCGAAGCTGATTTCGCTGCCGGAAAAATGTCCTGCGAGTCCCCCATCGGCAAAGCCGTTCTGGGCAAGAAGAGCGGATCAGTCGTTACCGTCCAGACCCCCAAAGGTGCTACCAAATACAAGGTAGACATCGTTAAATAATCCCGTTGGATTCGGAAATAATAAAGGCGTTCACACAGGAAAGTGAACGCCTTTATTATTTCCCTAAATCTTACTGTTATTCGTCGTCAGGTTCTATGAAATCGCCTTCGATAGTATCGTCTTCTTCGGCTGCTTTGGCCTCAGCTTCAGCCTGCTTCTTCTGTTCATGCTCGTCCAGTTTCTCGACGAGCTTGTCAGCCCAATATGAGATGATGGGGATCCTGAAATCTTCGTGCTTGTAGGCCTTGATAATCATGATAACCCACAAACCCACACCGCCAATGGCAACGATCAGAGATAAAAGCGAGCCTATTACCGGAAAGATATTCAGACCCAAGGCCAGGACGATAATAGCGGTCGTAAAAATCGTGGACTGGGCAGCATTAAAACGGATGTATGCATTCTGCTTGCTCAGTTTAAGGACAAGCGTTCCGGCAATGAAAGCACCAAGATAGCAGATGATGGAGACCAGGCTCTCTGCGAGTCCCGTTCTTCCTCTTTTTGAAGGATTTGCCAGATCCTGATTATCTGTATTTTTATTTGCCATAATATCAAACAATACAATCACTTACGCTCAAAGTCAATAACTACCGTCTGTAAAAGGTCCTCTTAAAATGTTTGACCGAGCCTGCATTCATAGGTATATTTAGTGTTTATAACACTGAGACCCATAGTTATATTGAGGAATAAAGATGACTATTGTAGATATGCTGATCAATAATGCGCGCAATTATCCTGATAAAGTTGCGTTGGTAGAACTCGCTCCGACAGCAGGGATCCGCAAAGAAGTGACATGGAAGGAACTTGAGCAGGGTTCCGCAAAACTGGCGTCCGCTCTGATCAGAGCTGGCATCAAAAAGGACGATAAAGTTCTCCATTTCATGACCAACTCCATCACTTGGCTCGAAGCTTATTTCGGCATCATCAGGACTGGTGCGTGGGCAGTTCCTTTGAATTACCGTTTCAATGCTAAGGACTTCCTCTATTGCGCACAGGTCTCCGAAGCCCGTATGCTCATCATGGGTCAGGCTTTCGTCGACCGTGTCATGAGCGTCAAGAATCATCTTACCTATCTTGAGAAGATGATCGTCGTGGACGATCAAGCTACTGATGATCTGATCCTTTATAAGGATTTCATCGCCACCGGCGACCCCAATGATGAACTTTATGTCCCCAAGAGCGACGATGTCTGCGGACTGTATTTTACTTCCGGCACCACAGGCGATCCCAAGCCTATTGTACTGCCCCATAAGAACATGGAACATGCTGCAAAGGCTGAACAGATGCATCATATGCAGACCATCGATGATAATTTCATGCTCATCCCGCCGCTGTATCACTGCGGCGCCAAGATGCACTGGTTCGGCAGTCTCATGACCGCCTCCAAGGCTGTCCTTCTCAACGAAGTCAGCCCCAAGACCATCATCGAGACCATGTCCAAGGAAAAATGCACCATCGCCTGGCTCCTGGTCCCCTGGGCCCAGGACATCCTTGTTGCACTGGACAAAGGCGAGATAAAACTAGAAGATTATGACTTAAAACAGTGGCGGCTCATGCATATTGGCGCACAGCCTGTCCCCAAGAGCCTTATCATGCACTGGAAAGATTACTTCCCCGATATGCTCTATGACACCAATTACGGCCTCAGTGAATGCACCGGCCCCGGCTGTGTACATCTGGGAGTAGAGAACATCCACAAGGTCGGTGCCATCGGCGTCCCCGGTTATGGCTGGGAATGCAAGATCGTCGACAAGGACATGAATCCTGTCAAACAGGGGGAAGTGGGCGAACTCCTACTTCGCGGTGACGGTGTCATGCGTGAATATTATAAGAATCCTAAGAAGACCGCCGAGACCATCATGCCGGACGGTTTCCTGCGCACTGGCGATGTGGCAAAGATGGACGAAGACGGATTCATCTATCTGGTAGACAGGATCAAAGACCTCATCATCGTAGGCGGTGAGAACGTCTATCCTGTCGAAGTGGAAGATATGATCCGCACCAATCCAGCCGTTCTGGATGTCGCCGTCATCGGTGTCCCAGATGACAGACTGGGAGAGATCGTAGTCGCCATCATCAAGACCAAACCTGGCATGGAGCTCTCCAATGATGAGATCAAGGCCTTCTGCGATATCCGACTGCCCAGATATAAGCGTCCCAGGATCTTTGTTTTCGGTGAGGTCATGCGTAACCCCACCGGTAAGATAGAGAAACCTAAGATGCGCGAGAAATATGCTTATCTGGCAAATACCGCTAAATAACAGTATCCTTTCCATTTTATCAACGCTATCATCCCTCGATGGTAGCGTTTTTATTTAGAAACACGCCTAAAAGCACACTTCTGGCACTTGTTTTAGCAATCATCAAAAAATATTGCTAATTTTTTTGAAAAAGGTATTGACACTATTGTTGTTTAGGTATATAGTGTTACTAGCAATCGAGAAAAGAGATTGCTAAAACAAACAGATAACAACAAAACAGGAGGTTTTTTGAAATGACTACTAAACTTTGGAATCCCTTACAGGAAATGCGAATGATGGAGAACCTTGCCAACCGATTGTGGCAGTCCAATGATTATTCCAGCTGCGAAGATTGGAACATCTCTCTCGATGTAATGAAGAAAGGCGACACTTTTGCTGTTGCAGCTTCTCTCCCCGGTATCGACGCTAAAGATATCGATGTCTCCATCGAAGATAACGTCCTTACTATCCGAGCAGAACGCAAGGATCCTGCCGCTGATGACAAGGAGATCACTTACTTGGTAAATGAACGACCTGTCGGTTCTTTCTACCGAGCACTCCGACTCCCCGAGACCATCGATACTTCCAAGGTCCAGTCTTCCTACAAAGATGGTGTCCTGATGATCACTCTTCCCAAAGCAGAAGAACTGAAGAAGAAGCAGATCAAGATCGATGTAGCCCCTTCAATCGAAGGCTAACCTTCCTTTCATTTTTATTTCTCTCCCATTTTGCCCTGGCCGTCGCAAGCCAGGGCTTTTTCGTTTCCGGGATGCATACACAATCTGGACAATCCATGATAGTTGGGGAAAAATACTGTTGAACAATTAACGCACTTCGCCTGTAGGGATCTGCGGTGCGGCTAATCAATAACGTGAGAACAAAAACCGGGAGAGACTGATCATGGACGATGATTTTGATTTAAAAAGAAGACTCATGGATGAGACGGCCGAGAAGCTGCATATATACGTTCGCAAACTGGTCAAGGAAAAGAAAAGAAAACAATCCCAAGCTTTTTGCGAAGAAATGTTTCCACAGATCGCGCGTACAGGTTTTATTAAAAGGCTGCTTTCTGCACTGATCGATCGGGACACTGAAAGGATTGCGGACTCATCTGCATCTCCGCAGGATACTTACGCTTTTGTTAACAACAGGCTTTCCGAAAAGATGAAAGTCGTCGGACCGCAAACCGAAACAAACCCCTCGGACAGTGTCATTATCAGCGTCGGTGAAGGCGTCAAACTAAGACTGCAAAGAAAAACTTCAGGGGATTATGAATGTGCTGTATGCGTACCTGCTGACGAGAGCTATTCAGAAAGCAGTTTTACAGACCCCGATATGCCGGACGGCAAGGAAGAAGCAGCACCATTTGTATTTCCGTCTGATCGTCTCGGTTCTTTTTGTTCTGCCGCAGAATACATATTTGACAATGCCCACGATCTGAAGGATTGGGCCAAGCATGAATGCTGGGATCTGTGGGAAAAATATGAATATATCGATTATCCCAAAAAAGACGTATATGACAAGGTCCCAGTATACTGGTGGTGGGCATGGCTCCAAAACGCCTCAGAAAAGGATCTTTCAGACCTTGAATTCATAAAAAAACTGGTCGCTCGTCGCGGCGAGTGCTTAGCATATGCGTTACCTGCGTCCAAAGCGGACAGAAAGACCGTCCTTGGTGCCATAAAAGATACCGATTACGCCATAACATACGCATCTGAAGAGCTCCAAAACGACCGCGGTTTCGTCCTTCAGGCACTCGATGCCAATAGTTATGCATTCCAGTATGTATTAGACAAGTTCAAAGATGACAAGAAAGTGGCACTTAAAGCAGTGTCCAATGTAGGGTCAAACCTCCAATATGTTTCCGAACGGCTCAAAGGCGATCAGGACGTGGTAGATATCGCATTGGAGCAGGATATGTCCAATTTCCGCTATGCGTCGGAGGCTTTCCGTTCAAATAAAGAATACGTAATGAAAGCTGTAGCTGAGCGCGGGAAACTGCTCCAGGTGTTGCCAGAACAGCTTCGCTCCGACAGGCAAGTAGTCTTATCTGCAGTAACATCCAACGGCGCAGCACTTCAATACGCGTCTGAAATATTTAAAAACGATCGTGAAATCGTACTGACCGCTGTAAATAATTACGGGGCTGCTCTGGAGTACGCCTCAGACGAGCTTCGTGATGACAAGGAGATCATCTTCGCGGCTGTCGAAAACAATTGGGCATCACTCGAATATGCCTCGGACAGACTCAAGTCCGACAAAGAGACTGCTCTGTTTACGATAAGCAAGGACAGTGAGGCCTGGCATAATGTTTCTCCTGAACTGTTTTCTGACATTGATATCATAAAAGCAGCACTGGAAGCAGACGGGTACGAGATCATCGAATCCCTGCCGGACAGCATGCTAAATAACACTGACACGGTCTTATGCATCCTGGAAGCCCTATCTGCGACTCCCCCTGACATGGATAATTACGGGGAATTCGCTGACGGGACGAGCGAATATTACAACATTTTTAGAGATGCGGAAGATGCCTTTTGCGACCTCGTGGAGGGACTGACCGAAAAGACTCTCAAGAGCGATCATCATCTCGTGAACAAGATATGCGAGTTAGCAGCTTCGCTGGACAGTTCCTATTACGAAGAAGGAGCAAATCCGTACGAGGACTCTCATACTCGCCTCCCAGATAGACTTAAGGAATATTTTGAGGAAAACGGTATCCCTTACAGCAATATCATCACAGACGCCATCGATTCAAGGGAAGCCAAAAAGTACCATCCCAAAGATTACGGCGAAGATATCTCTCTCGAGGATAGCCTTTTCCTCGAGGCGGGAGATTATTACGAATGGCTGGCAGAGAAGATCCGTAACGAGGAAGGACATGAGGCCTTCACAGATTATCTTAGCCCCAACGGGAGCTGGGTGTTTAACGTAATGGAAAGATTCGTTAAGTCTCTCATCGCAAACTGGGAGGATCTTTTCCACGATGACGAGCTCTGGCGAGACGAAGATTATGCAGTCGATCTCGACAAAACTTATGAGGAAATAAACAAAAGACTCTCATCAAAGATGGAGGTCCAGAGAAACGCATTTGAGTATTATTACTCAGAAAACGTCAAAGTACAGGTAAATGAACATATCCTGTTTAAGCTTGTCCGAGAGCTTCCGCTCAAGATACTCGAACTTTGGGTAAACGATTACGATACCGATCGTGAACGCGGATTCTGGGTGGCTCCGGATAGACTGGATGTTTTCTGCGATTTGGCGGAATACGTACATGACAATTACAAAGACTTTGAAGACCGAGCGAAAGAACGGGCATCAAGGATACTGTGGAGATACTCGGACGCAAAGAATGAGTAAGAAAATCCCCCTGATATGATGATGTGAGATTCTCGATACTTTCCTTCCGGATTGAGACTTATGTCATGTCAGTATCCCGAAAAGTTTTGTATAATAATCATTACTTAAAAACTAGACTGGATTTATATTATGGCGATCAGACAGATCTTAGTAGCACCCAATCCTCTCCTTCGAAAGAAGGCTGAGGTAGTTCAGAATATAGATGCATCCATCGTAAAATTGGCCGAAGACATGGTGGAGACGTTGGAAGCTGCCGGCGGGGTAGGTCTCGCCGCGCCGCAGATCGGCGTATCCAAACGTGTCATCGTCATCTGGGTTCCCGATGAAGATCCTATCGTCCTGGTCAATCCTAAAGTTGCCAAGCATTTCGGCGAAAGATATGTCACCGAAGGCTGTCTCAGCGTCCCCCAGATGCAAGGCAAAGTAAAACGTTCCCGCGAAGTGATCGTCAAAGCAGTCGACCCCGCCGGCAGCCCGGTCAGGATCGACGCAACCGGCCTTAAGGCACAGGCACTGGAACATGAGATCAACCATCTCGACGGCATCCTTTATACTGATCTGATCGTTCCCGGTTCGTTGACGAAGACTCAGATCACCGAATCCTTTGAAGACGTCATCGACGATGTCTGGCAGAGCAAGCATGTCTCATAAACCTCTCATGATACAGTGCGATTTTGACGGCACTGTGACTGTCGGAGACCTCAGTTTTCAGATCCTTGATGACTATACCGATGTTCCATGGCGACAGTGGTTCGATGATTTCAGGCATGGCAAGATCACTGTCAATGACTATAACGCCAAGGCGTTCGCTTACGTAAAAGCTTCTAAAGAAGAACTGCAGCGCTATGCCGTAAAACATGTACGCCTGCGTCCGGGACTGTCAGAACTCCTGACGTTTTGCAAAGATCACGACGTGCGTTTTGTCTTCGTCTCCAACGGCATGACTTTTTATATCGAGGCCATACTGGATCTGATAGGTTTCCCCCAGATTGAATACCACGCAGCTGACTGCGAGTACCTGCCAAACGGTATCAAAGCTGTCTATCACGATCCGTCAGGAAAAGCTGTAAGAGATCACTTCAAAGAAGCTTATGCCAAGCATTTCATCAAAGAAGGCTATCGTATCGCATATTTCGGGAACGGCCTTTCTGATTTCAAAGCCGCCAGCATGTGTGATTATGTTTATGGGATAGAGAGTCTCGCTAAAGAATGCGACAAACAGGGAGTATCCTATAAGCCCTTCGACTGCCTCAGCGACGTCATCAGCGACCTTCTGTCGCTTATCTAATGATAGTGGCGTTCTCCGAACAGGAGCGTGCCGACCCTTACGATATTGGCTCCCTCTTCGATACCTACACGATAAGTGCTCGTCATACCCATGGAAAGGTATTTCATTTCCACATTGGGCACTGTCTGCTTTTTTATATCTTCGAAGAGTTCTTTCGTAAGTTTGAAATACGGCCTGATCTCTTCTGGGTCATCAAGCAATGGACCCATAGTCATAAGTCCCTGGACAGACAGGTTCGGCAGTGCTGAAACGCTCTTAATGACCTCCAGCGCATCTTCAGGCAGGATCCCGCTCTTCTGTTCCTCACGGGCGCTGTTGATCTCCAAAAGAATCGGCATCTTTTTCCCTATCTTGCCGCACTGGGTATCCAACGCCTTAGCAAAATGATAGGAATCCACGCTTTCGACCATATCGAAGAGCTGCGCAATGATCTTGGCTTTGTTGGATTGTGCCGTACCGATCATATGCCACATTGCTTTATTGCCGATCACAGGATGGAGTTCCTGCGCTTCTTTTACATAATTCTCTCCGACATATCTGATGCCGGCATCGATCGCTCGCAACACTTCCTCTGAAGTTCGGGTCTTGATGGCGGCCACGACCCTCACGTCTTTTGGCACTTCGGCCAGTATCTTTTTTACTGCATCTTCTATCATTGCCAGACCTTCCTTATCTGCCGGTGATTTACCAGGTTATTCAAGTAAAGCATTATTTTGTATTTCTTGCTACAATTCTATGCAGAAGACTACGGAGGCCATGTATGAAAAAACAGAAGTTTTTCAGTATTTTTCTTTCGGCTGTACTCTGCTTAGCCGTCGCGCTGACTTCAGCTTGCGACCCGCTGAGTTGTAATAATAAAAATGGCGACCTTGATCCGGACGCTACTCCCGATCTTGAGAAGATCATCGCAAAATATCCTGACTCCGCCTACTGTGAAGTGTATGGCACTGCTTCCAACACTGATATAGACTTCGATATCAAAGCAAAAGTCTATTCTGAGACCAATCATGCCAGGATCGACACCAACATGATGAAGTTCCCGGTCTCGATCTACATGGATTACGATACAGGTGACGATTATATCTATGTCTCTCTTCTTAAGAAAGCACTAAAAGTATCCATCGATCTTTCTGATTATGCCCCTCATGTCCTCATCAAGGATCTGGATCTCTCCAAATGCACGATCCTGGGCGAACAGGTCGTCGACGGCAAAAAATGCGCAGTATTCGTTTATGAAGACGCTCTTCCTTTGAGTTCAGATTACAATTCACGAAGCACCACCATCTGGCTCTGGGAAGACTACGGCTTCCCTGTCAGGATGGAGACTTCTGACGTTTATATCACTTTCAGCAAGATGTCTTTCAAAGATATCGATGACGAAAAATTCGTCCTGCCCGGAAAAGCCAGTGTTATCGATGCATCCGGTTTATTTGATCTAAGCGGTCTTTTAGGTGGCATCGATCTCGACAATATCGGGAACGGGGAAGGTAACGGCGATGATCCTGATGATACTGGTGCCATCAACCTTTCTGACATCCTCAGCGGCCTCACCGGTAATGGTGAAGGCGGCAGCATAATAGATATACTGGGAGGTCTTACCGGCAATGGTGATTCATCCGAAGGCCTCGGAAACCTTTTCGATCTTTTAGGCAGTCTCAGCGGATCTGGCGATGGTAATTCATCAGGCTCCGGAGACGGATCTATCGATCTCGGAAACCTTCTTGAAGGACTCAATGATTACGAAGGCGGCTCTGTCAATGAAGACGACCTCGGAAATCTCCTAGACGCACTGAACGGCTCTGAAGGCGGTTCCGGCGATGGCGACCTGGGCGACCTTTTTGATCTGCTTGAAGGCCTCGGAGGTTCAGGCAGCGGTTCTTCTGGTCTGGGCGGACTTGGCAGCCTCATCAACATATTTAATTAGGAAAAGATAAATGGCACCTCTTGACATAATCATCCCTATCGCTAGCGGACTTCTCTTAGTCCTGGGACTTGTCGGTGTTTTCTTGCCGGCACTGCCCGGTATCCCACTGGCCTTAGCCGGATTTGTTCTGTATTCCTGGGGCACAGGTTTTGAGAAGATATCACTAACGACCACGATCGTCTTTGCGGCGATTTGCGTATTCATAATGGTATTGGATCTTGTTGCACAACTGCTTGGAGCCAAAAAGATGGATGTTTCCAAGGCAGGCCAGATAGGTGTAGCCCTGGGCACGATCGCCGGTCTGTTCTTCATGCCCTGGGGCATCCTCGTCGGACCGGCTCTCGGAGGTTTTATAGGAGAGTTCATCCATGAGCAGGATGTAAAACATGCCTTGAAGGCTGCACTGGGTGCCATGATCGGAACTCTTTGTACCGCAGTGATCAAGGTCATCCTTATCATCATTATGATTGGTTTCTTCGTCGTTGCATTAGTGCGCTGACGACACTTTTAGACTTAAGACTGGAGCATTCAGATGTATCAAGCACCTAGAGGCACTCAAGACAAACTGCCTGAAGATCAGGCTTACTGGAAATACGTAGAAGATACCGCAGCAGAAGTTGCCGCGCTATATCATTACTCACGACTGGACACTCCTGTATTTGAAGACTCAGGACTGTTCATACGTGGTGTTGGAGAAGGTACGGATATCGTTGAGAAAGAGATGTATACATTTAACGATCTGGGCGGAAGCTCTGTGACACTGCGTCCGGAAGGTACTGCGCCTGTCTGCCGAGCTTATGTCGAACACGGTATGTCCAATCTTCCCCAGCCTGTAAAACTGTATTACATCATGTCGATCTTCCGATACGAAAGGCCTCAGGCCGGCCGTATGCGCCAGTTCCATCAGTTCGGTTTCGAGGCTTTGGGCGAATCCTCAGCGTTGCTGGATGCCGAAGTCATCGATATGTCCTGCTGTTTCTATAAGAAGCTGGGGCTCAAGGACCTTACACTCCTTGTTAACAACATCGGCTGCCCTGAATGTCGTCCGGCCTATCTCAAGACGCTCCGCGATTATTACCGCGACCATCTGGGTGAAATGTGCGAGGACTGTAAGAACCGTTTTGAAAAGAACGTCCTGAGACTCCTTGATTGCAAGAAACCCAACTGCAAGGTCTTGGCTGATAATGCACCCAAATCTATCGAACACCTTTGCGATGAATGCAGCGCTCATTTTGCTGCTCTCACAAAACGCCTGGATCAGTTAAAACTCGACTATGTGATCGACCACAGGCTGGTCCGCGGCCTCGATTACTACACCAAGACCGTATTTGAGATCCAGCCTCTCATCGAAGGCGCACAGAGCACCATCGGCGGAGGCGGCAGATACGACAAACTCATTGAAGAACTTGGCGGTAAACCCACCGAAGGTGTTGGCTTTGCAACCGGTCTCGAAAGAGTGATCCTGAACCTGAAACGCGCCGGAATCGAGCCTCCGAAATCCGACAAGCCTGACGTATTCGTCATCTGGTGTGGAGAAAACACCCTGGACATGGCAGGACATATCACATCCGCACTGCGAGAAAACGGGGTCCCTGTTGCTACCGTGTACTCACCCAGATCTATGAAAGCACAGATGCGACAGGCCAACACTTTTGGCTCACGTTATGTCATCATAATCGGTGAATCTGAAGCCGAGAACAAGAACTATACGTTCAAAGATATGCAGAACAATACTCAGGAAACTCTGACCGAAGAAGAGCTGCTGAAGCGTTTAAGCTAGGACACATCCGGCAGGAAAACCATTGCCTCTGGCGTAATCGCATGCCGGCATGGCTTTTTTTCCTTCAGGCTGTATCGTTCCGAGCCTGAGGAGACCATGTCCTGTCACGACATCTACGTCCCGTTTAGACAGGATCACCGTACCGGGTTTTTCATCAGTTTCTGCTAAAACGACCGTACATGTCAGGATCTTCAAAAGTTTTCCGTCGATATGGGTAAAGGTGCCGGGCCACGGCTGGAGTGCTCTTACCCGATTTCGGATCGCGACAGCATCTAAGGACCAATCGATAAGCCCGTCTTCTTTTTTCATCATCCTGAAATAAGTCGCTTCGGTTGAGTCCTGTGGCCGAGGAATGACCAGTCCAGCTGTCCAACGGGGAAGGAAATCAGACATCATTGATGCTGAAATGAAGGAGAGTTTAGACATCAGGCTGGCAGTAGTATCTTCCGATCTGATCAGGACCTTAGACACGGCAAGGATATCTCCGGTGTCCCAACCGGAATCCATTTTCATGATCGTGACACCACCCCAGGTGTCCCCTGACAGGAGCGTTGAAACAACCGGCGCCGCCCCACGATGTCTGGGAAGGATCGAGGGGTGGACATTGATACAGCCGAAAGCAGGAAGGTTCAGGACAGCATCCGGGAGGAAAAGACCGTATGCCACGACGATGATGATGTCCGGCGCAAGCGCCTTGAGCTCATCCTGGACAGCAGTGTCTTTCAGTGTCAAAGGTTGTTTGATTATAAAACCCCTGGACAAAGCATAGGATTTGACAGGGGATATATGCAGGGTCTGTCCACGGCCTGCGGGTTTATCCGGCTGGGTATAGACAGCAGCAATCTGATGTCCGTCCTCGACAAGTCTTGTCAGAACAGGCACAGCAAAATCCGGGCTGCCCATAAATACGATCTTCATGTCGTCATTCTATCACTTAGGGTCTTTTTATAGCTATTTTTGACGATTTTATGTCAACAAATCGATGTCAAATAATTATGTTTTGTGGCATAAATATTTGACATAAAAGACAATGGTAAAAAGCAATATTTTTCTTTTTGTCAAATCATCTTAAAATTGAGAAAGATGACGAAAAATCGGGAAAATTGACGAAAATTGAAGTAAAATTTGTTTATTCCCTTTTAGATTCCAAGGGATATGCCATAGTTTCCTGTTGAAGCGCTTATTCACGGACCATGTTATCATATTGGTGTAAAGAAAAGAACTGATTTTTCAGTTTCTTTTTTTTACGATAGAGAGAGGTAATTTAACAAACTTATGGAGCCTGCCGAGAGTATTTGGAAAGCGGTGCTAGGTGTTATACAGCTAGCCGTCACCAAATCTAACTATAAAACTTGGTTTGCTGACACAAAAGGCCTGTCGATGACAGACAAGACTTTTGTGGTCGGTGTGAAAGATGATTTTACTGCTGCCTGTTTGAAGCAAAACCACCTTCCTTTGGTGGAGAGACATCTTTTCAAACAGATCGGCAGGAAAGTATCAGTTGAATTCACCGTGGATTGGGATCCGTCCCGACCTGCCACCCAGGAAGACAAGAACATCTGTGCGCTTTACCATCTGCGCCCGGAGCTTTCTTTTGAGAACTTTGTGGTCGGTCCTTCCAACCAGCTTGCTCATGCCGCCGCACTCAGCATCGCTGACGGAAATGCTGATAACCAATTCAATCCGCTCTTTATCTGTGCATCTCCCGGCTTAGGCAAGACACATCTGCTTCAGGCTATCGGGCAGAGATCGGTCGAGCATAATCTCAGGCCGCTTTATACTTCCTGCTCATCTTTGATATCGGAATGCATCCGCTCCTTCTCCAACGGCACGACCGATATGGTCAAGGAAAAATATGCATCTGCCGATGTGCTCATGGTGGATGATATCCACGACCTTGCCGGCAAAGAAGCAACACAGGATATTTTCTTCAGCATCTTCAACTCCGCCAGAGAAGCCGGACATCAGATCGTAGTGACATCCGACAGAACTCCGGCCGATATGGACCGCATTGCAGACCGACTCAAGAGCCGCTTCGAATGGGGTCTGATCACCGATATCCAGGCGCCGGAATATGAGACCAGATTGGCAATCATCAAGACCCGTGTCCATGGAAGGCAGGTCGATCTCTCTGACGAGATGATTTCTGCCATTGCCGAGGCACCGTGCACCAGCATCCGCGAACTGGAAGGCAGACTCAACAAAGTTATTGCTTATGCGACATTGCTGAAAGAACCGATCACGATGGACATCATAAAGAAAGCTTTACGCGGACAGAATCATGTTCCATCCTGTGACAGCAGTTCTGACATCGATGGTCTCATCAAAGATATTGCTTCTTCGTTTGGGGTGACCCCCGAAAAGATACTTGGTTCCGACAGAGACCAGAAGACTGCTCTTGCCAGACAGGTCGCGATGTATGTTCTGAAACAGCGAGGCCTGTCTCTTGCTGCAGCAGGGCAGGCTGTCGGCAACCGCAATGCTTCGACCGTTTCCCACGCTGTAAATAAGGTTGAACAGCTCATTGTGACCGACAGCGAGTTGCTCGATATCGTATCGAAACTCTGTCCCGGTCTTTCAAAGTAGACCTTTTTGGTCGACCATATGCCTACTCAAGTGTAATTTACGCCTGTCTTTATGCTATAATTCTATAGTTGATTAATTAGCTTTATTGCAATCGTTTTATTCGTGAGGAGTTGTGCGTTATGGATGAAGAAACCTCGAAAGTGAATCAGCCAGAAGAATATTCTGCATCTGATATCCAAGTCTTAGAGGGTCTGGAAGCTGTCCGAAAACGACCGGGCATGTATATCGGTTCTACAGACCGACGCGGCCTCCATCATTTGGTATATGAGATCGTCTATAACAGTGTAGACGAGGCCATGAGCGGTTCCTGCGACAAGATCATCGTCACGATCCATAAAGATGAATCTATTTCTGTGGAAGATAATGGCCGAGGTATCCCTGTCGATATCCATCCGACGACTCACAAATCTGCTCTCGAGACCATCATGACAGTTCTGCATGCCGGCGGTAAGTTCGGCGGCAAAGCATATCAGGTCTCCGGCGGTCTCCACGGTGTCGGCGCCTCTGTCGTAAATGCACTTTCCGCCCACACTGAAGTCGAAGTCAAACGAAACGGCCACATCTATAAACAGACCTACAGCCGAGGCCACGTGACAAGCGATTTGCAGATCATCGGCGACTGTGAAGGAACCGGCACGACCGTTACATTCCTTCCTGATAATCAGATCTTCACCGAGACCGTCTTCGAACTCGACACCCTTACCGAAAGGATCCGTGAGATCGCTTATCTTAACCGCGGACTCGAGATCGAGCTCAACGATGAACGTGTAGATTCATATATGTCCTATTTCTTCGAGGGTGGTATCGCCGGGTTCGTCCGCCGTCTCAACCGCAACAGGACTGCGATACACCCGCATCCCATCTCGCTGATGCGTCAGACCGATAAGTATTCCGTGGAAGTTGCTTTCCAATATACGGAGAATTACACCGATAATACTTTTTCCTTCGCCAACTGCGTCAACACCCAGGACGGCGGTACTCATCTGACCGGTTTCCGAACCGCTCTCACCCGCTGTCTCAACGATTATGCCCGTCGCAACGGCATCCTCAAGGACAATGATAACAACCTTACCGGTGATGACGTCCGCGAAGGCATCACCGCCATCGTTTCAGTAAAACTCTCCGAACCTCAGTTCGAAGGTCAGACCAAAGGCAAGCTCGGCAATATCGAGATGAAGACTTTTGTTGATCAGTCAGTCAACGATGAACTGGCTCTTTATCTGGAAGAACATCCCGACGATGCCAAGAAGATCCTTGAAAAATGCGTACTGTCAGCTAAGGCTCGTGACGCCGCCAGACATGCCCGTGAACTTGTAACCCGAAAGGGTTCTCTTGAGACCGGCACGCTTCCCGGCAAATTGGCTGACTGCTCCGAAAAAGATCCTTCACAGTGTGAGCTCTTCCTTGTCGAGGGTGACTCCGCAGGCGGTTCCGCAAAACAGGGACGCAACCGACGCACCCAGGCCATCCTGCCGCTCCGTGGTAAGATTCTGAACGTTGAAAAGGCATCACCCGACAGGATGTTCGCTCATGAAGAAATCAGGGCTCTTATCACCGCTCTGGGGGCCGGCATCGATGAAGACTTCGATGTCACCAAGCTCCGCTATCATCAGCTGGTCCTTATGACCGATGCTGATGTCGATGGTGCTCATATCAGGACCCTGCTTTTGACCTTCTTCTTCCGACACATGCCGCAGCTCATCAGTGAAGGCCACCTGTTTATCGCTCAGCCTCCGCTATACAAGATCAAATCTGCCAAAGAAGAGCACTGGGTCTATTCAGATGCAGAGAAAGACGAGATCGCTGCCAAATACCGTGCATCCAATAAGAAATACGATGTCCAGCGATATAAGGGTCTTGGTGAAATGAGTGCAGAACAGCTTTGGGAGACCACCATGAACCCGGAGACCCGCACCATGCTGCAGGTCGAGATCGAAGATGCTCAGAAAGCAGACGAGATCTTCAGTATGCTCATGGGCGACAATGTCGAACCGCGTCGTAATTACATCCAGACCTATGCTACTCAGGTAAAGAACCTGGATATCTAATAATCCGCTTACAGAATAAACTGAAAGACCGTTACGATGGTAACGGTCTTTTTTTTGGTTTATAACACTTTACTCAGGAAGCTCTTGAGTCGCTCGCTCTTCGGATGGTCGAAGAGCTCGTTAGGAGTGTTTTCTTCAACGATCTTGCCTTCGTCCATAAAGATGACGCGGTCTCCGACTTCGCGGGCAAAACCCATCTCATGGGTGACCACCACCATAGTCATGCCCTCACGGGCGAGAGACTTCATTACATCCAAAACTTCACCGACCATTTCAGGGTCGAGCGCGGAAGTCGGTTCGTCAAAGAGCATGACTTCAGGCTCCATGCAGAGGGCTCGGACGATAGCAATTCGCTGTTTCTGGCCGCCAGAGAGCTGGCTCGGATAAGCATCTGCTCGCTCCTGCAGACCCACTCTCTTCAAAAGGTGTTGAGCTTTTTGTTCAGCTTCTTCAGGCGTCTTATGCAGAAGCTTCATGGGAGCTAGGGTCATATTCTTTAAGACGGTCATGTTAGGGAAGAGATTAAAATGCTGGAAGACCATGCCCATCTTCTGTCGGTGCAGGTTGATATTCACTTTAGGATCGGTGA